>NZ_JBYIPT010000009.1:0-145765 GCF_057707225.1 Microbacterium sp. bgisy189 | reverse complement strand
AAAGGGTGATTACTGCGCGGCCTTCTCAGCCTCGGCTTCGGTGGCCTCGCCGGCGGGAGCGTCGGCAACGGCCTCGGTCGCCTCAGCGGCGGTCTCAGCACCGGCCTCGTCCGCTGCGGATTCCGTCGCGGCGGTCTCGACCTCTGCGACGTCCGCGGCCGGCGCGTCGCCGCCCTGCTCGAGCAGCTCGCGCTCCCAGTCGGCCAGCGGCTCGGCCGACTCGTCCGTCGGGTTGTGGCGCTGGATGAGTCCCTCGGCCGCAGCGTCCGCGATGATGCGCGTCAGCAGGCTGACCGAGCGGATCGCGTCGTCGTTGCCGGGGATCGGGAACTGGAACTCGTCGGGGTCGGCGTTCGTGTCGAGGATGCCGATGACGGGGATGCCGAGCTTGCGGGCCTCGTCGATGGCGAGGTGCTCGCGCTTGGCGTCGACGACCCAGATGGCCGACGGCGTCTTCTGCAGGTTGCGGATACCGCCGAGCGACTTGTGCAGCTTGTCGAGCTCACGCTTCTTGAGCAGGAGCTCCTTCTTCGTGAAGCCGCTCTCGGCCGGGTTCTCGAAGTCGAGCTCCTCGAGCTCCTTCATGCGGGCGAGGCGCTTGCTGACCGTCGAGAAGTTGGTGAGCAGACCGCCGAGCCAGCGCTGGTTCACGAACGGCTGGCCGACGCGGGTCGCCTGCTCGGCGATGACTTCCTGCGCCTGCTTCTTGGTGCCGACGAACAGCACGGTGCCACCGTGGGCGACCGTCTCCTTGACGTACTCGTAGGCGCGGTCGATGTACGACAGCGACTGCTGCAGGTCGATGATGTGGATGCCGGAGCGCTCCGTCAGAATGAAGCGCTTGACTTTCGGGTTCCAGCGGCGGGTCTGGTGCCCGAAGTGGACGCCGCTGTCGAGCAGCTGGCGAATGGTGACGACGGCCATGGCCGTTCTCCTGTTCTGGCGCACGATGACGCCGATTTCGGTTGTTCTCGCCGCGATTGCGGTGATCCTGGTGCCCGGCCCGCGCCCGCTCCCGCCACAGCGGGAGACCTCGGGAGCGGTGCCGCACGCGATCCGGGGATCGCCTGCTCTGGGCACGCGTAGTCACCCCGACGAGCGGGGTGCGTCTTCAGTGTATCAGCGCGCCGCCTCCTCCCCAGCCGCGGTCGAGTGCGGATTCTGCCCAGATCAGGGGTGCGCTCGAGTGCGATGCCGGCGTGTTCGCGACACTGATCGGCATGCGCAATCCTGTTCGCGTCACGCTCGTGGTTCTGTTTGTGTTCGCATTCGCCGGCGTCGTGCCCGCAACGGCAGCGGTTGGGCCGGTCGCGGCGGACAGCCCATCCCACATGTCCTGGGTCCGTCCGGTCGATGGCCGCGTCGTCGAGCCGTTCCGCGCTCCGGCTCATCGCTACGGACCGGGGCACCGCGGTGCCGACCTCGCGGCCGCAGTGGGAACGCCGGTTGTCGCACCGGCATCCGGCGTGGTCGCGTTCAGCGGGGCGGTTGCGGGCAGACCGCTGCTGACGATCGACCACGGGGACGGCTTCGTCACCACGCTGGAACCGGTGCTCAGTGACGTGCACGTCGGCACGCAGGTCGAACCGGGCATGCGCATCGCGACCGTCGCCACCGGCGGCCACTCAGCGGCAGGGACCGTCCATCTCGGCCTGCGACTGCACGGCGAGTACGTCGACCCGATGCGCATGTACGGTGCGAGCGTGCGCGCAGTCCTGCTGCCGTGTTGCTGAGGGGCCCCCGCCTCACGCGCGAGGATGTGCCAGCCGGTAGGCGGTCTGCAGCTTTTCAGCGCTCACGTGCGTGTAAATCTGCGTCGTCCCCAGGCTGGCGTGCCCGAGCAACTCCTGAACCGCGCGCAGATCGGCGCCGCCGTCGAGCAGGTGCGTGGCTGCGGAGTGGCGCAGCGTGTGCGGTCCGACCGCCGTTTCACCGAGCGCAGGTCCCAGGACGCGCGTGACGATGTCGTGCACGGCACGGGTGCCGAGCCGCCCGCCGCGCGAGCCGAGGAACAGCGCCCGGCCCGCCGCGCCCTCGTTGCGGAGGGCCGGGCGACCCCGAACGAGGTAGTGATCCAGTGCCGCGGCCGCAGGAGCCCCGAACGGCACGACGCGTTCCTTGCCGCCCTTCCCGAGCACGCGCGCCGTGCCGCGCGTCCGGTCGAGATCGTCGACGTCGAGTCCGACGAGCTCAGACACGCGGATCGCGGCACCGTAGAGCAGTTCGAGCACCGCTGCATCCCGCAGTGCGACCGGATCGCCGTCATCTGCCCGCACCCGGAGATGATCGAGCACGTTCGACATCGTCGCTGCGGTCGCGACCTTCGGCAGGGTGCGGCCGCGTTTGGGCGCCGACAGGCGCAGCGCGGGGTCGAGCGGGACGATCTCCTCCTCGACGCACCACGCGAAGAACCCGCGAACCGCAGCCGTCCGGCGCGCGAGCGTGCTTCGAGCGTCGCCACGCTGTGTCGCTCGCCAGAGCCAGTCGCGAAGATGTTCGAGGTCGACGCCGCCGACATCCAACGGTCCGACGTGATCGGCCAGGTCGCTCAGATCGCCTCGGTACGCACGCACGGTCGCGGGCGAGAGCCTGCGTACACGCGCAAGGTGCGCACAGTAGGCGTCGATCGCGTCCAGCAGCAGCATGCCACCAGCATGCCGCGCTCAGCCGACAGCCGACGCAGGCGCACCGCGTCAACGCGCGCCGCCGGAGCGCCGCCACCCTCCGACGTCGTCGCGCACGGCGGCGCCTGCCAGCTCGAGCAGTGCGAGCAGCCCGCCGCATTCGTCGGGGGCCATCCCACAACGGCGCGCGATCTCGTCCACGGTGCGAGCCGTACGTGAGGACAGCGCGTCGAGCACACGTGTGCTGTCGTCAGTGCGTCCGCCGCCGTGATCGGGCTGCCCTGCGTCGAATCCGAGCAGTTCGCGAACGTCGTCGAGCCCGGTCACACACGTCGCGTCGTATTCGCGCAGCAGCCGATGGCAACCCGCCGACCCAGCGCTCGTGACCGGTCCCGGAACCGCACCGAGCGGTCTGCCGAGCGTCGCAGCGTGGCCTGCGGTATTGAGCGAACCGCTGCGCCGGCCCGCTTCGACGACGATCGTCACATCGGACAGCGCGGCAATCACCCTGTTGCGCGACAGGAAGCGCCACTTGCTCGGCGACGTGCCGCACGGCGCTTCGGACACGACCGCGCCGTGTTCTGCGATCCGGTCGATCAGGGTGGTGTTGCCGACCGGGTAGGAGCGATCTGCTCCGCCCGCGAGTACCGCCAGCGTCGTCCCTCCGGCAGCGAGCGCAGCCCGGTGTGCGGAGGCGTCGATGCCGTACGCGGCGCCCGAGATGACCGCGACACCGGCCTCGGCCAGTCCAGATGCGAGTTCTCCCGCCACGTGCTCGCCGTATTCCGACGCGGCGCGGGCACCGACGATGGCAACAAGCGCGCCCTATTGCGTCTGATGCAGATTCCTGCAGGCTCTAGGTGACCTTGATCGTACTGCGAACATCGTTGGTGCCGCTTCCTGACTGGGTACGATTTGCTTTCAATTCGATTCTTCGCGTTTAATGCATGTTGTATGCGTTTGATGGGAGCGATCCGGGTGGTTTCAGGGCTGGTGGCGCATGGCGTGGCGGGGTTGTATCTGGCCTCGGGTATCTCGTTCCTGCGTGCCGAGGAGACTGTGTTCGAGGCGATGGTGACGGGCTGGCGGGCGCAACTGATGGGCGGGCGCGGGCTGCGCGAAGACTATGTGGCCGGAACGGTGCGCGCGGTGCGGCAGTTCCATGCGCACGCAGGCTCGTGGCCGTGGTTGTGGTCGGCGGGCTTGTTCGACGAGTGGATGCTGGATCTGGTGACGGTACGGCACTTGGCGCCGTCGACGATCCGCGGCTATCAGCAGGCTGTACGACAGTTCTGCGAGTATTTGATATCGGAGCACTACGGGTGGGCGGCGGAGTGTGAACTGCGGTTCGGGACGCACCCGGTGCAGGTCTGTCACGACTGGAACACGACCCGGCATCTGCAGAACTACGAAGGCCGGCCGGGGCGGCGACCGTTGACCCGGTCCGAGTTGCAGGCGTTGTTTGACCGTGCCGACTCGGAGGTCGATCGGTGCCTCGAGAGTGGCCGCAAGGGTGCACTTCCGGCGTATCGGGATGCGGTGCTGCTGCGGGTGATGTACGCGTGGGGGTTGCGGGCGAACGAGGCGGTCCATCTGGATGTGACCGACTTCTACCGCAACGCGCACGCGCCAGAGTTCGGCGAGTTCGGGATGCTGCACGTCCGTTATGGAAAAGCGTCCAAGGGTGGCCCGCCCAAGCGTCGCTCGGTGGTCACGTTGCGGGACTGGGCGGTGGAGGCGGTGCAGGACTATCTGGATAACGTCTGGCCACTTATGCGGCCGGATGGTGAGCGGGCGATGTGGTTTTCGGAGCGCGGCACCAGGCTGCGCACGCGGGAACTATCGGACCGGTTCGCCGCCTATCGGGAAGATCTCGGGTTCGACCGGGTGCTGTCTCCGCACGCTTTGCGCCATAGCTATGTAACGCATCTGATCGAGGAGGGGGTTGATCCGGTGTTCGTGCAGCGGCAGGTCGGGCATCAGCACCAGTCAACGACGTCGATCTACACCGGGGTCAGTGGCGACTTCGCGAACAAGATGATGCGGGACGCGTTGGGGCGGCTGCGGCCGCAGGAGGAAGGAGGGGCCGATGAAGGTGATCGGGTATGAGTGGCGGTTGCGTGAGGTGATGGCGGCGTCGGGGATCTTCGCGACGTCGAAGCTGGTGCCGTTGCTGCGCGAGCGTGGGATCGAATTGTCGGCGAGTCAGATCTACCGGTTAGCGACGGACAAGCCGGAACGGCTGAATATGCACGTGCTGGTCGCGTTGATGGACATCTTCGAGTGCAGCGCGGACGAGCTGGTCCGCAAGGTCGACCTGGGGGCATCCGCGGCGGCGACCGGCACCGACGGTGAGGACCAGCCCGCGCGCGGCGCGGCGATGCTGCGCGCGAAGGGCCTGCGCCCACCGCGGGCGCGCGTGCTCCCCAAGGATGGGTGACGAGGTCCGCGACGCCCTGGTCGCAGCGATCACGGAGGTCGAGAAGACGGTTGCTCGGAAGGTGATCGCGGGAGTCGTGGACCGCACGGTCCTCCAGGAACCCGCAGGGCGGCGTCTGCTTGCACAGTTGACCGAGGATCCGGGGATGCTGCTCTCGGGGTCGACGCGGATCCCGCGGCTGCTGGATCGCATCCTGCTCGACCTCGCCGCCGCCGGCGCGAGAACCGTTCGCCCGCCGGGCTGCGCACACTGCGGTCGTGTCGTGCTGCTGAGTCGTCGGGACGGCTTGGACCGGATCTGCGAGGCCTGCGGGCGGGCACGCCTGGCGGTGCTGATCGACTGCGTCGAATGTGAGCGGAATGGGCAGTTGCGGCACGCGCAGGTAGGCGACCGGGCGTACTGCCGCTCTTGTTGGCGTGCGCTGAAGGGTGTTGCCGACGAGCGCCTGGATCGGTTCGTGGCCGAACAGATTCCCGGCGGGACTCTCAGCATGATGCTGAGCGCGACCGAGGGATGGAAAGCGGATCGCAGGTTGCGACTCGCGCTGGAATGCGAGTTGTTCGGCGTCAACTGGATCGCCGACCCGCCCGCGGCGTCGGTCTTGTTCGCAACGTTCTACGAGCGGCTGCGTGGTCTCGGCGCCCGGGTGCGAGCCCTGGCCTGCGGGCACTGCGGCCGGATCGGAAGGCTCCCGGACCGACTCAACGGGCGGATGTGCTGCCGCGCCTGCTACAAGGCCGGGCATATGGCGGTCTGCGACGGATGCGGGGACACGGCCCATTTGGAGCTCCGGCGTCCCAACGGGGACCGATTCTGCCAGAGCTGCACGAACCGGCTGCCCGAATCCTCCGCGGAGTGCATCGGCTGCGGGATTCACCGGCTGATCGCGGTGCGTACTCCGGACGGGCCGATGTGTTCCGGATGCCGGACAGCGCCCGGCGCCGATGTCTGCACGGTCTGCGGCACCTCGGGTCGATGCAGGTTCCCCGGCACATCGAAGGCGATCTGCGTGGGCTGCTACGCGGCCGCGCGCGTCGATGTCTGCCACCGTTGCGGTCGGGAACGGGAATGTCGCTTCGCGAGCACGGCGAAGGCGATCTGCACGCCCTGCGCGCTCCAGCGCAAACCGTGCTCAGTCTGCGCACGGGTGGTGCTCCCGATTCGGCACACCCCGGACGGGGAGCCGCTTTGCTGGTCCTGCGCCCCGCACATTGTGGAGGCGTGCATCGGCTGCGGCCGCGACGCGCGGGTGAGCGCGCGCACCGACAAGGGTCCGCTCTGCCAGCGTTGCGCCCGGACCAGCCCGTTGATGTTCCGGGACTGCCGTCGCTGCGGGGCGCACGGTCGGCTGCATCGCCGCCGTTGGTGTGATCGTTGCTACGCCGACGACAAGATCCGCGAGTTGCTATCGGACGATGTCGTGGCGGCCAATCCGATGCTCGGGCCACTACGCGACCGGTTCCTGGCCGCGGACGAGCGACGTACCCTGGACGCCTTCCGCCGCAACACGACGGTCGCGATCCTGCGGGAGGCCCTCTCCGGTGGGGAGCTGCTGAGTCACGCGCTGCTGGATCGGCTGGGCAGTCCAGGGTCGACGGCCCCTGTTCGGGCGTTGCTGGCCGAGCATGGACTGATCCCTGCGCGAGACGAGCAGCTGGTCCGGTTCGACACCTGGTGCCAGGTTCGATCGGCGCAGATCGTCAACCCAGATCATCGCCGCCTGTTCGACCGGTACGTCCGCTGGCGTCATCTGCGGCAGTTGCGCGACCAGACCGATCAGGTCACGCCATCGCAGTCGAACGGACGCAGGCAGGAACTGCTACGAGTCCTCGACCTCATGAGCTGGCTCACCGGCCGCTCAGAGTCGTTGGCCGTTCTCGATCAGCCGCGACTGGATCTCTGGCTCCTAGACGGACCACCACTTCGCCGGCGCGTCGCGGCGTTCCTTGAGTGGGCGGCCCG
This sequence comes from Microbacterium sp. bgisy189, assembly GCF_057707225.1. Lineage (NCBI taxonomy): Bacteria > Bacillati > Actinomycetota > Actinomycetes > Micrococcales > Microbacteriaceae > Microbacterium > Microbacterium sp. bgisy189. The sequence continues at coordinate 138,739 of NZ_JBYIPT010000009.1, read as the reverse complement.
TAGCGGCACCTGCCCGCGCCTGCACGTCCCTCCCCTGGGCCGCACCTCGAACACACCCACCGGCGCCAGCGTCGACGAGCGCTGGGAGCTGCTCGGCGGAGTGCTCACCGCTCGCGGTGACGATCCCCGGACCCGGCTCGCGGGCGCGCTGCTGCTCCTGTTCGGAATCCCGGTGGCCCGACTGCACCTACTGCGCGTGACGGACATCACCGCAGCAGACCCGGTGATGATCCGGCTCGGGCCGGATCCGTTGGAGCTGCCCGAGGCGATCGGACAACTCGCGATCGCTGCCCGCGCGCACCGCGACGCGCCGCGCCTGCTCACCGACGCCGGCGAATCCGACTGGCTGTTTCCCGGACAGCATCACGGCGCACCACTCTCCCGCGACTCCCTCACCGACCGGCTGGCAAAGTTCGGCATCCGTGCCCGTCATACCCGCGCCGGCGCCCTGGCCTCCCTCGCCCAGGAGTTGCCCGCCCCCGTGATCGCGCGCCTCACCGGCCTGCACATCACGGCCGCGACCCGGTGGGCGGAGGCCGTGGTGGCGAGCAACGCCCGCTACAGCGCACTCACTGATCGACACAATCCAGAACCGCGGGTGAACCACTCCGCAATGTCCACGGCCTGCTCGATCATGGGTCCGTGACCGATCTCGACGCGCTCGTCTCGCCCCACGAACCGGCGAGGGACACACTGTCTTCGCAGGCCAGGTAGCGCTCTCGCCGGTCTCCGTCGTCGGCCCCCTCGCGGTCGAGACGCTCGCACACGCCCCGGCCTCATCGAACGCAGCACCGACCCGCTACGGGGCCCGTGGCACCCGGAGAGGCCCGTCCTCTGCGGAAGCGATGTCGTCGGCACCGTCTGTGATCGTGATGACCACCGTTTCGCCCCATCGATCGGCATCTCGCTAGACGGATTCTCCAAGGACTACGACGACCCGGATCTGGCCGGCGCGCGGTCGTGCACGATCCAGCAGCAAGGGCCATAGCAGCCGCTGGTGGCGGGATCAGTGAGCTGCTTACAAAACACGCCACTTCTGGCGCTTGACGCTCAGGTCGACTCTCACGCCAGTTGGGCCACCGCGACACGACTGACTGGACTGTCATCGACAGACGTGCTCACTGCGAGAGGGCATTTTGTCTCACGAGAGTTGCTTTTCGATCTGCGACATCGCGGAAACGATGCGTGCGCGATTCTGTGTCAGGACGCTTCTGGACGGGATGCGGATCCCGCCTGCACCGCTGGCCTGTTGCCTCTTTGACTTCTTTACGGCCGAACCCCGCCGCTACAGCGGCAACGGCGGGGTTCGGGTCAGACGGCGGCTCGGATCAAACCAGGACCTCGCGGCGGCGACGGATCACGATCATCCACAGGCCGAGCGCCATCAGCAGCAGCGCGAGAGCACCGAGCGGCAGCCACACGGGCGAGCTGCCGGTGTTGGCCAGCGGATCGGCCGCGACCTCGACAGACGCCGTCGCGTTGAGCACGGCGTCCCCGGTCTGCGCTGTCGGGGTCGCCACCGTCACGACGTTCGCGACAGCTGGGTGCGCACCGCGACCGATCGCCACGTCGATCACGATCGTGATCGAGGCCCCGACCGCGAGTCCGTCGGCCAGTGTGCACACGACCGAACCAGACTCCGTGACGCATTCCACCCTTGCATCTGTCGACGACGACGACTGAGCGGTCAGCCCGCGCGGCATCGTGTCGGTCACCGTGATCGGGCCAGGATCGGCCGTCGGCCCGTCGTTGCGCAACGAGATCGTGAACGACCCAGTGCCGCCTTCCTGCCACGCACCCGCACGGGCGGTCTTGTCGACAACCAGGGTTGACAGACCCGGCACGACGATCTCGTCGTCATCGGTCACCGGCACATCGGGGTCGATCGGCGGCTGGGTGGCGCTGGCCTCAACGATGTTCGTCACGCCCGGGTAGGCCTCGGGAAGCACGAGCACAGTCACCTCGAGCGAGGGAGCCGCGCCGCCCGGCTCGATCGCGCTTGCGAGCGAGTACTCGACCACCGTGCCGGTCGCGGCATCACCGGTGACCGAGACCTCGTTCCAGTCCGTCCCTTCAAACCCAACGTACTCGAGCCCCGCGGGCAGCGTTTCGGTGACGGTCACGCCTGTTGCGGTCGACGGCCCCGCCGACGACACGGCGATCTCGAACGCGAGCTCGCCTCCCACGACGACGGATGCGGCGTCGTGCGTCTTGACGACGCTCAGCGCCACGCGCTGCACGACGTCGACAGTGGCGTCGTCGGTGTTCGGGTTCGGGTCAGGGTCCGGCTCGGTCGTTTGAGACGACACGACGGCGGTGTTGGTGTGCACACCCTCGGCGACGGCCGGGTCGACGTCGATCAGCAGCGTGATCGCCGGCGCCGTTACTCCCGCCGCCAGGCGTGCGACATCCAGCTCGCACACCACCTCACCCTCGACTGTGGCAGATGCCTCGCACACCCACTCCGACGCGGCGACCGAAGCAAAGGTGAAGCCCAACGGCAGCTGGTCGGTCACGACGATCGGGCCGACAGCATCCGACGGGCCGTGATTGTGCACCTCGAGCAGGTAGCGCACCTGGTCGCCGGCGATGACCTCGGTGACCGGGTTGCCGTCGGCGTCGACCGCCGTCTTGACGATGCCCAGGTCGGCACGGGCGTCGACGGTGATCTCGGCCGGGTCGTCTTGGCTGTGCGCACCGCGGCTGTCGGTCCACGTCAGCTCAGCGACGTTCTCGAGTACCGAACCCTGCAGCGTGGCGGCGTCAACGAGCGCGGTGACGGCTATCGTCGTTTCTCCGACGGGATGCCCGTCGAACTCGCAGACGGCGGTGTCGACGTCGCAGGCCCAGCCTGTTCCCGACATCGCGGTCACACTCAGCCCCGCGGGCACGACATCTGCGATGCGGGCGTCGGCGACAGAGGGGCCTGCGTTGTCGATCGTGATCTGGTACTGCACTTCGGTGCCGGCCACCCACGGGCCCGCCTCGACGTCCTTCACGATCGTCATGTCGGCCTGCGTGATGATGTCGGTCGGGTCGGCCGCGCGATCGTTGTCGGGGTTCGGATCTTCGGGCCCGTCGACGGTGGCGACGTTCTCGAGCCCCAACTGTGCGGGCATGACGTCGGCGAGATCGACGGTGAAGACGATCATGATCTGCTCCCCTACGCCTAGCGTCGTCGAGGCGTCGCCCACCGACCAGGTCAGCTGTGCGCCCGCCTCGGCGGGCTCGACCGCGGTGGCGGCTCCGCCGGCCACGGCGACGGTCGCCGAATCGGCCGCGTAGCTCATGCCCGCGGGTAGGGTGTCGACGATCTCGATGGGTCCCGACGACACGCTGGGCCCCTCGTTGGTGACGACGAGCGTGTACTCGAGCGTCGCCCCGGCGATCGCCTCACCCGTATGCGACTTCTCGATCGCCAGGTCGGCAACACGTGTCGATCCGGTGTCGTCGACGTCCTCGGGCTCGTTCACCCCGTTGGTCGCCGAGGCCACCGCGGTGTTGACGATGTCGCCCTCGAGGGCCGCATCGCTGTCGAACGTCACGATGAGGGATGCCGTGGCCCCTGCGATCAGATCGGCCCCAAGTCCGAATACCTGATCTCCTGTGGCCGGCCCGTCGGTGCGCGCCCAGGACGCCCCCGACAAGCCTTCGTGCGACGCATACGTCAGCCCGTCGGGTGCCTCGTCGCGCACCTGCACACCCCGCGCGTCGGCGGGACCATCGTTCGTCACGGCGATGCGGTAAGACACGGGATCGCCGGCCTCGAAAGGCGGCACCGGGTCGAGCGACGCCGCATCCACCCACGCGCCGCCCGAGAACACCACGCGGGTCTTGGCGACCGCGAGCGTCGCCTCCGAGCCCGGAGTGACCTCGACCGTCGAGACGTTGTTGTCGGGGTCTGGGTCGGTCGTCGAACCGGGCGCGATCTCAGCCGTGTTGACCAGTTCGTCACCCTCGCCAAAGCCGGAGTCGATCGTGCCTGTGACGAGGATCGTCGGCGCGGCGCCCACCGGCATCGCGTCGGCGGCGTAAGTGAGGACGATCTCATCGCCCGCCTGGGCGGGGAAGCCGTTCTCGGCGGTCGCCGTCCACGGCGACGACGGGGTGACCGTGACGTCCGTCACCCCCGCGGGCACTGTGTCTGTGATCGTGATGCGGTCGCCCTCTGGGCTCAGCGACACGGAGTCACCATTGTTGGTCGGCGCGATCTGCCAGGTGATCGGTGCACCGGCAAGCACGTCAGCGGTCGTGACCGTCTTGACGACGCTCAGGTCGGCCTCAGCCTCGATCGGCAGCACGTCGGTCGAGCTGTTGTTCGTCGGCACCGGGTCGGACGTGCGCCCCTCCACCTCGGCGGTGTTCGAGACTGCGTCGGCGGCCAGCGCCGCGACATCCACATCGGCATCGACCTCGATCGACACGACGATCTCGGCGAACGACGCGCCCGCATCGAGCGACTCGGTCTCGTCGGTGCGCAGGCACTCGAGAGTCGTCGTGCCGTCGCCGGCGCGCACGGGCACCGTGCAGCTCCATCCCTCGCCCGCGGCGCCGGTCACGGCGATGCCCTCGGGCAGCGGCGCGGTCTCGTCGGTGACGACGATGGGGCCCGCCGCGGTGTCGGGGCCGTTGTTGGTGACCTCGATGCTCCAGCCCTCGACCTCACCCGAACCCGCGACCACGCGGTCTGCGGCGGTCTTGTCGACCGCGAGGTCGGCGGAGCGCAGGTAGGCGTCGGCGTCGGCGTCGGGGCCGGCGTATGGTCCTTCGGCGTTGCCCTCGGCACCCGTCGGGTCGGTCGCAGCGACCGCCACCGTGTTGGTGTGCGGTACGGCCGTCCCATCCGGAAGGGTCACGCCCGCGTCGGTCAGCGCGTCCTCGAGCGGCGTCGCGGTGAAACGGATCTCGATGACGCCGTCCACCGGCAGCACCTCGGCGCCGGACTCAGAACCGAACGTCCACTGCAGGCTCTGGCCGGTCGCGGGCGCACCGGTCACAGTGGGCGCGAGCGACCCGGTGACGGCCACCCCGTCGACCGTGATCGCCGACGTCGCAGTGTACTGCCAGTTGAGGGGAAGCTCATCGGTCAGCGTGACCGTCTGCGCGGCGGCGTTCCCGGTGTTCGTGGCGGTGAGCACCCAGCCGAATGCGTCGCCCTCGTAGGCTGTGTCGCCGTCGGCGACCGCCTTCGCGGCTTCGACGAACGGAAAGAGGGGCTCCACCGACGCGGTGTCGCTCTCACCAGGGCCGTACTCGCGGCCCCCCTCGTCGAACGACTCCCACGACGTCGGCGTGACGGTGTTGACCAGCGCGTCCGTGTCGATGGCGGTGGATGCTGCCAGCGTCGCGTCGTACGTCAACTCGATCTCTACCGGGGTCGCGCTCGATCCCTGCTCATGCAGGGGTCCGTCGAGGGCCTCGGCGTCCGCCGTGCCCGCCATCCAGGTGATCGTGCCGCCCCCGTTCGCGCCGGCGCCGGTGAGCACACCGCCGTCGCTGATCGTGGCGGCGTCGACGACGATGCCCTCGGGCACAACGTCGGTGATCACGAGGTTGTATGCGGGGGTGTTGCCGGTGTTGGTCACGACCAGGCGATAGGTGAACTCGTCGCCGGGCACGACATCGATCGCCGCCGCGTCGTCGACGGTCTTCGCGACCTCGACGACGGGGTCGAGAATCGTCACCGTCGCGGTGTCGGTGACGCCCTGCGGATCGCCGCCACCCGACTGCGTCGTCCACGCGAAGGTCGCCGTGTTGGGCAGTGCGGTCACGTCATCCGGGGTTGCATCCGAGAGCAGCACGTCGTAGGTGAGGGTGAGTGTGCGGGTTTCGGGGTCGCTGGCGATGTCGCCGTCGTACGCCCACGACCACGTGCGAGAGCCCGCGTCGTAACTGCGCGCCCACTCGCCGGTGATCGTGTCGGTGGCGCTCGTCTCATCGGGACCCGAGACGCTGGCCTCGACGAGAGCGGCGCCCTCGGGCAACACGTCGCGAATCACGGGATCGTAGTAGTTGATGTTCGGCTGCAGGGTGACCTCGACCGAATACTCGGCGGTCTCGCCGATCGGGGCCGTGGCGCTCTCGCCGTAGGCCCCGGCACCCACGAGCACACCCTTGACGATGCCGGCGGTGGTGGCCGTGATGACTTGCTCATCGGTGTCGACGCGGTCGCCGCGGCGGGCTGTCGTGTCGTCGCCGTCGAGCGTCGCGGGCAGCGTGTAGCCGGTCACGTCGGCGACGTTCTCGTAGCTCTGGCCGCCGCCCGTGTCGGGGTCGATCGAGGCCTCGTAGATCAGCGTCGCGGTGGCCGGCACCTCGGCGATCTGCCACGTGATGGTACCGCCGCCCGTCGCCGGGTCCACACCTGTCAGAACACCGCCTCCCGAGATGGTGGCAGCATCCACGATCAGGCCCTCGGGAACGGTGTCGATCACCTCGACGTCGTAGGCCTTGACCCGGTTGGTGTTCGTGACCCGCAGCTCGTACTCGACAGGGCTGCCGATCGAGACGTCGCTTGCGGGGTCGGCGGACTTGTTGATCTGCAGGTTCGGCTCGCGATACTGCACCGTGGCGCTGTCCGAGCCGTCCCAGGAATCGCTCTCGAAGGTCGCCGTGTTGAACAGCGTCGCATTGTTGGCGATGTTGGGGTTTCGTAACGGGTTGCTCGCGTCGCGGTCGGTCACCCACAACGTCAGGTCAATCGAGAAGACCTGGTCGGCGTCGGTGTTGTTGGTGTAGAGGTCGGGGAAGGACAAGGCGCCGGTGGCCGCGTCGAAGACGAAGTCGTCCCAGTCGTCGTCGGCGACGCCGGCGGGCTTGGCCGTCGTCGACCCCACGAGGGTCGTGCCGGCCACCGTCCCGGTCGCGCTCCCGATGTGCAGCACGCCCCCATCGCTCAGCACGCCGTTCTCGACAGACGTGTGCGCGGGGATCGTGACGGAGTACCGGAACGTGGCCCGCTCGCCTTGCACGATCACCGCGTTGGTGTTCAGGGTGTCGATGTCGCTTGTGAGCGCGCCGATCTCGGTCGTCACGAGCTGCTTGTCGATGGATGCTGCAGGCAGGTGCACATCGCTCGTGTCGCGCGTGCCCTCGCCCGGCGCGTTGCTCTCTGCGGTCGAGAGCGAGCCGTCGGGACGGATCGAGGTTTGCCCGCCGCCGTTCGCGCCGACCGCGTAGGCGATGATCGACGCGGTGTTGACGTGGTCGGTGTCGATCAGCAGGCCGACAGGGATCGTCAGGTCGTAGGTGAGCGTCCTGACCTCGTTGGCTGCGGCGCCGACGCCCTGCCATACGACGAGCGCGGGCTGGTCGTCGGGCGCATCGTCCGGGTAGCCGGGATCACCCGACAGAAGCAGCTCGCCATCGTCGGAGGCGTCGACGTCGAGCTCGGAGATGACAGCGGAATCGACGTTGATCAGCTGCTGGATCGCGTCGGGCAGGCGGTCCCACACCACGACATCCGACACCGCGTAGGTGGCGCCGACCAGCGTCGGGTCGGTCACCGAGGTCGGTCCGCCCGAGAGGTCGATCCGATAGCCAACACGGTCTCCCTGCGCCACCTGAACACTGTCGCAGTCGGGCAGGGTGCCATCACATCCAGCGGCACCGTCGACGGTGTCGCCATTGACGCCCGCGATGCCCTTGCTCAGCTGCAGGCCTGCTTGCACCTCGATGTCGGCCTGCGTGCGGGCGAACGTGATGACGGCGTCGACGTTCTCCTGCTGGAACTTCATCAGGTTCTCGTGCTTGTCGAGCGACAGCGGATCGACGGAGAACTGCTCGACGGTTCCCGCGATGTGCACGATCAGGATCGAACCGCGGCGCACGAAGCGGTCGCCGTCGATCACGTCGCTGGCGGGTTCGATCACGACCCGGTCGCCGTCGACCTGCCACTGGTCGGGATCGAGTGTTGTGGTGCCATCGCCGGGCACCACAACACTTGCACGTATGTCGGCGGGGTCGACGAAGACGCCTGCGGGCAGCACATCGGTGATGATGGGGTTTCGTGAATCGGCGTCGGCCGAGAAGTTCACGCGCAGTTCGTAGCACACGGTGTCGCCCTGCACGAAGCCGCCCGCGAGCGTGTCGGAGTAGAGGGCCTGATCAACGGCGCAGACGTCGTCGCCCGACGCGAGGGGCACGTCGGAGGGCAGCACGCGCTTCGAAATCGAGTCGGGGCGCGACGTGAGCACAGCCTCGGAGTCATCGGCGACCGACTCGGTGCCGGGACCGGTGACCTCAGCGACTGCCGGGGTCGGGTCGGTCGCACCCGTCATAATGACGGAGTTGACCACCGCGTCGGTCGATGAGGTGTTGCCTGAGCCGTCCTTGGTGTAGCTCGTGCGCATGCGCGCGGTGTACTGCACCTGGGCGTCGTTCCCCGCGGGGATCGTGTCGATCGTGAATCCGGCATAGAAGAGCCCGCTGTCGGCGTCAAACGCGATCCACTGCAGCCCGGCGACACTCGGCGCGGCGGGGACGAGCTCGCACGTCGCGGGGAACTCCGAGACGGGAGCGCCGGTGAAAGTCTCGACGCCGCCGCCCAGGGTCGGCACCTCGATGGTGCCGGTGCGCACGTCGGTGCCCGTGGGCACTATTGGGCAGAGCCCGTCCCCCAGGCGGTCGATCAGTTCGATCTGTGAGGCGTCCGTGTACTCGCTGGCTGCGATATCCAGCGTGTAGGTCACTTCTTCGCCGGCGGCGAACGTCTCGCGGTTGGCGGATTTGAGCACCCGCACATCCATCGCGAAGACAGTCTCGTCATCGGCGTCGGTCGCGGTGCGGTCGGCGCCCGTGCGCACGACTCCCTGGTACTGCCCGGTGGCGGTGGCAACGTTGGTTAGGGTGTTGCCGTCGGTGGCGGGGGTGCCCTCGTCGGAGTGACGAGTCGACGCCCCGGTGTTGTTGTCGAGGTTCGGTGCCTGCTCGAGCGACTCGGGGCTCGGCGCGGTGCCGTCGAAGAGCGCGTTCTCATACAGGGGGATGCCGGCGAGGTAGGGGATCTGCGCGATCTCGCCGGGCTCCAGGTCGAGCACCCACGTGACAGCCGTGTAGACGGCACCCTCGACGAGGCCGCGTTCGGCGGCGAGGGCCGCGTCGGCGACAATCGTGTCGATCGTCTGCGGCGTGCGGTAACCGGCCGGTGCCGCGTGACTGATGGGGCCCGCACCCGGGTACTCCTCGTTGGCGGAGTAGTCGGCCTGCCCGTTTCCGAGGAACTCGAGTCCAGCGGGCAGGTAGTCGGTGACAGTGACGTCGTTCGTCGAACCCTGCGTGGTGTTCTCGACCTGGATCGTGTAGGTCGTGGCGAAGTCGTGCACGCCGCGCAATAGCTCAGCCTCGGGGCTTGGCTCGGTCTTCGTCACCCGCAGCGACGTGATCTCGGTGGTGGGCGTGCGCACGGGGCTCGAATGCGTCACTGCTTCGGATGCGGTCGGGTCGTTCGCCGAGCTCCCGGCGAACCAGGGCAGCAGACGCGGGTCGGTGCTGGTGTAGGCGGTGACGGAGATGTCAAAGTCCGACCCCACAGGGTGCAAAGCCTCATCGTTGGTCGTCGCTGAACCGGAATCATCGAACACCGGCTGTGCGACTGTGAGTCCTACCTCGGCCGAGAAAGCCGCGCCCGCGGGCAGGTCGACGATGTCCTCCCACACGTAGCGTGTGACGCCCGCCGGGATCGTGGAATCGTCGGCGCTCGTGTAGGCGACGGGTGTCACTCCGAGTATCGCGCCGCCGTCGGCGAGACTCACGCCAGCCGGCACCGTCGCCGCGACCGCCATGTTGAACCACGCCTCGCCCGTCGGGTTCGAAACGGCGAGGCGCAGGCTGCCTTGCTCACCGGCGAGCGTGGGGGTGTCTGTAAAGGCCTCGAGCGCGACGATCTGCGCGGCGCGGGCAGGCAACGCGATAACGAACGCCGACAGGAGCGACGCGACGAGTGCGACGACGACCATCGCGGCGACATGCGCGCGCGGGTAACGGATGACGGGCTGAGAAACGGCGTGCGACAAGACGAGATCCCCCTGGGGTGGGCATAGAAGACCGCCCCGGTGCGACACGTGGCGGCAACTCCACACTACAGATGCTCGGCTGGGCCGAGAGACACCTCATCTCGCGGCTACGCCGGACCAGATAGCGTCGCCCTCAGAAGGAACTCAATCGGATCCACGCAGGGGCCATTGCAATGAGCAAAGAGGTCTCGCCGCACGTTCAACACTGGTGACTTCCCACTTCGCACCCAGCGGTTCGCGTAGTGGTCTACGCCCAACCTTCGCGCACCGGCTTCGCCTGCGAAGCTCAGACCCGTCAGCCTAGAAAGCCCATCGGAAAAATCGTGGTCGTTCGATCCTCCTCGACTCGGCCAGCGGGAACTCCACCAGCATCGTGGACTCTTCCGTCTCGAAAACCTGCTCCGGGATCGCACACCCCTGCAAGCCGATGGAAGACGCCGCTCAACTTGGTTTGGTTACTCACGCCCTAACACGGCAATAGCGCGAGATTCAATTCCGCAGCATGCCAGTCGGTCGGCGCATTCGACTCGAGGGCTTGGGCACCGCGAACCCAGAGCGCGATCGGCGCATGCGTGCCCAGGTCGTCGACCCGCCGCGGCCACTCCGGGTCGCCGGGGACGACCAGTCTGACGCCGACACGTCGGGCATCGTCCACGGCGCGGTGGGCATCGCTCGCCCGGGGGCGCCAGCGCGCCCGTGCCCGTGAGAACGTCCGTTCGTCGAGACCCGCTACGGCGGCCGCCGCGGCATCACCGTCGGCCGCGGCCTGCCAGGCGCGTTCGGCGCCGAGCGTGGCGACCAGTGCTCCGGCGATGCCGTCACCGGGCTCCACGACGCCCGACCACAGCGCGCGTGCGTGTCGTTCTTCCGCCGCCGACCCGTGTTGCTGCGCCCCCGCACTCATGCGGCGATCCCCTTCTTGAGGAACAGCGCCCTGCCCACGTCGGCGAGCGACAACCGCTCATTGCCGGCAAGGTCCGCCACCGACCACGCGACGCGGAGCACCCGGTCGTAGCCACGAAGCGTCAGGGAGCCGCGACGCAACGCATCGTCCAACGGTCGCCGCACATCGGAGGGCGGGGCGTGCGGTCCCGTGCGCAACCAGGTGCCGGGCACGTCGACGTTGCGCTGCCAAGGCGTGCCCGCCAGCCGGACGGCTGTGCGTTCACGAGCTGCGATGACAGCCTCACGCGCCGACGCCGTCGTTCGCTCGCCGCGCCCCGATGCCGGGGCTGCGCTCACACGGCGAAGTCCCAGTTCGATGTCGATGCGATCACGCAGGGGCCCCGACAGTCGCGCCGCGTACCGCCGGATCGCCTGTGGCGGGCACTCGCACGCCGCGCCAGGGACGCCGTGGTTGCCGCATGGGCATGGATTCGTCGCGACGACCAGCTGGAACCGGGCCGGGAAGGTCGCCCGGAAGCCGGATCGGTGGATTTCAATGACACCGGACTCCAACGGCTGGCGGAGGGCGTCGAGCGCCTGCGCCGTGTACTCCCCCGCCTCATCGAGGAACAGCACACCGCCACTCGCACGTGCGATGGCTCCGGGCCGCACGGTTCGGCTGCCGCCGCCGATGAGGGCGGCCGTGCTCGTGGTGTGGTGGGGTGCTTCGAACGGTGGCTCGCGATGCAGCGTCGTCACCGAGCGCCCGGCGAGGGATCTGACGGCGGCGGCATGCAGCGCCTCGCGGTCGTCGAGCTCGGGGAGGATGCCGGTGAGTCGCCTTGCGAGCATCGTCTTGCCCGCACCCGGTGGGCCGCTCAGGAGCAGATGGTGACCGCCGGCAGCGGCGACGACGAGCGCGTCGACCGCGTCGCGCTGGCCCACGACCTCCGCCAGATCGAGCAGTGCGGACGACGTCTCATCTGCCGCGGTCGCCGCAGCGACCGGTTCGACCTCGCGCGGATCCAGCTCGAGCCCGTGGCAGCCTGCGACCTGGCGCAGACTGGCGGCCGCGACGACGTCGACCCCGTCGACGAGTCGAGCTTCGTCCCCGTTGGCCCACGGCACGACGACACGGGTGAAGCCCGCGCGCGCCGCTGCCATGACGGCGGGAAGCACGCCTGCGATCGGACGAAGCCGCCCGTCGAGCGCGAGTTCGCCGATGTGGACCGTCGTGGCGAGCGATCGTGCGTCCATTGCGTGCTGCGTCGCCAGGGCGGCGACCGCGATCGCGAGGTCGAGGCCGGAGCCGTGCTTGGGCAAGTCGGCCGGTGACAAGCTCACGGTCAGGCGCCGGCGCGGCAGGTCCAGTTCACTGTTGGCACACGCGTTCCTCACGCGCTGACGTGCCTCACCGATCGCGCGATCGGCGAGTCCGATGACTTGGAAGTCCGGCGTCTGGCTCGTGACGTCGGCCTCCACTTCGACGAGGTCGCCGACCAGTCCCGTCAGCACGACAGCCCAGGTACGCGGGAGGCTCATCGCAGGTCCCGCCAGTGCTCCAGGCCGTCGCCGGGCCCGACGACGCCGACGACGTCGACCCGCACCCGCTTCGGCAGCGGTTGGTCGGCGTGGGCGGCGCGCCACGCGTGCGCGAGGCGCCACAGCCGATCACGCTTTCGGTCGTCGATCGCGTCGAACGGATGCCCGTACCCCGTGGTGCGCCGTGTCTTGACCTCGACCACGACGAGTTCGTCACCGTCGATCGCGACGATGTCGAGCTCGCCCTGCGCGCAACGCCAGTTGCGATCGACGACTGTGAGTCCTGCATCCGCCAGGTGCAGCGCCGCGAGCTCCTCGCCGGCCCTGCCCCGCTCGTCCTTCTGTGCCATGTGGGCAAGCGTGCCCTCGCCCTGAGGACGGATGCGGGCGCGGTACGGCGAGTGTGGACAGTGCGCGAATCGCGTCGACTGTGCAGAAGCCGGCGTCAGCCGTCGAGTGAGAGCTCTTCAGGCAATTGGAAGTCGCGCCGCTGCAGTTCTTCGACGTTCACGTCCTTGAACGTGAGCACGCGAACCGACTTCACGAAGCGGTCGGCGCGGTAGATGTCCCAGACCCACACGTCGGTCATCGAGATCTCGAAGTAGAAGTCGTGCTCGGTGTCGCGGCGCACGACGTTGACGTCGTTGGCAAGGTAGAACCTGCGCTCGGTCTCGATCACGTATTGGAACTGCGAAACGACGTCCCGGTACTCCCGGTACAGGGCGAGCTCCAGCTCGCGGTCGTAATCGTCGAAGACCTCGTCATCCATGGTGACTCCATCCTAGGCGCGCGCACGACGCGCGGAGCGCCGTCAGAACAGCGTGGGGGCGTCCGCGATCGCCCACGATGCACGATGGTGCGTGCTGAGCCCGAGTTCCCGGATCGCTGCGCGGTGCTCGGGACTCGCGTAGCCCTTGTTGCGCGACCACTGGTAGGCCGGGAACTCGTCATGCAGGTCGGTCATGAAGGCGTCGCGTGCGACCTTTGCGACGACCGAGGCCGCCGCGGCACTCGCGCAGTCGCGGTCCGCCTTGACGATCGGACGGATCACCAGTCCCGCGCCACCGGCGGGGGTGATGTAGTCGTGGTTGCCGTCGAGGATGACGATCGCCTCCTCCGGCACGATGCTGCCCGCGCGCAGATCGGCGATCGCGCGCAGCGCCGCCAGGCCGAGCGCGCGCATGATGCCCACCTCGTCGACCTCGCGCGCGCTGGCCCACCCGACAGCGGACGCGTTGACCCAGGCCGCGGCGCGCGCAGCAACATCGGCACGCTTGTGCTCGGGCACGAGCTTCGAGTCGCGCAGGCCGTCCGGCACCCGCTTGCGAGCACGTGACGCGTCGACTGCGGCTGCTCCCACGGCGACCGGCCCAGCCAACGCGCCCCGGCCGACTTCATCGCACGCGATGACGACGGCGTGCTCGCGCAGCAGCCGCCGTTCGACGGTCAGGCGGGGCACCACAACGGTCATCGTGCCTCCGGCACCCCGTCGAACGTGTCGTGGTGCGCATCGATCAGACCGAATCGGCCGAGCGGCCACGTCACGAGGAAGGCGCGACCGACGACGTTCTCGACGGGCACGAACCCTTCGGACGGCTGTTCGGTGTTGTAGCGGGAGTCGCGCGATGCATCGCGGTTGTCGCCGAGCACCCAGAGGGAGTCTTCGGGAACCGTGACGTCGAACGGCACCTCCTGGGGTGCCTTCTGCCCCTCGTTCAGGTGCAGATAGGCGCTCTCGTCGAGCGGCACGTCATTGACGGTGATCTGCCCGAGCGAGTTGCAGCACACGATGTGATCGCCCTCGACGCCGATGACGCGCTTGATGAGGTGGTCCTTGCTGTCGGATGCCGACAAGCCGACCATCGACAGCACCCAGTCAGCCGCTTCGAGGAGGGCCGGCTGCGGCGCCTCGGGTGTCACGGGGAGCCATCCGCCCGGATCCCGGAAGACGACGACGTCACCGCGGCTGTATCCGCCGAATCGCGGGGTGAGTTCGTCGACGAGGATGCGGTCGTCGATCTGCAGCGTCTGCTCCATCGATCCGGACGGAATGTAGAACGAACGCACCAGGAAGGTCTTGACCAGGAACGACACCACGATCGCGATCAGCAGGATCACGAGGACGTCGCGGACCAGCGGCCAGAGGCTGCGGCGGCGGGTCCTCCGGGCGAGGGTGGAGTCGGAGCTCATGCAGGTCTTTCGTCGCGGCTCGCCGCGGATCGGGCAGCCGATATCAAGGGTCGCACATCTGCGGTCATCCGACAGCGGCGACGCACGTGTGCCGGAACGCAGCGACGCCCCGTACCGAAAGGCGGCGGGGCGTCGCTGGGAAGGGCGCGGGTCAGTGCTCGCGCTTCTCCTTGATCTTGGCCTTCTTGCCGCGCAGGTTGCGCAGGTAGTACAGCTTTGCGCGACGCACGTCACCGCGGGTGACGACCTCGATGTGGTCGATCACCGGGGAGTGCACCGGGAAGGTGCGCTCGACGCCCACCTGGAAGCTGATCTTGCGGACCGTGAAGGTCTCGCGCACACCGTCGCCCGAGCGGCCGATGACGACGCCCTGGAACACCTGGATGCGCGAGCGGTTGCCTTCGGTGATGTTGACGTGCACCTTGACGGTGTCGCCGGCGTTGAAGGCGGGGATGTCGGAGCGCAGCGATGCCGCGTCGACGGAGTCGAGGATCTGCATGATCGTCACTTCCTGCGACCGCCACAGGTCGATCGCGAGAGTCAAAGGGAAAGAGGTGTGGTGTGCCCGCGCGGTCGAAGCCGACCGCGTGCTCCCCTGAGGCAGAGTTGTTCAGGGCACAAAGAACTATTCTGCCACGTCTGACGACGGCATCCAAACCGTCACGGCGCGGTCGGGCGATCCGTCTCGTTGATGATGATCACCTGCGGGTCGGTGCGCTGCGAGGTGGGACGTTCGGCGGCCGGTATGAACAGCGTGCCATCGGCTGCGCGCTCCATCCGCGCGCCCGGGCGGGCCTCACGGAACAGCTGCCACAGCGAGACCCAGAACAAGGCGAGGAACGCCACGGTGGCCAGCGCCACGAGCCCCCAGAATCCGCCCTCGGGGTAGAAGCCGGCGGCGATCGTCAGGGCATGCCAGACCCCGAACCCGAGCATGTCCCACCACGAGACCGCGCGCGAGTGGCGGACGGTGCCGCGCGCGCGCACCAGCAGTGTGACGACGAGTTGGCCGAGGAAGACGGCGGGCATCGCGATCAGGAGCACCATCAGCAGGGCCCAGCCGCCGGCATCGAAGGAGATCCACCCGATCAGCAGCCACAGCGGCAGCACGAAGGCCGCTGGAACGAGCCAGTGGAAGAACGCTCGACGCACCCGCATGTCTTCGACTGTACGCCGGTCAGCCACAATGGAAGCTGAGGAAAGGACCACACCCCATGATCGAACTTCGCACCCCCGCCGAGATCGACGCGATGCGACCGGCCGGACGCTTCGTCGCCGAGGTGCTCGCGACGCTGCGCGAAGAGACGACCGTGGGCACGAACCTCCTCGCGATCGACCGCCGCGCACATGATCTCATCCGTCGTGCGGGGGCGACCAGTTGCTATATCGACTACCACCCTTCATTCGGCGCGAGCCCGTTCGGCAAGGTCATCTGCACCTCGATCAACGACGCCGTGCTGCACGGACTCCCGCACGACTACGCACTGCGCGACGGCGACCTCGTCTCGCTCGACTTCGCGGTGAGCGTCGACGGCTGGGTCGCCGATTCCGCCGTCTCCTTCGTCGTCGGCACGCCTCGCGACGAAGACCTCGCGGTCATCGACACGGCTGAGCGCGCGCTGGATGCCGCGATCTCGGCGGCCGTCGTCGGCAACCGCATCGGCGACATCTCGCACGCGATCGCCGAGGTCGCCCGGGCCGACGGATATCGCATCAACACGGACTTCGGCGGCCACGGGGTGGGCCGCATCATGCACGGCGACCCGCACGTGCCCAACGACGGCAAGGCGGGTCGCGGGTATCCGTTGCGCGAAGGCCTGGTCGTCGCGCTCGAGCCGTGGTTCCTGCAGACCACCGACGAGCTGATCACCGATCCCGACGGGTGGACGCTGCGTTCGGTCGATGGCTCGCGCGGCGCGCACGCGGAGCACACGGTAGCCATGACCGCCGACGGACCGATCGTGCTGACCGATCGCTCGTTCCTCGGCGTCGACTGACCTCACGCCGCCGCGGTCGACGATGTGAGGGAATCGTTCGCTGCGGGTAACGACGGCGCACCGCGCCCGGTAACACCGCGCTCCTAGCGTGACGGCATCGCCGCCGACAAGGAGACGCAATGACCGACGCAGACCGCGCGCAGTCCGTGCACGCGAATGGATCCGTCAACAGCCCGAAACACGACGCTGATCCGTCCGCAACATCCCCCGCGTACCGTGACGGCATGCACCACCCGTCGCCCGCACAGCGCATCGTCGTGGTGGGGGCCGGGATGGTCGCCCACCGCTTCGTCGAGAGCCTGCTCACCCGTACGGATGCGCAAATCGAGCTCACCGTCATCGGCGACGAGGGGCGCGCGCCGTACGACCGTGTCGGGCTGACCTCGTTCTTCACGGGCGCCTCCCCCGACGACCTCGAACTCGACCCGACCGTCTTCGCGGACGAGCGCCTGCACTTCATCCGCGGAGACGCCGTGACGCGGGTGGATCGGTCTGCGCGCACGGTCACCACCGCGAGCGGGGTCGTCGTTCCCTACGACACGCTCGTCCTCGCGACGGGGTCGTACGCGGCCAAGCTCGCCGTGGACGGATTCGAGCTCGCCGGGTGCTTCGTCTACCGCACGCTCGACGACGTCGAGCGCCTCCGGTCGTTCGTGCAGGCCCGTTCCCGCCAGCTCGGCAGGCCACTCACCGGCACGGTGATCGGCGGCGGGTTGCTCGGGCTCGAAGCAGCGGGCGCGTTGCAGGGACTGGATGTGGCGTGCACGGTCGTGCAGTCCTCCGACCGGCTCATGTCCGCCCAGCTCGACGCACCGGCCGGCGCCGCGCTTCGACGACTCATCGAACAGCGCGGCATCCGCGTGCGCACCGAATCGATCACGACACGGCTCGATCCGGACCGCTCGGGCCAGGTGGCGGGCCTCGAGTTCCGCAACGGCGAGTACGAGCAGACCGACGTCGTCGTCTTCACGGTCGGTGTCCGGCCGCGGGACGAGCTCGCCAGGGCCGCAGGGCTCGACGTGCACGCCCGCGGCGGCGTGCGCATCGACGAGCGCTGCCAGACCTCCGACCCCGCGATCCTCGCGATCGGCGAGGTCGCCAACTTCGACGACCAGTGCGTCGGGCTCGTCGCCCCCGGCTACGCGATGGCCGAAGTCGCTGCGACCGGCCTGCTCGGCGGGGATGCGACCTTCCCCGGGTACGACCTGTCGACCAAGCTCAAGCTCAACGGCGTCGACGTCGCCAGCTTCGGCGACGCGTTCGCGACGACACCCGGTGCGCTCGACGTCACCTACGCGGATCCGGTCGCCGGCGTCTACAAGAAGCTCGTGATGACCGATGACGCGAAGACGCTGCTCGGTGGCATCCTCGTCGGTGACGCGTCGGCGTACGGCTCGCTCCGCCCCTTCCTCGGGAGTGCCCTCGGCGGCGACCCGTCAGCGTACCTGTTGCCCGAAGGCGGCGGTGCGGCGCCGACGGGCGAATTGCCGGACGCTGCGCTCGTCTGCTCGTGCAACAGCGTCTCGGCCGGCACCATCCGCAGCGCGGTGCACGAGCAGGGATGCACCGACGTCACGGCCGTGAAGGCCTGCACGAAGGCGGGCGCAGCCTGCGGCTCGTGCCTCACGATGGTCAAGAAGATCGTCGGGACGGAGCTCGCCAAGACCGGCGCCGCACTCAGCAGCGCGATGTGCGAGCACTTCGACATGTCGCGTCGCCAGCTCTTCGATGCCGTCCGCGTGTCGGGGCTCACGACCTTCAGCGCCGTCATCGAGCGGTTCGGCACCGGACGCGGCTGCGATATCTGCAAGCCGGCGCTCGCCAGCATCCTGTCGACCCTCGTCGGTCGCCATGTGCTCGACGGCGAGAACGCGACCCTGCAGGACACCAACGATCACGTGATGGCGAACCTGCAGAAGGACGGCAGCTATTCGGTCGTGCCGCGCGTCCCCGGCGGTGAGATCACCCCGGAAGGCCTCATCGTCATCGGACAGATCGCGAAGGAGTTCGGCCTCTACACGAAGATCACCGGCGGCCAGCGTATCGACATGTTCGGCGCGCGCCTCGAGCAGCTGCCGCTCGTGTGGCGCAAGCTCGTCGATGCCGGATTCGAATCCGGCCACGCCTACGGCAAATCGCTGCGCACGGTGAAGTCCTGCGTCGGCTCCACCTGGTGCCGCTACGGCGTGCAGGACTCCGTCGGCATGGCCGTCGCGCTCGAACTGCGCTACCGCGGCCTCCGATCGCCCCACAAGATCAAACTCGGTGTGTCGGGCTGCGCCCGCGAATGCGCGGAGGCACGCGGCAAGGATGTCGGCGTCATCGCGACCGAGGCCGGCTGGAACATGTACGTCGGCGGCAACGGTGGCTTCACGCCGCGGCACGCCGTGCTGTTGGCAGAGGGACTGTCGGATGCCGAACTGCTCACCGCGATCGACCGCTTCTTGATGTACTACATCTTCACGGCCGACCGTCTGCAGCGCACGGCGCCGTGGTTCGAGGAGCTTGACGGCGGGATCGACGGGTTGCGCGAGGTGATCTTCGACGACAGCCTCGGCATCTGCGCCGATCTCGACGCAGCGATGGCGACGCACATCGACGCGTACGAGGACGAGTGGAAGGCGACCCTCGAAGACCCCGACAAGCTCCGTCGCTTCGCGTCGTTCGTCAACGCCCCCGAAACCGCTGACCCGTCCCTCGCCTACACCGCCGAGCGGGGGCAGCCCCGCCCCGCGACACCGGAGGAGCGCACATCTGGTGCGACCCTCATCGCCGGAACGACCCTGGAGGTGCGCCGATGACGCTCATCGAACAGACCCCTGCCCGCGCTGATCTGCCGTCGTGGGTTCGGGTGTGCGCGCTCGGTGATCTCGAGACCGAACGCGGCCGCGCAGCCCTCATCGGCTCGACGCAACTCGCGCTGTTCCGCACCTACGCGGGCACGGTTCACGCGGTCTCGAACCTCGACCCGTACAGCGGCGCGCACGTGATCTCGCGCGGCATCGTCGGTACCCGACAGGATTCCCCGACCGTCGCCTCTCCCATGTACAAGCAGTCGTGGGACCTGCGAACGGGCATGTGCGTCGACCCGCAGGGCAAGGACCCGATCGACCTCGAGACCTGGCCCGTCGCGGTCACCGACGGCGATGTGTTCGTCAAGATCGGCACCCGCGCATGACGACGATGCTGGGGGTCTCGCTGGAGGGCCGCGACGTGCTGATGGTGGGCGGCGGAGATGTCACCGCCCGTCGACTCGAACGGCTGCTCGCGGAAGGCGCGCGTGTGCGCATCGTCGCCCCGGCCCTCAGCGCACGAACTGCCGAGCTGGTCGCCCAGAGCACGGCGACATGGGTGCAGCGCGCCGTGCAGGACGCCGATCTGGATGGCGTCTGGCTCGTCCACACCGCCACCGGTGATGCGGAGCGCGATCTCCAGGTCGCCGCCGTCTGCGAATCACGACGCATCCTCTGTGTCAACGCGTCGGACGGCGCGCACGGAACCGCGCGCATCGCCGCCGAGACGCGTGCAGGCGACGTGATCGTGGGCGTCGTCTCGGATGCCGGTGTCGACCCGCGCCGGGCAGGCCGACTGCGCGACGCGATCGCCGCGCAGGTGCGGGAGGGGCGTCTGCCACTGCGCCGGCGACGTTCCACCGCCGTCGGATCGGTCGCACTCGTCGGCGGGGGCCCCGGACCGACGGATCTGATCACCGTGCGCGGTCGGCGTCTGCTGGCCGAAGCCGACGTCGTTGTCGCAGACAGACTCGGCCCCGTCGACGTGTTGGCCGAACTCGATCCCGATGTCGAGGTCATCGACGTGGGCAAGCGTCCCGGGCACCACCCCGTGCCGCAGGAGGAGATCAATGCGCTCCTCGTGGCGCATGCACGTCGCGGGCTGCGCGTCGTACGACTCAAGGGCGGCGACCCGTTCGTCTTCGGTCGCGGCGGCGAGGAGGTCGCTGCCTGCACGGCAGCCGGCGTACCCGTCGATGTCGTGCCAGGACTGACGTCGGTGGTCTCCGTGCCGCAGGCTGCCGGCATCCCCGTGACGCATCGCGGGACCGCCGCCTCCCTGCATGTCGTGAACGGGCAGGGCACCATCACCGCAGCGACCCGCGCGGCGATGGCGGACGGCGAGACGACCACGGTCATCCTCATGGGCGTCGCGGCGCTCCCCCGGCTGGTGGAGGCTGCCCGCGCAGCGGGCGCACCCGCAGACCGCCCGGTCGCGATCGTGCAGGAGGGGCACACCGACCGGCAGCGTACGCTCCGGTCGACACTCGACGAGGTCGTCGACGACGCTCGGCGGGCGGGCGTGTCGAACCCGGCCGTCATCGTCTTCGGCGACGTGGCCCGCGCCGGGCTGCTGCTGCACCCCGAACAACAGGCTGCTGGAGTGCCGAGCCCGTGACCGAACGCACCACCCTCTCGGCCGCACTCGCCGGCTGCAACATCGTCATCGCCGTCGACCGCCGCGCCGGTGAGCTCTCCGCGGCGCTCGAACGCCACGGTGCCGCCGTGACCCAGGCGCCGGCGCTCACGATCGTGCCCCACGTCGACGACGAATCGCTCATCGAGGTGACCCGAGCCTTGATCGCCGCGCCGCCGGAGGTCGTCGTGGCGACCACCGGGGTCGGCTTCCGCGGGTGGATGGAAGCGGCCGATGAAGCGGGACTCGCCGACGAACTTCACGCCGCGTTGCGATGTGCCCAGTTCGTCGCCCGCGGACCGAAGGCCCGCGGTGCCATCCAGCAGGCCGGCTTCACCGCCGATTGGGTCGCCGAATCCGAGACCGCGCACGAGCTCGGCGAGTTCTTGATCGCCCAGGGGGTCGCGGGACGCCGCGTGGCGGTGCAGCACCACGGCTCCGGCGCCGACGGCCTCGACGAACTGTTTCACCGCCACGGCGCGGACGTCGTCTCCCTCACGGTGTACCGCTGGGGACCGCCGCCGGACGCCGGGGTCGTCGCCCGCTCTGTCGCGAGCTGTGCTGGCGGCGAGGTGGATGCCGTCCTGTTCACGTCTGCGCCGGGAGCGTCAGAGTGGCTGTCCGCCGCCCGCGAGACCGGCGCGCTGCACGACATCCTGGACCGCGTCGACCAGGGGCGTCTCCTGTTCGCCGCCGTCGGTCCGGTCACAGCGCGCCCCCTTCGCGCGGTCGGGATCGCGCCGCTCATGCCTGATCGCGGCCGGCTCGGCGCGCTTGTGCGAGCCGTCGTCACGCACTTCGGTAGCGGACACGCCCGATCACTGTCGACGACGCAGGGAGAGCTCGAATTGCGCAGCTGCGGCGCGGTGCTCGATGGGGAGTACCTGCCGTTGAGCCGCAGCGGTGCCGATCTGCTGGCGGGCCTGTTCGCCGCGGGCGGCGGTGTCGTCTCCCGTGCCGCGCTCCAAGACCTGCTGCCCGGCACGAGCCAGAACACGCACGCCACCGAAATGGCGATCGCACGGTTGCGCGAGGCACTCGGTGCCCCCGATCTGATCAAGACCGTCGTCAAACGCGGGTACCGTCTCGATGTGCTCGATCCGGCGGAGGCGACGGCATGACCCCGACGCTCATCGCGTGCTCGCACGGCACCCGCTCGCCCTCAGGGCAGGTGGCCATCCGCGCACTCATCGACCAGGTGCGCACCCTGCTTCCCCACGTTCGTGTGCTCGAAGCGTTCGTCGACGTGCAGGAACCCGCCGTCGCCGACGTCGTCGCGGACGCCGTCGCCGAGGGCCCCGTCGTCGTGGTGCCGGTGCTGTTGTCGACGGGGTTCCACACGAAGGTCGACATTGCCGAAGCGGTCGCGCCGTACGGTGATCGCGCGGTGGCCGCGGCCCCGCTCGGTCCGCACGATCTGCTTGCGCTGACGCTGGAGTCGCGCCTCGAGGAGGTGCGCCTCGCGGCCGACGACATCCTCATTCTCGCCGCGGCCGGATCGACTGATCCGGCGGCCGCGGACGCCGTGCGGATCGTGGCCGGCCGCCTCGGCACCTGCTTGCATCGACCGGTGACGGTCGCGTTCGCCGCCGGTGCGCAGCCGAGGATCGGCGACGCGGTGGCCGCAGCCCGCGCCGACGGCGCCGAACGCGTCGTCGTGGCCAGCTACGTCTTGGCGCCCGGGTATTTCGCCGACGTCGTGTCGGGGGCCGGAGCGGACGTCGTCACCGCGCCGCTCGCCCCGGATGTGCGAGTCGCGGGCGTCATCGCCGAACGCTATTCGGAAGCGGTCGCACGGGTGGCGGCACCGTCGGCGGCGTGAGTGCCGTCGGCGTCGTCCGCCAGCAGATCGGGGCGCAGGCGACGGGTGCGCTCGAGCGATTGCTCATGCCGCCATGTCGCGATCGCGCCGTGATTGCCGCTGAGCAGCACGGCGGGCACGGCGCGCTCCCGCCACACGGCGGGCTTCGTGTAGCTGGGGTATTCGAGCAAGCCGGATTCGTGGGACTCCTCGACCAGGCTGTGCGGGTTGCCGACCATGCCTGGAAGCAGCCTGCCGACGGCCTCGATGACGGCCATCGCGGCGACCTCGCCGCCATTGAGAACGTAGTCCCCCAGGCTCACCAGCCGCACCCGACCGCGCTCGGCGTAGTGGTCGACGACCCGCTGATCGATCCCCTCGTAGCGCCCGCAGGCGAACACGAGATGGGACTCGGTCGCCAGCTCGCGCGCCATCCGCTGCGTGAACTGCTCCCCCGCGGGCGAGGGCACCAGCAGCACGGTGTCTTCGGAGAGGATGCCGTCGAGCGTCTCACCCCACGGCTCAGGCTTCATCACCATGCCGGCGCCGCCTCCGTAGGGCGTGTCGTCGACGGTGCGATGGCGGTCGTGGGCGGCGTCGCGCAGATCGTGCACCCGCACATCGAGAATCCCGCGCTCACGCGCCTTGCCGACCAGCGAGACATCGAGCACATCGAAGAACGCGGGAAAGATCGTCACGATGTCGATGCGCATGGTTTCGAGTGTAGGCGGGCCGCGTGTTTCGACCGTGTGACGCCGCACTCACCGGGAGCGGCGCAACCGGGTGACGCGAAAGTGACGCGGTGGAAACCGTCGCGGCCGGTCGCGCGAAACACGCGATCCCTAACCTCACTCGTGTACCCGTCGGACGACCCTGAGGACTCGCCATGACCACCTCTGCACCATCGCCGCGCGCCACCCCCGAATCCGCAGCCACCGTCGACGCGACTGAGGAGGTGACACTCACCCACCGCCCTGGTCGCTGGATCGACGGATGGAACCCCGAGAACGCCGGCTTCTGGGCGCGGGAGGGCCGCGGCATCGCTCGCCGCAACCTCGGCTGGTCGATCTTCGCCGAGTTCCTCGGCTTCATCGTCTGGCAGTTGTGGAGCATCGTCGTCGTGATGCTGCCGAACGCCGGCTTCACCCTTTCGACGTCTGAGTCGTTCTGGCTCATCTCGCTGCCGAGCCTCGTGGGCGCCACGCTGCGCTTCCCGTACACGTTCGCCGTGGCGACGTTCGGTGGGCGCAACTGGACCATCGTGTCGGCCGCTCTCCTGCTCATCCCGACGACGCTCCTCGGCTTCGTCGTGCAGAACCCCGAGACGCCGTTCTGGGTGCTGCTCACCGTCGCGGCCCTCGGCGGCGTGGGCGGCGGCAACTTCGCGAGCTCCATGGCCAACATCACCTACTTCTTCCCGCAGAAGGAGAAGGGTTGGGCGCTCGGCCTGAACGCGGCCGGCGGCAACATCGGCACGTCGGTCGCGCAGTTCCTCGTGCCCATCGCGGTGAGCATCACCGCCGGCATGACCTTCAGCATTTCCCTCGCCGGCTGGATGTGGATCCCGCTGATCCTGCTCGCCATGTGGGGGGCGTACCGCTACATGGACAACCTGTCGTCGGCCAAGGCGGACTTCGCCGGGTCGGCTGCGGCGCTCCGCGAACCGCACCTGTGGGTGCTCGCCCTGCTGTACATCGGCACGTTCGGTTCGTTCATCGGTTTCGCGAGCGTCTTCCCGAAGCTGATCGCCGACCAGTTCCCCGAGTTCTCGACCCTGCAGGTGGGTACCGCGGCTGTGTCGCTGGCGTTCCTCGGTGCGCTCGTCGGTTCGGTCGCCCGGCCCTACGGCGGCAAGCTCGCTGACCGCTTCGGTGGAGCGCGCATGACGGTGGCTGCGTTCGCGGTCATGGCCGCCGGTGCGCTGGCGCTGCCGCTGACGCTGCCGCTCGGCAACTTCTGGGTCTTCCTCGTCTGCTTCCTCGTGTTGTTCACCGCGACCGGCGTCGGCAACGGCTCGACCTACCGCATGATCCCGAACGTGTTCCACGCGCGCGCGCTCGCATCGCCGGATGCCGGTGACTTCACCGCATCGAAGCGCAAGGCGGCCGCAGCCCTGGGCCTGATCTCGGCGATCGGTGCGTACGGCGGCTTCCTCATCCCGCAGGTGCTCAACGCATCGCAGGCCGCAACAGGCGGCTACAGCGCCGCGTTCTACGGCTTCGTCGGGGCGTACCTCGTGCTGCTGCTCGTGACCCTGCTCGTGTATGTCGTCCCCCGTCGTTCCCTCGCGGGTGAACGCATCTGACCATCACCCTGCACACGATAGGGCCGCTCCTGACGGGGCGGCCCTTTCGCCGTAGGACCTGCTGACCTCGTCAGTACACGTCGCGGACGTAGCGCCCGGTGGCGACGAGCTGCGCCTTGTATTCGGCCGCGGCATCCTCACCCATCCCGCCGTGGCGGTGGATGAGTGCCGTCAAAGTCGCATCGACGTCGGCGGCCATGCGTGACGCGTCACCGCACACGTACACGTGCGCGCCGGCTTCGAGCCAGCGCCACAGTTCGGCGCCGTGCTCGACCATGCGGTCCTGTACGTAGATCTTCTGTCGCTGGTCGCGGGAGAAGGCGGTGTCCAGGCGCGTCAGGAAGCCGTCCGCGTGGAGGTCCAGCAGTTCGTCTCGGTAATAGAAGTCGCTCGCAGCGTGCTGTTCGCCGAAGAACAGCCAGTTCCGCCCGCGGTGACCGTCTGCGCGTCGGTCGTGGAGGAACCCGCGGAAGGGCGCGACGCCCGTGCCGGGACCGATCATGATCATCGGCGCGTCCGCGTCCTCGGGGGGACGGAACTGGGGCGAACGCTGCAGGAAGACAGGCACACGTGCTGCGGAGTCGGCATCGGCGAGCATCGAGGAGGCGACCCCGCCCCGACGGATGCCGCGATCGGTGAGGAAGCGGACGACCGCGACCGTGAGTTGGATCTCGTGCGGGCTCGTCTTCGGGCTCGACGAGATCGAGTACTGACGCGGCTGCAGGCGACCGAGCACGTCGGCCCACTCCTGCGCGGTCGCCTCGATCGGAAACTCCCGCAGCAAGTCGATGGCCTGGGTCGCCCACAGGTGCTGTTCCAGTCGCGCCGCGTTCTCACGACGTCGCAGCATCGCGAGCGTCGAGTCGCTGCTGCGCTCCCCCACGAAGTCGACGAACGAGGACGCGGTTCGCGTGATGTCGAGCGAGGTGGTGAGCGCGTCGTCGAGGAATTGCTCGCGTCCGTCGATGTCGACGATCGCGTCTGCCGGCAAACCCGTCACCTCGAGGAACTCCTCGACGAGTGCGGGTGGGTTCGCGCAGACCACGCCGAGGCTGTCACCGGCGGCGTAGGAGACACCCAGGCGCGCGACGTCGAACCCGAACTGACGCACCTCCTTGGCCGATCCCGCACCGCTCAGCAGCACGTTGCGCACGAGTGGGACGGCGACCGGGTTGGCGCGGGTGAACATGCGACGCACGGCCGGGGGTTCCGGCGCCGCGGGCGCCGATCCCGTCAAGGTCGCGACCATCGACCTGGACCAGGTCGCGGCGGCATCCTCGTAGTCCGGGTCGCTCTCCACGCGCGCCCAGAGCGGCGAGGCACCGAGTGCTGCCAGCCTCGCGTCGAGGCCTCGCCCGTAGCCGCAGTAGTCGTCGTAGCTCGGATCGCCGAGCGCGAAGACCGCGTACTCGAGGCCGTCGAGCGCAGGAGCGTCGTCCCCGCTGAGGCCCGCCCAGAACCCCGCCGCGTTGTCGGGCGGTCCTCCGTCACCGAAGGTCGACGTGACAACCAGCAGTCGGGGGATCTCGCGAAGATCCGAGGGGCTCAGCTCGGCCATGCTCGTCGTGCGCGCCGCGATCCCCGCCTGCTGCAACGCCTGGGCGCACTGCCGGGCGACCGCCTCAGCGTTGCCCGTCTGCGACCCCCACGCGATCGTCACGGCTGCGCCGTCGTCGGCGGACGGCGCCGCGCGGTCCGCGTACCTGCCGGCGAGCAGTCCATCGAACCACGCGCGCGCGATCGGATCCAGTGGCGCCGTCGAGGGGACGACGGGCACCCCGGTGCGCGGTGTCGCCTCGATCGCCGTCAGGAAGCCTGAGACGTATGCGGCCTCGGTCGGTCCCAGCGTCGGCGGGCCCGGGAGCGCCAGCCCCTGCACGGGTGCCGCTTCGACGGCCGCAGCGACACGACGCAGCGAGACCGCGGCGAACTTGAACTCGGGTTGCAGCGACGCGGCATCGACGGCATCGCTGGTGACGGCGTTGACCGTGAGATGCTCACCCTGCTCGTCGTTCCAGTGGAACGGGGCGAAGCAGTTGCCCGGTCGCACACGGTCGGTCACGACGGCGGGAAGGACGGCGCTCCCCCGGCGCGATGCGACCTCGACGCGATCGCCGGGCCCGATGCCGAACGCAGCGGCATCCGTGGGATGGATCTCGACGAATGGGTCGGGATTGAGTCGCACCAGTTTGTCGACCTTGCCGGTCTTCGTCATCGTGTGCCACTGGTGCTGCAGGCGACCGGTGTTCAGCACCCAGGGGTAGTCATCGTCTGGCAGTTCAGCCGGCCCGACGTGCGGCCGCGCGTGAAACTGCGCGCGCCGGCTCGGCGTGGGGAACGCGAGCGCGGGCTGTGCACCGTCGTCGTCGACGTGCAGGTGCTGGCTCACCCCGTCGTTGACGTACCTGATCGGATGCCGGTCGTCCGTATCGCCGGCGGGCGCCGGCCACTGGACGGGTCCGCGTCGGAGGCGGTCGTAGTCGATGCCCCGGATGTCCCAGCCCGTGCGCGGGTTCCAGAAGGTGCGGATCTCATCGAACACCTCGGACGCGTCGGCATAGTCGAAGCCCTCATACCCGAGCGCCTGCGCGACGTGGCAGATCAGCATCCAGTCGGGCAGCGCCTCGCCCGGTGCGGGTGCGGCGTGCTGGACGAGGGAGAGGGTGCGGTCGCTGCCGATCATGACGCCTTCGGACTCGACCCACAGTGTCGCCGGCAGCAGCACGTCGGCGTACGCGGCGGTCGCCGTATCGGCGAACACGTCCTGCACGATGACGAGGTCGGCCGCCTCCAGCCCCTCGATCACCGTGCGACGGTTCGCGACCGATGCGACCGGGTTGGTGCAGATGATCCACGCGGCCTTGATATCGCCGTCCGCCATCGCGTGGAACATGTCGATCGTGCCGCTGCCGGCATCGGTTCGCAGCGAACCGGGTTCCATGTTCCAGGCGGCCTCGACGAACGCGCGGTCGGCCGGATCGGCGGCCACGCGCTGGCCCGGCAGCCCCGGCCCCATGTAGCCCATCTCCCGCCCGCCCATCGCGTTCGGCTGCCCGGTCAGGGAGAACGGGCCGCTGCCGGTGCGGCAGATGGCTCCTGTCGCGAGGTGCAGGTTGCAGATCGCATTCGTGTTCCACGTGCCCTGCGTTGACTGGTTCAGGCCCATCGTCCACAGGGTCATCCACTCGCCGGCCTCGGCGATCCACGCAGCTGCCGTCCGGAGGTCTTGGACCGCCAGTCCGGTGATCTCGGCCACCCGCTCGGGCGGATAGTCGGCGAGCATGTCGACGACGGCATCCCATCCGTCGGTGTGGGCGGCGATGAACGCTTCGTCGATCGCGCCCGCATCAACGAGCAGACGCAGCAGGCCGTTCAGGAGTGCGAGATCGGTGCCGGGCGCGATGGCGAGGTGCAGGTCGGCGCGGGCGGCGGTCTCGGTACGCCGGGGGTCGACGACGATCATGCGTGCACCGCGCTTGAGGCGGTCGGCCATGCGCAGGAACACGATCGGATGGCAGTCGGCGGTGTTCGAACCGATGACGAAGAAGAGATCGGCATGGTCGATGTCTTCGTAGGAGCCGGGCGGGCCATCGGCGCCGAGCGATTGCTTATAGCCGGTGCCCGCAGACGCCATGCACAACCGGGAGTTCGACTCGATGTGCGGGCTGCGCAGCCGCCCCTTCACGAGTTTGTTGGACAGGTACTGCGCCTCGAGCGACATCTGCCCCGAGACGTAGACGGCCACGGCATCCGGTCCGTGCTCCGCAATGACCGCCTGCAATCCGCTCGCCGCGCGCTCGATCGCCTCGTCGAGTGCGATCTCGATCGCTGCCTCGCCGCGCTGCGGGCGTACGCGCGCGCGGGTGAGGCGACCCGGAGCCGCCATGAGGTCGACGTGGGTGGCGCCCTTGGTGCACAGTCGGCCCGCGTTCGTCGGGTGCTCACGATCGCCGACGGCCTTGACGACGCCGTCCGCGCCGCCGGTCACGGTGATGCCGCAGCCCACACCGCAGTACGAGCAGACCGTACGCAACGTCTGCGCGGGAGCCTGCGCGCCAACCGTCATGCACCGATGATCGCCGAGGCATGTTCCGGCAGGACGCCCACCGTGTTACACGGGGATCACACCGTTCTCACCCGACCGAGCGTGCGCTGGTGAGTCCGCTACGAGCCGTCGTCGGCGCCGACCGTGTGCACCCGCACGTTGTTGGTCGACCCGGCGATCCCGGGAGGCGCTCCTGCCGTGACGACGACCTTGTCGCCCTTCGCAGCACGCCCGTCGGCCAGCAGCACGTCATCGATGATGCGCATGATCTCGTCGGTGTTGCGGGCCCTGGGCACGAGAAAGGTCTCGACCCCCCAGAACACGGCGGATCGTTGACGGGTGTCGGGCGAATCGGTGAACGCCAAAATCGGCAGCGGCAGTCGCAGCCGCGCCATACGCCGCGCAGAGTCGCCCGACTGGCTGAACACGCAGACGTACCGCGCCTGCACGAATTCGCCGATCGCGGCTGCGGCGAACGTGAGTGCCCCGGCCTGCGTGTGCGGCGTGGTGCCGAGCGGCGGGATCCGATCGATGCCGTGCTCCTCGGTGGATGCCACGATGCGGGCCATCGTCTCGACCGCGACGACCGGGTAGGCGCCGACGCTCGTCTCACCCGAGAGCATCACCGCGTCGGCGCCGTCGAGCACCGCATTGGCGACATCGCTCGTCTCGGCGCGGGTCGGCACCGGATTGACCGTCATCGACTCGAGCATCTGCGTCGCCACGATGACCGGCTTCGCCCACCGTCGCGCGGCATCGATCGCCTGCTTCTGGACAAGCGGAATGTCTTCGAGCGGCAACTCGACACCGAGATCCCCGCGCGCGACCATCACCCCGTCGAAGGCATCGATGATCTCCTGCAGGTGCGCGACCGCTTCGGGCTTCTCGATCTTCGCGATCAGCGGCACCCTGCGGTCCTCCTCCGCCATGATCACGCGCGCCCGATGGGCATCGGCGGGCGAGCGGACGAACGAGAGGGCGACGAGGTCGACGCCGAGCCGCAGTGCCCAGCGCAGGTCGGCCTCGTCCTTGTCGGTGAGCGCGGGCGCACTGACAGCCACACCGGGCAGGTTGATGCCCTTGTTGTCCGAGACCGTCCCGCCCACCTCGACCTCGCACGCGACGCGTACCCCGTCGCTCGAAAGCACCCGCAACCGCACCTTGCCGTCGTCGATCAGCAGCGGGTCGCCGACCTGGACGTCGCGAGCGAGCGCTGCGTACGTCGTCGACACGGTGTCGGCCGTGCCGGCCACGGCCTCGGTCGTGATCGTGACACGGTCGCCGACCGACCACACATGTGGACCATCGGTGAATCTGCCGAGTCTGATCTTCGGGCCCTGGAGGTCTGCGAGGACGCCGACGGCACGCCCCGACTGCGCTGCCGCGCGTCGGACGTTCGCGTAGGCCCGTTCGTGGTCGGCATGGTCGCCGTGGCTGCAGTTGAGCCTCGCGACATCGACGCCCGCGGTCACAAGCTGCTCGATGACCTTGTACGACACGGTCGCCGGGCCGAGGGTCGCGACGATCTTCGCTCTGCGCACGCGGGACTCCTTCTCCGTCGACGCAAGTATGCCGTGTGGATCCGCGGAGGTGAAGGTGTCAGTCGGCGGCGGGTGCCTCGTCGACCGCGTCGGCGGCCGTGACTGGTTCGTCGACCGGCAGGTCTTCGAACAGGCCGGCAGGCGGTGTCACGGTGATGCGCCCTGCTGCCATGTCGACGTCGGGGACGATGGCCTTGACGAACGGGACGAGCACCTCACGGTCCTCCCCGGTCGGCCGGACGATGAGCAGGTCCTGGGCCGGAAGGTGATCGACGCGCGCGACGGTGCCGACGACCGATCCGTCGCGGACGACGGACAGACCGACGAGCTGGTGGTCGTACCACGCATCCTCTTCGACGGGCGCCGAATCCGCGTCGTTGTCGATCCAGAGGATGGCGCGAACGATCGACTCGGCCGCGTCACGGTCCTCGATGTCGTCGAGGAAGACGACGGGGTGCGAGTTCATCCATCGGAACTCTCGCACGGTGACGGTCTTGCCGTGCCACGGCGAAGAGACCGGCACCTGCAGGGTGAAGACCGCACCGGGGGTGAATCGCCCGTCGGGGTCGTCGGTGTACAACTCGAGCTTGAGGGCGCCCTTGAGCCCGTGCGCCTTGACGAGGCGTCCGACACGCAGCTGCGTGCGGGCGGGTCCTTCCGAACCCATCAGTCGTCCGCGACGTCGACGCGGACCCGCGAACCGTCGGCAAGTGCGCCGATGACGGTGCGCAGGGCCTTGGCGGTGCGTCCGCCGCGCCCGATCACGCGTCCGCGGTCGTCGGGGTGCACACGCACCTCGAGCACCTCGCCGCGCGGCGACGAGGAAGAACGGACGGTGACGTCGTCCGGGTGATCGACGATCCCCTTCACGACATGTTCGAGCGCGGCGGCCAGCACCGGATTACTCTGCCGCGGTCTCGTCGGCCGCGTCGGCCTCGGCGGCGGGAGCCTCGTCGGCGACGGGCTCTTCGGCCTTCTTCTCGGCCTTGGGCTTGATGACCGACTTCTTGGCGGTGTCGGCCACGAACTCGCCCTTGCTTTCGGCCGTCTTCACGGTCGAGACGGCGTTCTTGTCGCCCTTGAACTTGCCCCAGTCGCCGGTGAGCTTGAGGATGGCGGCAACCTGCTCGGTGGGCTGCGCGCCGACCGACAGCCAGTACTGCGCGCGCTCCGAGTCGACCTCGATGAACGAGGGCTCCTCAGTCGGGTGGTACTTGCCGATCTCCTCGATGACGCGGCCGTCGCGCTTGGTGCGCGAGTCGGCGACGACGATGCGGTAGTACGGCGCGCGGATTTTTCCGAGGCGCTTGAGACGAATCTTGACAGCCACAATTCTCCTGAATGGTGTGATGTGAGGTTTGAACGTCGCCAAGAGCGTGGGGTGCACACCCGGCGGAAGCTCTGCGGGTGGGCCGGCCGCTGGATAGAGGGTCGAGCGGGCGGTCCAACCGTCTATTCTGCCAGATCGTGACGTCGCCTGCGAACCGGCGGGCGGCCGCGTGTCAGACTGTGCGCATGACGGTCACGTTCGCACCTTCGGCCCGCTCATCGGTGGGCCTGGAATGGGAGCTGATGCTCGCCGACGGCACGACCGGCGACCTCGTCCCCCGCGCACCCGAAGTGCTCGAACTCGTCGAGGATGCCACGGCCCTCGAACGCTACACGGTGACCGGCGAGCTGCTCACGAACACGATCGAGGTCACCAGCGGCGTGGGTGACACGGTCGCCGCCGCCGTCGACGACATCGCCGACGCGATCGGCAAGGTGCGAGAAGTCACCAACCCCCGGGAGATCGAGTTGCTGTGCGCCGGGAGCCATCCGTTCGCGCAGTGGTACAAGCAGTCCGTCACCGACAAGACGCGGTACAACAAGCTCATCGACCGCACCCAGTGGTGGGGGCGCAACATGATGATCTGGGGCATCCACGTCCACGTCGGCGTCGAGGACGTCGCAAAGGTCCTTCCGATCGTCAATGCGCTCAGCGTGTACCTGCCCCACTTGCAGGCACTGTCTGCGTCGAGCCCCTTCTGGGCCGGGGAACGCACCGGCTACGCGTCGAACCGGGCGCTCGTCTTCCAGCAGCTGCCGACGGCGGGACTCCCCTGGCCGCTCGAGACCTGGCCGCAGTTCGAGTCGTACCTCGAAGACATGGTCCGCACCGGCGTCATGGAAGACGTCTCCGAAGTGCGATGGGACATCCGCCCCGCCCCGCGCTGGGGAACGATCGAAGTACGCGCCTGCGACGGGATGTCCACCCTTCCCGAGCTCGCCGCGGTGGCCTCGCTCTTGCAGGTGCTCGTCGAGCACTTCTCGCGCGAGCTCGACGAGGGAAGGACGCTGCCGACGATCCAGCCGTGGTTCGTGCGCGAGAACAAGTGGCGCGCGGCACGGTACGGGCTCGACGCGCGAGTCATCGTCGACCGCGACGGCACACAACGGCCGGTCGCCGAGCATCTGCGCGAAACCATCGAGCTGCTGCGTCCGATCGCGGTCGAGCTGCACTGCGAACGCGAGTTCGGCGGCCTCGAGCGCATCCTCTCGCAGGGCGCCAGCTACGCGCGCCAACTGCTCGTCGCCGACGCTGCCAGCGGCGACCTCTCAGAGGTCGTGCGCCACCTCATCCGCGAGTTCCGCGCCGGCCCCACGCTACGCGATCATCTCGCCGCGCTCACGAGGTGACTGCTCAGCCCTTGCCGAAGAGCTTCTGGATCTCGGCGAGGTCTTCGGCTGTCGGCTGCTGCTGACCTCCGAGCCCGAATCCCGACCCGGTGGCGGGTCCCTGCGACGCGATCCCGGCGTTCTCGGCGGCCCGCTTGGCGGGGTTGCCCGAACGTGAACCACCCGACTTCTTCTGCTTGTTGCCGCGTTTGGCCGACGCTCCGGGTTTACCGCCCATCGGCCCCATGCCGGGCATCGACGGGACGCCGCCGCGGGCCACGGTCTTCATCATCTTCGCGGCCTGCTCGAAGCGCTGCACGAGCTGGTTCACATCGGTGACCGTCATGCCGGAGCCGCGCGCGATACGCAGGCGCCGCGAACCGTTGAGCAGCTTGGTGTTCGTGCGCTCGGCCGGTGTCATCGAGCGGATGATGGCTTCGGTGCGGTCGATCTCGCGCTCGTCGAAGTTGTCGAGTTGCTGCTTCATCTGACCCATGCCCGGCAGCATGCCGAGCATCTTCTTCATCGAGCCCATCTTGCGCATCTGCTGCAGCTGTTCGAGGAAGTCCTCGAGCGTGAACTGCTCCTTGGCGAGCTTTTCGGCGACCTTCATCGCCTCTTCCTCGTCGAAGGCCTGCTGGGCCTGTTCGATGAGGGTGAGGATGTCGCCGAGGTCGAGGATGCGGCTCGCCATGCGGTCGGGGTGGAACGCCTCGAGGTCGTCGAGCCCCTCGCCCGTGGAGGCGTAGATGATCGGGCGGCCCGTGACGGAGGCGACCGACAGTGCGGCGCCACCTCGGGCGTCGCCGTCGAGCTTGGACAGGACGACGCCGGTGAAGTCGACTCCGTCCTGGAAGGCCTTCGCCGTGTTGACGGCGTCCTGACCGATCATCGAGTCGATGACGAACAGCACCTCATCGGGGTCTGTGGCCTTGCGGATGTCGGCGGCCTGCTTCATGAGTTCGGCATCCACACCGAGACGCCCCGCGGTGTCGATGATGACGACGTCGTGCTGCTGGCGGCGGGCGACTTCGACGCCCTCGCGTGCGACCTGCACCGGGTTGCCGACCCCGTTGCCCGGCTGCGGTGCATAGATCGCAGCACCGGCTTGCTGCGCGACGACCTGCAGCTGGTTCACGGCGTTGGGGCGCTGGAGGTCACAGGCGACGAGGAGCGGCGTGTGGCCGTCCTTCTCGAGCTGCTTGGCGAGCTTGCCGGCGAAGGTCGTCTTGCCCGATCCCTGGAGCCCCGCGAGCATGATGACGGTCGGCGGATTCTTCGCGAACTGCAGCCGGCGCTGCTGCCCGCCGAGGATCGCGACGAGCTCTTCATTGACGATCTGCACGACCTGCTGCGCCGGGTTCAGCGCGCGGTTGACCTCGTCGCCGAGGGCGCGCTCGCGCACCTTCGAGGTGAACTCCTTGACCACGACCAGTGCGACGTCTGCGTCGAGGAGGGCGCGACGGATCTCGCGCACCGTCCCGTCGACGTCGGCAGGCGTGAGCTTGCCCTTGGTGCGGAGGTTGCGGAAGGTCTCGGTGAGCCGGTCGGAGAGAGTGCCGAATGTCGCCATGATCCCCCGATTCTATCCGTCTGCGCGGGAGCGGCTCGGTCGATGGAATCAGGGCGGGGGTGCCAGGATGATCGTCCAGGTGACGCCATACGAACTCGCCGCATCTGCTGTTGCCGCGAGGCCCCCGTACGAGCCCGGTGGCACCGAGGCAGCACTGTCGGCGACGAGAATGGTCACGCGGCCTCCCCCGGATTGCGTCCCCGTTGCGCGGGAGGCGACCGTAGGCGGCGGATCGAGGGCGGCTGAGGCGCTGTCGCGATGCGCCCAGTACGACACACCCCAGGTGTTCGTGGCCGACACCGCAACCGATGGCGTCGCTCGCTGGGCGCTGTCACCATCGGCCGCGGCAGACGCGAGCGCGGCGACCTCCCCTGCACCGCGGTAGACGACAAGGGAGAGATTCCCCTTCGCGGAAGCTCCGAGCGCAACCGCCACCGTCGACCCGGCATCATCTGGTCCGGCGGTCCGTCGCCATACGGACGTGCGCAGGTTTCCGTCATCGCGCATACCCAGGACTTCCCACGTGCCGCCGCCGCTCACGGCACCCACAGTCGGCGTTCCGCTGACAGCGAGGAACAGCAGAAGGGTGTCGCCCGCCGCCACCGCAGCCGGCACCGTGAGCGAGTGTGTCGCCGACGTGCGGTCGCTCGATGCTGCGGCGACGTACTCGATCGACTCGTCCTGCGGCGTGGAAGCATTCGCGGTCCGCGTCGTTGTGGCCGTCGCCCCGTCCTCGTCCGTGACGGTCAGTCTCACTGTGTACGTCCCTGCAGTGTTGTAGGTGTGGGCCATCTGCGGAGGCGCTCCCGCACCCGATTGCGACCCATCGCCCCAGTCCCAACTGAAGTCGAGACCTCCCTCGGCATCCGACGAATCACGTCCGTCGACGGCGCAGCTGAGGCCGGAGCAATCCACGACAAAGGCCGATACAGGCTGCTGATTGGCGGGCGGCGATCCGTCCTGAGGTGCGAGAACGACCGTCCACGATGTCGTGGTCGTGCTCGCCGCCGTCGCGGTTGCGACGAGCCCACCGTACTGACCTCTCGGGACTGACATCGCGGAGTCTGCGAGGAGTCCTGTCACGCGGCCGCCTCCGGTCTGCGAGCCGTTACTGCGCACCGCCACGCCGCCGGGGGCGACCAGCGAGGAGCTGGCCGCGTCGCCGTGCATCCAGTACGAAACGGCCCAGCTGGCGTTGCCCTCGATATTGACGGTCGGGGTGAGGCGTGAGTTCGTACTTGCCGATTCGGTCCTCGCGGCGTAGCCCGCGATCGGGTCGCTAGCGGACACTCCTCGATAGGCGGCGAGCACCATATTGACCTTGGATGCCGAAGAGAGGGTCACACTCACCGTGGACCCGGCATCGGTTGCGCTCGCCACGCGCCGCCACACTGTCGTGCGGGCATACCCGCCGGCGATCGAGTCGATCTGGGTCCATCCTGCGGGCGTCGAGCGCGAGGCCGACGTGTTCTGGCTGAGGAACAGCAGCATCGTGTCCCCCGTTCGCACATTCGTCGGGATGGTGAGCGCGTGGCTACTCGCATTCGCATTCCTCGTCGCCTGGCCCACGTACGAGATCGTCTCGGCCGCGGGTGTGACAGTCACGGCCATCGCGTGCTGGTCAGTGGCACCCCTGTCGTCGGTGACCGTCAACCGAATCGTGTACGTCCCTGCATGCATGTACAGGTGATTCGTGGACGGGATCGCTGCTCCATCGTGCGTGGTGCCGTCCCCGAAGTCCCACTGGTAGCGCTGTATCGCGCCGTCAGGGTCACTCGACGCCGCACCCGACAAGGCGCACATCAGACCCGCGCAATCGACGTCGACATCCGCCGATGGAGTCTGGTTCGGTGAGGTGGACGCCCCTTTCTCGATGCGGAGATAGTCGATGTCACCGACGAAGTAGTCGCAGGTCGTACTGGTTCCGTTGCAGGAACTCTTGCCGCCGATCGACATGAGCGCGGTGTTGGAGATCGAGCCTGTCGAACCGGTCAGTCGGCTCTGACGAACGCCGTCGATGTACATCTCGACGTAGGCCGACGTGCGGACGCAGCGCAGAACATGCCACTGGCCGTCGTCGACTTCGACTTGGGAGTATCCCGTGCGAGATGCGCCATTGCCTCCCCGAAACAGGCAGCGGGGTTTGCCCGCCGGATTCTCGACCTTCCAGTACCCGCCCTGTTGCGTCCCCTGGCCCTTCTGCGCGATGTTCCCGAACGGATAGTCCGTGCGAAACCGGAGCGTGATCGAGAAGTCGCCCGCATCCGGGTTCAGGGAGCTGTGATGCGGAACGCGGTTCACATGGCCCGGGCGATACGCCATCTCCCCCGGCAGGACAGTGGCGAAACGGTGCATGCTCGCCCCTTGAAAGGCCTGACCGGTCGTGACGTCGGAGCCGATCGTTCCGTCGCGGCCATTGCCACTGGAGTCCACCAAGGTCGTCGCCCCGGCCGGCTCATCCATGCTGTAGAACGCCACGGTGTTCGTGGCGACCGCGCTCGCAGGGGCCGCTCCCACCGTGAGCCCTGCAGCGATCAGCGACAGTGCGCTCAACACCGTGATCGCGATACGAGTCGATGTGTTCGAGCGCCACGGCCGCGCCCGAGGTGCGGTGCGCCCCACGGCACAACCCTCCCCACGTCACCACCCCATCGGTGACAGTGTCAGGCATACGCCTCTTCCGGCGCCATCGCAAGAGCCCCTTCGGATCGACCCGAGGGGCAGCGTCGCCGAGTCGGGGTGCGCGACGGATCTTGTCACTCAGTTCGTCACACCGAGACGCCCTCCTTCGTCGAAACTTCGCCTCACCCTCTCCCTGTCGGGCACCTCGAGATTCGTCCGCAGTGACTCGCGAAACTCCACGAATGTCACGACATCGCGCGAGATTCGTGACATTCGTGAAGTCTCGCGCACGTGTCAGGCGTCGCCGAGTTCCTGGAAGAGGGTCACCTGCAGGGATGCCGGGGCGCGCAGGCGCGCGTTGCTCGAGCGCCACGGCGTGACGCGGGGCGTCGCCTGCAGCTCGGCACCGGCCTCGGTGAGCGTCGCGGTCATGGCGGCGGTGTCATCGACCTCGAACGCGAGACGGATGTCGTCACTCGGCGCGTCGCCGTCGGTTTCGACGCGGTCGATCAGGTCGATCTGTGCGGCGTTGGACAGCTCCAGCGTGGCGCGCCCCGCGCCGAGGATCGCGACGCGGGCGCCGCCGTCGCCTTCGTAGGACTCCTGCTCCGGCATCCCGACGACATCGCGATAGAAGTGCAGCGCGTGTTCGAACGCATCCGCTCTCGCGACGACGCGCAGCTGGCGGACCGGGCCGGGCATCGTCGACAGTGCAGCGTCGAGCGCCTCGCGGTACAGCGCGCGCAACGACGACGAGCCTGCGCCGGCGTGCGCCCACGCCTCGATCGCGGCGAGCACGGCACCGGCATGGGCGGCTCCGGCGACATCGGCTTGCAGGGCGCTGCACCCACCGGCTCGGAGTCGTTCGCTGATGGCGGTTGCGATCCGCGCTCGACGCAGTGCGGCATCCCGCACCAGTTCGTCGCCGATCGCCATCTGCTCTGCGTTCGCGATCGCCAGTGCGAGTGCGTCGGGTTCGAGCCCCTCGCCGAGTTCGTCGAGCGCGGAGCGCAGGGCGGCAGCGGTCGGCGGCCCCGCCGCGACGGCGCGTTCGAACGTGTCGATGCGGTCGTCGAGTGCATCCCACAGGACGTCGGCTTTCGCGGCGAAGTAGTTGAAGAAGCTCGACCGACTCACGCCGGCGCGCGAGGCGATGTCGGTGATCGACGTCGCAGCGAAACCGCGTTCGAGGAACAGCTCGCACGCGGCTTCGGCGAGGGTCTCGCGCGACGATGCGCGGGGTCTGCCGATTCCAGAGGACATGTCGACAGCCTATGGCGCGCCGTGACGGTTCCGACGGGCGTATTGTTGGACGCAATCCACAAACTCGCCACAAGCGAAGGAGCGCGATGCTCGACATCCAGACGGTGGGCCTTGCCCCCGCGTTCGTCCCCTACCAGGAGGGCTGGGCGCTGCAGCGCAGCATCCACGCCGAGGTGGTCGCGGGAGATCGCCGCGACACGCTGCTGCTCGTCGAGCACGAGCCGGTCTTCACGGCCGGGGCGCGCACGGCTCGGCACGAACGTCCGACCGATGGAACGCCAGTGGTCGATGTCGACCGCGGCGGCAAGATCACGTGGCACGGCCCCGGTCAGCTCGTGGGCTATCCGATCGTGCGGCTTCCCGAGCCGGTCGACGTCGTCGCGCACGTGCGGCGACTCGAGCAGATTCTCATCGACGTGCTGGCGACCTACGACATCGACGGCTACCGCGTCGACGGACGCAGCGGCGTGTGGGTGCGCCGCCCGCTGTCGGAGGACAAGATCGCCGCGATCGGCGTCCGTGTGCAGCGCGGCGTCACGATGCACGGGTTCGCGCTGAACTGCGACAACTCGCTCGCCCCGTTCTCACAGATCGTGCCCTGCGGCATCTCGGATGCCGGTGTCACAACGCTGAGCGAGGTGCTGGGCCGCGACGTCTCACCGGCCGATGTCGTCCAGCGAGTGGCATCGGCCTTCCAGACCGCGTATCCCGAGGAGGTCGCCGCGTGAGCGCCTGCGGAACCGGACCCGCGTCCGGCACGACGACCGCGCCCGCTGGCCGGAAGCTGCTGCGCCTGGAGGTGCGCAACGCCGAGACGCCCATCGAGCGCAAGCCCGAGTGGATCAAGACCCGCGCGAAGATGGGGCCCGAGTACCAGTCACTGCAGAAGCTCGTGAAGAGCGAGGACCTGCACACGGTGTGCCAGGAGGCCGGCTGCCCCAACATCTACGAATGCTGGGAGGACCGTGAAGCCACGTTCCTCATCGGCGGTTCGCAGTGCACGCGGCGGTGCGACTTCTGTCAGATCGACACCGGCAAGCCCGCGGACTACGACACCGACGAGCCCCGCCGTGTCGCGGAGAGCGTGCAACGCATGCAGCTGCGCTACGCGACCGTCACCGGCGTCGCCCGCGACGATCTGCCCGACGGGGGCGCGTGGCTGCACGCGGAGACGGTGCGCCGCATCCACGCCGACAATCCGGGGACCGGCGTCGAAATCTTGGCCACCGACTTCAACGGCGACCCGAAGCTGCTCGGCGAGGTCTTCGACAGCCGCCCCGAGGTCTTCGCGCACAATGTCGAGACCGTGCCGCGCATCTTCAAGCGCATCCGCCCTGCATTCCGCTACGAGCGCTCACTCGACGTGCTGACACAGGCGCGCGACGCAGGGCTCATCACGAAGTCGAACCTGATCCTCGGTATGGGCGAGACACCCGAAGAAGTCGTGCAGGCGCTCCAGGATCTGCACGATGCCGGGACCGACATCATCACGATCACGCAGTACCTCCGGCCGTCGCCGCGGCATCTGCCCGTGGATCGCTGGGTGAAGCCCGACGAGTTCGTGGGGTTCAAGGAGGAAGCCGAGCGGATCGGGTTCCTCGGTGTTCTCGCCGGCCCGCTCGTGCGCTCGTCGTATCGCGCGGGGCGCCTCTGGGCACAGTCGATGGTCTCGAAGGGCCGCGAGATCCCGACGCACCTGTCGCACCTCACCGACGGGGCGTTCGCACAGGCGGTCTGAGCAGGCCGGTGCTACTCGGCGCTGGTGACCGACTGGACGCTTCCGTCTGAGGTCAGGTTCACCAGCAGCACCTCTTCGGTCGCGTCGGGGTCGAGGGCGTACTCGAGCACCGCGAACGGGTCGCCGCCGCCGTGCTCGTCGGCGAGGATCGTCATGCTGACCAGCTGCAGCGAGCGGATGACGTCGACGTGGACATCTCCCGAGATGTCCACGAGCAGGGTCTCCAGCTCTTCACCGAGTTCTTCCTGCTGCTGCAGGATGTACTCGGTCACCTCGCTGGTGCGGTCGTCGAGTTCGGAGATCATCGCGTTCCGTGCGCTCAGGTCGATCGCCTCGAGCGACGAGATCATGCCGGCTGCCACGTCGAGCGCGTCGGCTGAGACGTCGTCTTGATCGGGCGCGGTGAGATCGACGGTGACCCTCTGGTCGCCGAAGTCGACCACCTCGGACCAGAAGATCGAGCCGTCCGGGCCGGACTCCAGCAAGCCGAAGTAGTCGTGCTCGATCGCCATACGCCCATGAAACCGCAACCGCGGGCCGCGCGCGACCCTGGATGGGCGTGTCGGGTCAGTCGACGAGTTGCGACGCGAAGACGTGCGGTGTGAAGCCGGTCAGATCGCCGATCCCCTCGCCTTGCCCCAAGAGCTTGACCGGGATACCGGTGCGCTCTTGCACCGCCAGCACAAAGCCGCCCTTGGCGGAGCCGTCGAGCTTGGTGATGACCAGTCCGGTCACACCGGCGTGCTCGAGGAACGCCTGCGCCTGCATGACCCCGTTCTGGCCGGTTGTGGCGTCGAGGACGAGGAGTACCTCACTGATGGGCGCCTGCTTCTCGATGACGCGTCGGATCTTGGTGAGCTCGTCCATGAGCCCACCCTTGGTGTGCAGTCGTCCGGCTGTGTCGACGAGGACGATCTCGGTGCCGGTGCGCTTGGCGTGGTCGATCGTCTGGAAGGCGACGGATGCCGGATCCTGGCCTTCTTGCTGTGGCCGGACGATCGTTGCTCCCCCACGCTCTGCCCACGTGGCGAGCTGGTCGACGGCGGCGGCGCGGAACGTGTCGGCTGCCCCGACGACGACAGACCGACCGAACCGCTTGAGATAGTTCGCGAACTTGCCGATCGTCGTGGTCTTGCCCACACCGTTGACACCGACCACCAGCACGACAGCCGGGCGTTCGGTGAGTTTGAGTGTCGTGTCGAAGCGCGCGAAGTGCTCTTCGAGCGACTCCTTCAGCATCCGCTGCAGGTCGCGCGGATCGGTTGTCCGGTATCGATCGACCTTCTCCCGCAGCTCGTCGACGAGCCGTTCGGTGATGTCGGGGCCGAAATCAGCGGTCAGCAGCGCGGTCTCAAGGTCGTCCCACGTGTTCTCGTCGATCGCGGGCGCCGTGAACATGCCGCGCAGGGCGCGCCCGAGCGACCATCGATTCTCAGCCATGTGTACAGCCTAGGCGCCCCGCCTCAGGCAGTCGCCTTCTCGCGGACACGCTGGCCCACAACTGCGGAGACGCCGTCCTGGCGCATCGACACACCGTAGAGCGCGTCGGCGATCTCCATCGTGCGCTTCTGGTGGGTGATGACGATGAGCTGGCTCGACTCCCGGAGCTGTTCGAACACGCCGAGCAGCCGGCCGAGGTTCGCATCGTCCAGCGCCGCTTCCACCTCGTCGAGGATGTAGAACGGGCTCGGGCGTGCCTTGAAAATGGCCGTCAGCAACGCCACCGCAGCGAGGGAACGCTCGCCACCCGAAAGCAGTGAGAGGCGCTCGATCTTCTTCCCGACGGGGCGCACCATGACCTCGATACCGGTCGTGAGCGGACTGTCGGGGTCGGTGAGCGCGATCGAACCGGTGCCGCCTGGAAAGAGGACCGGGAACACCTCTCCGAAGGCCACCTTCGTGTCTTCGAATGCGGCCAGGAAGATCGTCTGCATGCGCTCATCGAGCTCCTCGATGATCGTGAGCAGGTCGCTGCGGGTCTGCTGCAGATCGCTGAGCTGCTCGGTCAGGAATGTGTGGCGCTGCTCGAGCGCGGCGAACTCCTCGAGCGCGAGCGGATTGACGCGGCCGAGTTGCGCGAGCTTGCGCTCGGCATCCTGCAGGCGTCGCTTCTGCGTCGCCCGGTCGAACGCCGTCGACTCTCCGCCTTCTTCCGTGGATGGAATCTCCTGATCCGGGCCATATTCCCGAATCAGAATGTCTTCGCTGAGGCTCAACTCGGATCCGACCCGCTCGAGCAGGCTCGTCACGTGCAGACGCTGCTCGTGCATCTGCAGCTCGATGCCGTGAACACTCTCGGTCAAGCGTGCGAGACGCTCACGGACACCGGCATCCTGCGTGCGCAGCTGCGACAGCTCCTCCGTCAAGGCCGTTCGCTCCTGCTCGGCAGCGGCCAGCTCGACGCGGGCCTGGCTGACCGAACGGTCGACCGAATCCAGCAGCGGCGGCAACTGTCCGTGCACCTCGGCTGCGAGCTCGCGCTGCTGCCGACGGATGACGGCACGGCGGGCGGCCTCTTCGGCAGCGGCCCGCTCTCGCTCGCGCTGACGTTCCAGCTGAGCGACGCGAGCCTCACCCGCCCGCACCCGTTCTCGAAGCGTCTCGACATCCAACCGCGAACGCATTTCGCCTTCGCGCGCCGCTTCGAGCGCGTCCAGCAGCCCGTCGCGAGCCGAGGCGTCCAGGATCGGGCGCGGAGCCTCCTGAGCAGCGGCGAGGGCATCGTTCGCCGTCCGGGCGCCGGATTCGGCGTCGGCGACGGCAGCGGATGCCTGTCGGACACCGGCTTCGAGCCGCTCGCACTCGGCGGATGCCGCCTCGTGCCGGACGGTCGCGCGGTTGACCTGTTCGGTGTGGGCGGCCAGCGCGGCATCGTGCTCGCGCAGGGTCTGGAGCGTTTCCCTCGTGCGACGACGCGCGTGGTCCCACGCTTGTTGCGCGTCCGCGAGCGCCTCCCGCAGCGAGTCGGCCACGATGGTGATCTCACCGAGGCGGTCGGCCGCGGCGTCGCGTTCGGCACTCAGTTCGAGCCTCGATCGCCCCACGCCTGAGCCGGCGCGCACCGTGTACTCGGTGACGATCTCTCCGGTGCGGGTCACGATCGTGACCGGCCCGCCGACCTCCCGCGCGGCAAGCGCGGCACCGACGGTGTGCGCAGCCTTGAGGTCGTCGACGACAGCGACGAACGACAGCACCCCGAGCACACCTTCGGGCCCCGTGACCACGTCACGTGCGGCGACGACACCGTCGATTCCGCCGAGCGGTGGGGTCATGGCACCGGCGCCCGCGATCGCGATGTCGACCGTGCCGAGATCTTCGTCGCGTACCGTGTCGACCAGTCGCAGCGCGGCATCCACGTCGTCGACGAGCACACCCTCCGCGAGTGATCCGAGCGCAGCCGCGATCGCCGCCTCATACCCGGGCTTGACCTTGATCGCATCGCCGACAAGGCCGCGGACGCCGGGGCCGCCTCGCTGCACGAGCGCAGCCGCGGCATTGCGCACATCCAGGGCTCGCGAGAGCGCGGCAGTCTGCGCGGTGAGCGATTCCACTTCGCGCTCGGTCGCATGGAGCCGTTCGCGCAGCTCGCCGACCTTCGCCTCCGCGTCGGCGGCGTCGCGCTGGGCGCGCTCGTAGGCCGACGAATGCTCGGCTGCGGACTGCTCAGGGACGAGGTCGGGATCGATGCCGGCGAGCACCTCCTCGGCCTCCGCGCGGCGCTGCTGGGCCGCGTCGAGCGCGCGCTGCTGCCGCTCGACGGCCGCGCGAACCGCGTCGAGCTTTGAAGCGGCCGCCTCGGCCCGGCCCCGCAACGACGCGAGTCGCATGTCGTGCTCGGAGACGAGCGCGCTCTGGGCGGCGATGTCGACATCGAGCGCATCGAGTTCGGCGCGCGC
This sequence comes from Microbacterium sp. bgisy189, assembly GCF_057707225.1. Classification (NCBI taxonomy): domain Bacteria; kingdom Bacillati; phylum Actinomycetota; class Actinomycetes; order Micrococcales; family Microbacteriaceae; genus Microbacterium; species Microbacterium sp. bgisy189. The sequence continues at coordinate 94,242 of NZ_JBYIPT010000009.1, read as the reverse complement.
ACGGATGACGTCGCGCGCCGCTGAGGCCGCGGCATCCTGCGCATCGCCGAGGCCGCTCGAGATCTCGTCGATCTCGTTGCGTGCCTCGTCGATCGACGCCTGGCTGACTGTCGCGACTTCGATCGCGAGCTGGCCGTCGTCCTCGAGCAGTGCGAGTCGCTGCCCGGCGAGCGAATACAGTCCGCGAAGCCGCTCCTGCACCTGTTCGAGCGAGAATGCGACCGCTCTGGCGCGATCGACCGCTTCGGAACGCTGCGAGTTCTCGAGCTCGTCGATTCGGGTCTTCAGCTGGTCGGCCTGGTCCTGCAGCACGAGGCGTTCGGTGTGGCGTTCCTGCTCGTTGCGCGCGTGGTCGGCGAGTTGCGTGCGCAACGAGACCAGCTCAGCCGCGTACAGGCGCGCTTTCGCGTCACGGACCACCGCTGCGATCGTCGCCGCCTCGCGCGCGATCTCGGCCTGCTTGCCGAGCGGTTTGAGTTGGCGCCGGAGCTCGCCGGCGAGGTCGCTCAACCGGGTGAGGTTCGCTTCCATCGCCTCGAGCTTGCGGAGGGTCTTCTCCTTGCGACGGCGATGCTTGAGGATGCCGGCCGCCTCCTCGATGAACCCGCGCCGGTCCTCCGGGCTCGCCTGCAGCACGCCGTCGAGGCGGCCCTGCCCCACGATCACATGCATCTCGCGCCCGAGCCCCGAGTCGCTCAGGAGTTCTTGCACGTCGAGCAGACGGCATCCCTCGCCGTTGATCGCGTACTCGCTGGCGCCGTTGCGGAACAGCGTGCGACTGATCGTCACCTCGCTGTACTCGATCGGCAGCGCCCCATCGCTGTTGTCGATCGTGAGCTGCACCTCAGCGCGCCCGAGCGGGCCGCGCGTCGACGTGCCGGCGAAGATGACGTCTTCCATCTTGCCGCCGCGAAGCGTCTTGGCCCCCTGCTCACCCATGACCCACGCAAGCGCATCGACGACATTCGACTTGCCGGATCCGTTGGGTCCGACGATGCAGGTGACGCCCGGTTCGAGCTGGAACGTCGTCGGCTGCGCGAACGACTTGAAGCCCTTGAGCGTGACGCTCTTCAAGTGCATTCGGGGTGCCTCCGGCTCGGTGTCGTGTACACGCTATCGGACGGTGTCTTGACGGGACGCCTCGACGCGCGCTAGTGTCACTGCTCGCATCAGAAGTCGAGAAAGGAGGTCCCGAGATGATTTCAATGCACGCCACCCGCCTGACCGCAACCGGCACAGGCAACGCGTTCCGCACGTCCGGGACCGTCTCCTTCGGCGCCGCGCTTCGCGCATACCCCTCGGCCTGCTGACAGACTCCGCAGCACCGAGCCGCCGTCCCGCCGGTTCTCACGGGTACGACTGCGTCCATCTGGCGCGTCGGCCCATCTGTCCCGCCGCATCGCCCGGTATCACCTCGATACCCGCCGATCCCGTGCTGCCGCACGACCCCGCCGTCAGGAGCCTGCTCCCGCGGCACATCTGCACTTCCTCTCGAGAAGAGGACCATCGTGAACACCGTGTCCACGTCGCAGCACCGGCTCGACCACACGCTGCGACATCCCATCGTGCTCGAGCGCCCCGCGCGCACGAGCCTGCCCGACCGCATCGCGATGCGCATCGCGCTCGCGCTCGTGCTGTGGAGCACACGCCCACAGCCCGACCACACCACCGTCGCGCGGCGACGCGCTGCGGTGGTCGCCCAGTCGACGCGCGAGCACGCCTGGCTGCGCGATCACCGCACCCTTCCCCTCCTCTGACCGGGTGGGGTCCCTCGACGGGGCCCCACCAAACGAACGGAACACACATGAACGCTTCACCCGAGGTCGAGTTCCGACCTCTCACCGTGCCGGCATCCATCGATGCCGCCGACGCCGCCGACTTCATCGAGATGGTGGCCGTCCGCAACACCGTCTACCGCGAGATCAGCGGCAGCGACGACGAGGCGATGAGCCCCGAAGAACTGCTGCCGTACTTCGCGCCCGACCCCGATGAGACGCGCCGCATGTGGGTCGTCGTCGAGGGCGGGCGAATCGTCGGCCGCGTCGGCGTCGACATCCCGCATGAGGCCGGCTCACGGGTCGCCTTCTGGTTGATCGAGCTGCTCGAATCCGCACAGGGGCGTGGCATCGGCACGCGCGCATACGAGCTCGTGGAGCAGACGGCCCGCGAGTTCGGCCGCACCGTGCTGCAGTCGTGGGCAGAACACCCCGACGCCCCGGGCGAGCGACTCGACTCCCCCACCGGGTTCGGGTCGATCCCGATCGATCGGCCGGCACGGTTCTATCGCCGGCTGGGTTACGTGCTGGAGCAGGTCGAGCGCAAGAGTCTCCTCGACCTCGCCGAGAGCCGCGCCGAGATCGATCGTCTGCTGGATGTCGCGCGCGCCGCATCCACGGGATATCGCGTCGTGCAGTGGACGGCCCCGACGCCGCCTGAGCACGTCGCCGGCTACGCCTGGGCGAAGTCGCGCATGTCGACCGACGCACCGTCGGCAGCCATGGAGTTCGATGAGGAGACGTGGGATGCCGAACGCATCGCGCGGCACGATGCCCGGTACCTGGAATCGGGGCGCACCGTCCTGGTGACGGCAGCTGTGCATGAGGCGTCGGGCGACGTCGTCGCGTTCAACGAACTCGTGATCGGCGAGGACCACGCCGCCGTGACGCACCAAGAGGACACCCTCGTCCTCAAGGAGCACCGCGGCCACAAGCTGGGCCTGCTCGTCAAGTGCGCCGGGCTCGTCGCATGGCGGGAGGTGGCGCCGGCGTCGCCGCGGGTGATCACCTGGAACGCCGAAGAGAACCGACCGATGCTCGACATCAACGAGGCGATCGGCTTCGCTCCGGCCGCCTACAACGGCGCCTGGAAGAAGGTGCTGGCGTGAGCGCGCCGCTCCCCCGTCAGGAAACGTGCTCGAGCAGCCGCGATCGTGACAGGCGAGCGTCCCACCGACTCACGCCACGCGCTCGCCTGTCACGAAAGGTGCCCGCGCAGCCACGATTGTGACAGGCGAGCCCTGGGGGCCAGCCGTCCTCGACCGCTGTCGACTTCGTCCAGTACTGGTTCGACACTCAGCCGAACCCGCGCGCGTCAGCAGTTTGGCGATGCGCGGCACGAGCGCCGCACGGTCGGCCTCGGAGAGATGCCGCAGCGCCTCCCTGAGTTCCTCTTGGGTGCCGTCCTTGCATCCGGTGGCGCCGGCGATAGCAGCCTCGAGTCGTTCGTAGGTTGCGTCCACGCCACGAGGCTACTCGGCGCGCCGACGTCGCTGGCACGACGCGCAGAAATGCGACGACCGGTTCGTGAAGGCCACCCGCACGATGGATCTCCCGCACCTCGGGCACGGGTCCCCCGTGCGGCCGTACGCGTTGAGAGAATGCGCGAAGTAGCCCGCCTGACCGTTCACGTTGACGTACTGCGCGTCGAAGCTCGTTCCGCCCTCTGCCAATGCTTTCTCGAGCACGGCACGCACCGCCGCCAACAGCGACCCCACCGCCCGCGAAGACAGCTCGCGCGCGGGCTGCTCGGGGTGGATGCGGGCAGCCCACAGCGCCTCGTCGGCGTAGATGTTGCCGATGCCGCTGATGACCGTCTGATCCAGCAGCACCCGCTTGATGCCGGAGGCCGATCGCGAGAACCGTGCGCGGACAGCCTTCTCGTCCAGCGCAGGGTCCAGGGCGTCGCGGGCGATGTGCGCCACCTGCGTCGGCACCGTCGCCGCGGCGTCACCGAACCCGCCGGGCGCGCCATCCGGTGTCGGCTGGAGCGCGTCGACGGCGAGGGAGCCGAATGTGCGTTGGTCCGCGAACGCGATCGCGAGATCGCCGTGCACGGGGTGGGCGACGTCGAGCCGCACACGTTCGTGACGTTCGGGCGGTGAGCCGGGCGCGCGAAGCAACAGCTGTCCACTCATCCCGAGATGACCCACGATGGCCTCGGCGCCGCCGTCCAGGGGCAGCCAGAGGAACTTGCCGCGTCTGGCCGCCGCGAGCACTGTCCGACCGGTGAGGGTGCGCTCGAAGTCATCGCCAGAACCCGTATGCCGAGTAAGCGCGCGTTCGTCGAACACACTCACCCCGGTGATCGTGGCCGTGGTGACCGCCGGCGCGAGGCCCGCGCGAACGACTTCGACCTCTGGAAGCTCGGGCACGGGGTCAGTCGCGGGCCGACAGGTCGCGCCACACCGCGAGGGCGCCTGCCATCTCGGCCTGCTTCTTGCTGGACCCCTGCCCCGTGCGGCTCACCTCGCCGACGGTCACCGTCGCGCTGAAGACGCGGTGGTGGTCAGGGCCGGTCGCTGAAACCGCATATGCGGGAGGGGTGAGCCCGAGACGGGCAGCGAGCTCTTGCAGACTGGTCTTGGGGTCCATCGCGGCGCCGTAGCGCTCGGGGTCGGCCATGAGCGGCTCGACCAGGCGCAGGACGAGCGCCGTCGCCGCATCGGCCCCGGCGGACAGGAACGCGGCACCGAGCACGGCTTCCATCGTGTCGGCGAGGATCGAATCCTTGTCGCGGCCGCCGGTCTGGTCCTCGCCGCGTCCGAGCAGGAGGTGCGAGCCGAGTCCGATGGCACGTGCCACCTCGGCCAGGGCGACGGTCGAGACGACCGACGCGCGCCGCTTGGCCAGCGCACCCTCGTCGAGATCGGGATGCCGGGTGAACAGATGCACCGTCACGGCCTGCCCGAGGATCGAGTCGCCGAGGAACTCGAGACGCTCGTTGTGCGCGATGCCGCCGTTCTCGTACGCGTACGAGCGATGTGTGAGGGCAAGCGACAGAAGCTCGGGGTCGATCTCGACCCCGAGCTTGTCGGTGAGCCCGTTCGGCTGAAACGCGTCATCCACGGCGAACGCCGTCGGATCAGACGTCAGCGACCTTGCGACCCTTGTACTCGAGGAACAGCTCGGTGCCCTGCGAGTCGGTGACGACCTTGGCCTGGTGCGGGCGGCTGTAGACGACCTTGCCGTTCTCGACGGTCTTGACCAGCGCGGGCGCCTCAGCCTTCCACTGCGCGCGGCGCGAGCGGGTGTTGGAGCGGGAGACCTTGCGCTTCGGGGGGTTACCTGCCATGGCTAGCTCTTCTCTGTGTTGTCGACGACGTGGCTCTGCGCCTCGTCATCGTGGTCTGTGGTGTAGGCCTGCAGCGCGGCCCAGCGCGGATCGATCGGGGTTTCCGGCTCGGCACCTGCGGTCAGCTTCTCGCCCGTCGTCGGGTCGAGCCCGGGGCAATCCGGCTGACACACCGGCTGGAACGGAAGCGAGAGGACGATCGAATCCCTGACCGGAGTTTCAAGATCCACGTGGTCGTCTTGAAGCTCGAAGTCGTTCGCTTCCTGCCCAGGATACCCGAAGAGCTCTTGAAACTCGACTTCGACAGGCGCGGCGATGTCGGTGAGGCATCGACCGCATACCCCGGCATACCGCGTCCGAATATCTGCGGTGACCAGGATTCCCTCGTGCACGGACTCCAGACGGACGTCGAGTTCGATCGGCTCGCCGGCCGCGACCGCCACGAGTCCTTCGCCCCATTTGGCCGGCGCGGGGACCGAGACCTCGAACTCCCGCATCTCGCCGGGGCGCCGCACGATGTCGTGCGCGGGGAACACGAACGGACCGCTCACATGCTTTCTGACCACTCCGACATGTTAGTCGCCGCGCACCGGGTGCGGGTCGCGATCAGATGTCGCGGGCGCCCGTGTCGAGGAAGCGCGCCACCGGTCCAGGCACGTACGGTGAGACGTCGCCGCCGAGCGCGGCGACCTGACGCACCAGTGAGCTCGACACCATCGCGTGCGACGGGTCGGGCAGCAGGAACACCGTCTCGATCTCGGCGAGATCGCGGTTGACGATCGCCATGGGCGTCTCGTAGGCGACGTCGACCTGGGAGCGGATCCCCTTCACGAGCACCCCGGCACCGACATCGCTCGCATAGTCTACGAGCAGCCCCATGCTCCACGATGCGACGACCACGTCGCCTGCGATCTGCTGCTCTTCGATCGACTGCTCGAGCAGCGTCAGGCGCTGCGCGATCGGCAGCATCGCCTCTTTGCCCGGGTTGTGGACGACGAGCACGTGCAGCTGGTCATACAGGCCTGCGGCGCGACGGATCACATCGAGATGGCCGAGGGTGGGCGGGTCGAACGAGCCGGGGACGACGGCGATCCGGTTGTTCATGGAACCCAGCTTAGGGGCGCGCACCAGACACGCGTGTCGCGGTGTGCCGCTCAGTTCTTCGCGAGTGCTGCGCGTTCCTCGAGCCCGACGCGCCGTTCGATGGCCGAGGCGAGACCGGGGTGCCGGTCCAGGTCGGGGTCGGCGTCGATGACCCGCTCTGCGGCGGCACGGGCTTCGGCGATCAAGTCGGCGTCGGCCACCACACGCAACAGTCGCAGCGATGAGCGGGCACCCGACTGCGCGTCGCCCAGCACGTCGCCTTCGCCGCGCAGTTCGAGGTCGACTTCGGCGAGGGCGAACCCATCGGTCGTCCCGGCGACCGCCTCGACGCGTGATCGTGCGGGCGACCCCGCAGGAGCCTCCGTCACGAGCAGGCACAGGCCTGGCAACTCACCTCGACCGACCCGACCGCGCAACTGGTGCAACTGCGACACGCCGAATCTGTCGGCCTCGAGGATGACCATCGTCGAGGCGTTCGCGACATCGACACCGACCTCGACGACCGTCGTCGCCACGAGCACGTCGACCTCCCCGCGGGCGAACGCCTGCATGACGGCATCCTTCTGCTCGGAGGGCATCTTGCCGTGCAAGATCTCCACGCGCACCGACGCGAACGACGGATGCCGTGCCAACAGCTCACCGACCTGCACGACGCCCCATCGGGTTCGCGGTTGCTCCCCCGGCATTTCGGGAGCCGCCGGCGCTTCGGACTGCTCCGCCGCTTCGGCATCGATCGCGGCGCACACGACGAACGCCTGATGCCCGGCCGCGACCTCTTCGGCGATCCGCTCCCACACGCGAGCGAACCACCCGGGCTTCTCCGCCAGTGGCGCCACGTGCGAGGTGATCCCTGCGCGCCCGACGGGCAACGTTCGGATCGTCGACACGTCGAGGTCGCCGAAGACGGTCATGGCCACCGTGCGCGGAATCGGTGTCGCCGTGAGCACGAGCACATGCGGCGCGGTGCCCTTCGCGCGCAGCGTCTCGCGTTGCTCGACGCCGAAACGGTGCTGCTCATCGACGACGACCAGTCCGAGGTCCGCGAACGTCGTCGACTCGCTCAGCAACGCGTGTGTGCCGACGACGATGCGCGCCTGCCCCGACGCCACCCGCAGGGCCGCCTTTCGACGTTCCGCCGCGGGCAGTTGCCCCGTCAGCAGCGTCGGCATCAGCTCGGGCGCGAGCTTCGGGCCCAGCATCCGGGCGATCGATCGCACGTGTTGGGCGGCGAGCACTTCGGTGGGTGCGATCAGCGCCGATTGCCCACCCGACTCGGCGACCTGCAGCATCGCCCGCAACGCCACGAGCGTCTTACCTGAGCCGACCTCGCCTTGCACGAGTCGGTTCATCGGCCAGTCGCCCTGCATGTCGTCTGCGATCTGGTCGCCGACGGCGATCTGATCCGGGGTGCGTTCGAACGGCAAGGTCGCATCGAAATCGCGCAGGAGTCCTCCCGGAGCGCGACGTACGGCCGACAGGGCCCGCACCCGCTGGCGCTGCTGCAGGAGGGCCGCCTGCAGCACGAACGCCTCGTGCATGCGGAGGGTATGCCGCGCGATCTCGATCTCGTCGAGCGAGGCCGGCGTGTGGATGCCGACGATCGCCGTGCGCGCGTCGACCAGGCCGTGCGCCGCGCGCAGGTCATCTGGGAGCGGGTCCGTCACCTCGCCGAGGGAGGCGAGGACGAGCGCAACGACCTTTTGGAACTGCCAGCTCGGCACCGTGGAGGTGGCCGGGTAGATGGGGATCGGCAGGTGCTGCTGTGCCTCGGCGCTCGCTCGCGCCTCGTCGACGTCGTCGAACATCTCGTAGGCCGGATGGGCGAACTGCTTCACGTGCTTGAACTCGCCGACCTTGCCCGAGAAGATGCCCTGCCGACCCACCTGCAATTCGTTCTGGCGCCAGGCCTGGTTGAAGAAGGTGAGGCTGACGGTGCCCTCACCGTCGCTGATCACCACCTCGAGGAGCGAGCCGCGCTTCTGACGCATCGGCCGCACCGACACGGAGCGCACCTCGGCGACGATCGTGACCTGCTCACCGACCGGGAGCGACGCGATCGGCGTCAGCTCTCCCCGACGCGCATACCGGCGCGGATAGTGAGCGAGCACATCGCCTACCGTCGACATGCCGAACGCGCGCGACAGCGCGGACGCGGTCTTGCCCCCGACGATCCCGTCGATGCGGGACTCGAGGCTCACCGTCGGCATGCAACGAGTCTAGGGTCGGCTGCGGACACGACGGTGGCCGGCATCCACAGCCGACGGCACTACCGTTGGATCGTGCTCCGATCCCTCATCGCCCGGGCGTACTGGGCAGTCAGCCGTTGGCGTCTGGTCACGCAGCCGGCTCCGCACCGACCGACCCTGCTCATCGGTGCGCCGCACACCTCGAACTGGGACTTCGTCCTGATGCTGGCGATCGCGTGGCGGCTCGGCATCCACGTGCGCTGGCTCGGCAAGTCTTCGCTGTTCCGCGGCTGGCGCGGTCCGATCATGCGCGCGTGGGGTGGCATTCCGGTCGATCGCGATGACGCGTCACGGGTCGTCGAGGACGTGGTCGCCCGCATCGCCGCCGGCGAGGTGTTCTCCCTCGTGGTCACACCCGACGGGACGCGCCGCAGCAGCTACTGGAAGAGCGGCTTCTACCGCATCGCCCGCCAAGCCGGCCTCGATGTGACCCTCGGATACGTCGACCGCACGACGATGACGACGGGACTCGGCCCCACCATCGGCCTCACCGGCGATGTCGGCGCCGACATGGACCGCATCCGCGCGTTCTACGCGGACAAAGCCGGCGTTCGGCCGGATCTGCGCACCGAGCCCCGCCTGCGCGACGAGTCGACCGGCGCGCACGGCGGTTCCGACGACAACGTATCGTGAGCCTGTGACGCGGATCATCGCCGGCCGTGCCGGTTCACTCACCCTCGCGGTGCCCGACGCCGGCACCCGGCCCACGAGCGACCGGGTGCGGGAGTCGGTCTTCGGCGCCCTCGAATCAGCGGGCATCCTCAACGGCGCCGCAGTCGTGGACCTCTACGCCGGCTCGGGCGCGCTCGGACTGGAGAGCGTCTCACGTGGCGCGGCCTCGGCGGACCTCGTCGAGAAGTCGCCACGGGCGGCGGCAGTGACATCCGCGAACGCACGGATCGTCGCGAAGGCGGTGGACGGCGCTGTCATCCGCGTGCACAAGAGCGCTGTCGATTCCTTCCTGCGCGCCAGCTCAGCGACCTGGGACCTCGCCTTCCTCGATCCCCCGTACGACCTCGACGACACCGCACTGCGCGGCGCACTCGAGTTGCTGCGCCCGCGCATGTCGACCGACGGGCTGGCACTGGTCGAACGGGCGACCAGGTCGGGCAGACCGACGCTGCCGGACGGCTGGCAGCCGGAACGCGATCGCCGCTACGGCGACACCACGGTGTGGTGGCTCGCAGCGGATTGACCCGCGCGGATCAGCCGCGACCGGCGTCCCAGTCCTGATACGGATCCCAGCCGCCGCGACCGTCGTGCGCGCGCCCACCGACGAGGACCGGGTGCTCGCCGCGTTCGATGACGAGTCCGATCCGGCGGAACCCCTCCGGCAGAGGTCGGAGATCAGGCGGGAAGGTCGCCAGCAGCGCATGGTCTTCGCCGCCGGTGAGGGCATCGGCATCGAGCGGGTCCAGCGCGAGCGTCACGCCGGATGCCAGGGCCATGCGCGTCGCATCGAGCACCAGCCCGTCGGAGACGTCCATCATTGCGGTCGCACCGGCCGACGCGGCTTCTCCCCCTGTGCGTACGGGCGGCGAGGGACGCAGTTGCGCAGCGAGGTCATGCTGCTCGGCATCCGACAAGTCAGCCGCGTCGACCGGCACCGGTGCGCCGTCCACGTCACGGAACCGGTCGAACAACAGCGCCAGACCCCGCCCCGCGGCGCCGAGCTCACCGCACACGCAGACGACATCGCCGACCCGTGCGCCGCTGCGCAGCACGGGATCGCGCCCGTCGAGACTCCCGAGCGCGGTCACGGCGATCGTGAGTGTGTCTGACGCGGTGAGGTCGCCGCCTTCGACCGCACAGTCCGGGGCGAGCCTCTCGCACGCGGTGCGCAGACCCGAAGCGATCGCCTCGACGAATGCGATCGGGGTCGAATCGGGCATCGCGAGCGCGACCAGCAGCGCCGTCGGCCTCGCCCCCATGGCGGCGACGTCGGCGAGGTTGACGGCGGCCGCCTTGAACCCGAGGTCGTAGCCGGATGACCAGGCGAGACGGAAGTCCGGTCCGTGCACGAGCGTGTCGGTGGTCGCGACGATGCGCCCGTCGGGTGCGGCGATCACGGCGGCGTCGTCGCCGGGACCGACCTCCGCGGTGCTCGTTCCAGCGAGGCTGCGCAGGATGCGTGCGAGCACTGCCCCCTCGCTCGACGAACCCACCGTCTCCTCCTGCATCCCCCCACGCTACCGGGGCTGGTCGTCGCCGCCGCGCAGGTAGCCTGGAGGGGTGCCACGTCTGCGTCCTGTCCGCTCCGCGCTCGTCATCGCAACGGTGGCGTTGACCGGCGCAGCCGCACTCACCGGGTGCTCGTCGACGGTGTCGATGGAGCCGGCCGCATCCGCGAACGACCCGGCCTGCGCCGAGGTCATGGTGCGTCTGCCCGACACGGTCGGCGGCGAACAGCGGCGTTGGACCGACGCGCAGGCGACGGCTTCGTGGGGCGACCCGTCGACGGTGCTGATGACGTGCGGACTCGACGCGGTCGACGCGTCCACCCTCCCCTGCCAGTCCGCGGGCGGCGTGGATTGGCTGATCGACGAGTCCCAGGCTCCGAACTACCGGTTCGTCTCCTTCGGGCGGGAGCCTGCGATCGAGGTGTACCTCGACAACGAGGTCGTCAGCTCACGCGATGTCCTCGAGCGCATCGGCGCCGTCGCAGACGATGCCCTCTCCCCGACCGGCGCGGTGTGCACCGATCGCCCGACGGACTGATCGCGTCGCCGGGGCGACGTCTCCTCAGCCTTCTCGGGCCATGTCGATCAGCTCGGTCACGAGCGCTTCGTAGCTGAGCCCCGACGCGATCCAGCACTTCGGGAACATCGAGATCGGGGTGAACCCGGGCATCGTATTCACCTCGTTGACGAAGAACTCGGTGCCGGTGAAGAAGAAGTCCACGCGCGACAGCCCCTGCCCGCCCACGGCCTCAAACGCGCGGGCCGCGATCCGCTGCATCTCGGCGATCTCACCGGGCGCCATCTCGGTCGGGCAGACGAGGTCGATGCCGGGGGCATCGAGGTACTTCGCCTCGAAGTCGTAGAAGTCGCGACCGGTGATGACGATCTCACCGGGCAGGCTCACGCGCGGCTCGCCGCCCTCGCGCCCGGCCAGCACGCCGCACTCGATCTCACGACCGACCACCGACTGCTCGACGAGCACCGTCGCGTCTTCGGCGAATGCGACCTCGAGCGCGGCATCGAGCTGATCCCAGTCAGACACCTTCGACACGCCGACGCTCGAGCCGGCACGCGCAGGCTTGACGAAAACGGGCAGCCCGAGAGAACGGATGCGTCGCCGCCACAGGTCGCCCTGACGATCCAGACGCGAACGTGTCACGGTCACCCACGGCACCACGGGAACGCCCGCGGCCTGCAGCACGCTCTTGGTCGTGTGCTTGTCCATGCCGATCGCCGACATGAGGAGCCCTGCGCCGACGTAGGGCAGGTCGAGCAGTTCGAGGAATCCCTGGATGGTGCCGTCCTCACCGAACCGGCCGTGCAGGATCGGGAACACCACGTCGACGTCGCCGAGCGAGTCGACGGTGCCGTCGGCGCGACGCACGCGCAGTTCGCGCGACGTCGCCGATTCGGGCCACAGCACGCGGGTGCCGTTGTCGGTCACCTCCGGCAGATGCGTGGGGTCGAGCGCGAACTTGCCCGGATCGTCGTCCTCGAGCACGTACGCGCCGTCACGCGTGATGCCGATCGGAATGACCCGATACCGCGATCGGTCAATCGCCTGCAGCACGCCCCCGGCCGTGGCGGAGCTGATCGAGTGCTCGCTGGAACGACCGCCAAAGAGCACCGCTACCGCCGCTTCCACCATTCTGCGTCCTCTCGCCCGTGGGCTGATCATCGTCTGTCGTGAGGTGCGGCGCGATGTCGCGCGGGTTCATGGTGCCGTCGAGCACCATCTTCACCTGTTCCACGATCGGCATCTGCACGCCGGCCTCTCGGGCCAGCTGCAGGACTGGGGCGACCGAGGCGAGCCCCTCGGCCGTCTGATTCATCTGCTTCACGACGTCTTGGAACCCGTAGCCCTGACCGAGGAGTCGGCCTGCCGTGTTGTTGCGGCTCAGAGGCGATTGACATGTCGCGATGAGGTCGCCGAGCCCGGCAAGCCCCTGCAGGGTCTCGGGGTGCGCACCTTGGGCGACCGCGAAGTCGGTCATCTCCACGAGGCCGCGCGTGATGATCGACGCCTTCGTGTTCTCGCCGTAGCCGACCCCATCGACGATGCCGATCGCGACGGCGATGAGGTTTTTCAGCACGCCGCCGAACTCGGTGCCGATGACGTCGGTGTTCACGAAGGTTCGGAAGTACCCGTTGCGTGCGCGACGGGCAACCGCGTCGGCCGTCTCCTGACTGGTCGATGAGATGACCGCCGCCGTGGGCTGCTCACGCGCGATCTCGAGCGCCAGGTTCGGCCCGCTCGCCACCGCGATACGCGCGGGATCACAGTGCAGTTCCTGCTCGATGACCTGACTCATCCGCAGTCCGGTGCGCTTCTCGACGCCCTTCATGAGGGAGACGACGGGCGCATCGGTATTGCGGACGAGCGGCCGCACGGCCTTGAGGTTCTGCCGCAGCGCCTGACTCGAGATCGCCAGGTACACCTGGCTCGCACCGTCGAGGGCCTCGGAGAGGTGATCCGTCGCCGACATGCTGCGAGGCAGGTTGATGCCGGGAAGGTACTCGCTGTTTCGCTTGGCCGCGTTGATCTCGTGGGCCAGTTCCGCGCGGCGCGCCCACATGACCACATGCGCGCCACCGTCGGCGAGCACCTTGCCGAACGTCGTGCCCCAGCTTCCGGCGCCGATGACGGCGACGCGCGGCATCGCGCTCTCGCTCCTACGACTCAAGGCGGCCCGTCTCCTTCTGACCGTGGTCGGACGGGTTCCACCGCTGCGCTGGCGGCGTCTCGCCGCGCAGCTCACCGAGCAGGCCCGAGACGGCCGCCATCGCGCGATCGGTCGCCGCGGCGAGCTGCGCGGGGGCGACCTTGCCCTCCCACTCCGACATGTCGACGGCCGGACCGAACTTCATCTGCACCCGCTTGCGAGGAGGCCAGAAGCTCAGCTTGCCGTAACGGGGCAGGATGCGCTGCACACCCCACGTTGCGACCGGAATGACGGGGATGCCGCCCGCGAGTGCAACGCGCACGGCACCGGTCTTGCCGCGCATCGGCCACAGGTCGGGCTCGCGCGTCAGCGAGCCTTCGGGGTAGACGATCACGCCCCGGTCGTGTTCGACGAGTGCAGCGGCCTGCTCGATCGTCTGCTTCGCAGCACCGGCGCTCGATGCCCGCGCGACAGGGACCATGCCGGTCGCGCGCAGCAAGGCGCCGAGCACCGGCACGCGGAACAGGCTCTCTTTCGCCATGAACCGTGGCGCCCGCCCCAGACGCCACGTGGCGACGGCGAGGATGAGCGGATCGAACTCGCTGTAGTGATTCGGCACCAGGACGTACGGCCCCTCGAGCGGCAGGTGTTCTCCGCCAGTGATCTCGATACGGGCGAACCAGCCTACTGCGGGGACGACGATCGCCGCCGCCGGCCAGAACACACTGGGTCTGGCCGTCTCGGGCGACGACCGTCGACGCGGGTTCGAGGTCACGAGGTCACCCGAGGACGTCGAAGTCAGCGCCGAGCGCCGTGAGCTTGTCGAGGATCTTCTCGTAGCCTCGGCGGATGATACCGATGTTGCGGACGATCGACTCCCCCTCGGCGGCGAGAGCCGCGATGACGTAGCTGTAACCGCCGCGAAGGTCCGGAACGACGACATCCGCGCCGTGCAGCGGCGTCGGGCCATTGATCACGGCGGCCTGCTCGAGCTCGCGGCGCGGCACGCGTCGCTCCGGGCTCGCGAACCCGTGCGGGTGCACGACGATGTCGGCCCCCATCTTGTTGAGCGCCTGCGTGAAGCCCAGTCGGTTCTCGTACACCGTCTCGTGCACCACCGACGTGCCCGCAGCCTGGGTGAGCGCGACGATGAGCGGTTGCTGCCAGTCGGTCATGAAGCCGGGGTGCACATCGGTTTCGACGACGACGGGCTTGAGAGCCTCGCCGCGGCGGAACCGAATGCCGTCCTCCTGGATGTCGAACGAGCCACCGGCCTTGCGGTAGACGTTCAGGAAGGTCAGCATCTCCTGCTGCTTGGCACCCGCGACGAAGATGTCGCCGTCGGTGGCCAGCGCGGCGCACGCCCACGAGGCGGCTTCGTTGCGGTCGAAGATGCAGCGGTGATCGTAGCCCTCGAGTCGGTCGACGCCCTCGATGAAGATGACGCGGTTCGGCTCGTAGGAGATGATCGCGCCCATCTTCTGCAGGACCGCGATGAGGTCCATGATCTCGGGCTCGATCGCCGCATTGCGAAGCTCGGTCGTCCCCTTCGCGCGCACGGCCGTGAGCAGCACCTGTTCGGTTGCGCCGACGCTCGGGTAGGGCAGCTCGATGTTCGCGCCGGTCAGGCCGCCTTCAGGCGCCGACAGCCGGATGCCGCTCGGCAGCTTCTCGACGACGGCGCCGAACGAGCGCAGCGCATCGAGGTGGAAGTCGATCGGCCGGTCGCCGATGCGGCATCCACCGAGGTCGGGGATGAACGCCTCTCCCAGCAGGTGCAGCAGCGGCCCGCAGAACAGGATCGGGATGCGAGATGCCCCCGCGTGCGCGTCGATCTCCTCCATGTGGGCCGAGACGGCCCCACTCGGATCGAGGCGCAGCACCCCGTCGCCCTCATCGTCGACGCGCACACCGTGCACCTCGAGAAGCGACCGGACGACATTGACGTCGCTGATCTCGGGAACATCGCGAAGGACCGACTCAGACTCGCCGAGAAGGGCTGCGACCATCGCCTTTGTGGCGAGGTTCTTCGCACCCTTCACGTCGACGCGACCCGTGAGCGGACGACCTCCGCGGATCACGAGCGCCTGCCCTGGGGCGGCGGCGGGTTCCGTGCTGTTGGCGGCGTCCGAAGCGCTCACGAGTGGCTTCATACGGTGGACCTCACTTGATTCTCGAGGATGCTCTGAACGGTTCGCGCCCCGTTGTGCGGGGCGTTCACCGGGCTACGGGACGGGAATCGTCCGCGGCCGCCACGCCTCTCGGCGCGCCTCGAACTGCGCGATCCGCTCTTCGTTGCGCAGTGTGAGCCCGATGTCGTCGAGCCCTTCGAGAAGCCGCCACCTAGTGTAATCGTCGATGTCGAAAGTGACGCGGAGGTCGCCGATCGTGGCGGTGCGCGTCTCGAGGTCGACCGTCATCGACGCACCGGGGTCGGCTTCGACTGCCGACCAGATCGCCTCGACATCGGCCTCGGAGACGACGCCCGTCACCAGGCCCTGCTTGCCCGCATTGCCGCGGAAGATGTCTGCGAAACGGGGGCTCAGCACGACGCGGAATCCGTAGTCGCGCAGCGCCCACACGGCGTGCTCCCGGCTGGATCCGGTGCCGAAATCCGGACCGGTCACCAGCACGGAGGCGTGACGGTACGCGTCCTGGTTGAGCACGAAGTCGGGGTCCTGCCGCCAGCTCGAGAACAGGGCGTCATCGAACCCGGTCTTCGTGACGCGCTTCAAGTAGACCGCGGGGATGATCTGGTCGGTGTCGACCGCGGATCGCCGAAGCGGAGCGACGATGCCGGTGTGGGTCGTGAACTTCTCCATGATCAGGCCTCCGAACCGGTCAGCACGGGCAGGTCGCTGGGGCTGGCGAGATGGCCGAGCACCGCCGTGGCGGCGGCGACGACCGGTGAGACGAGGTGCGTGCGTCCGCCCTTGCCCTGCCGACCCTCGAAATTGCGATTGCTCGTCGATGCGCAGCGCTCGCCCGGGGCGAGTTGATCGGGGTTCATCCCGAGACACATCGAGCACCCCGCGAACCGCCACTCGGCACCGAAATCCGTGAACACCTTGTCGAGTCCCTCGGCCTCGGCCTCGAGTCGCACTCGCGCCGACCCCGGCACGACCATGACGCGAACACCGTCGGCCTTGGTGCGACCCTCGATGATCGAGGCGAACTGACGCAGGTCTTCGATCCGGCTGTTCGTGCACGAGCCCATGAAGACCGCGTCGACCGCGATGTCCTTCATCGGCGTCCCCGCCGCGAGGTCCATGTACTGCAGCGCCCGCTCTGCGGCCACGCGCTCATTCGGGTCGGCGATGTCTGCCGGCGTCGGGACGACATCGCTGAGCGACACGCCCTGCCCGGGGTTCGTGCCCCACGTGACGAACGGCTCGAGGTCGTTCGCATCGAGGAAGACCTCGGCGTCGTAGACGGCGCCATCGTCACTCGGCAACGTTCGCCAGTATGCGACGGCGTCGTCCCAATCCTGCCCCTTCGGCGCGTGGTCGCGGCCCTCGAGGTAGGCGAAGGTCGTCTCGTCGGGCGCGACCATTCCGGCGCGCGCGCCGGCCTCGATCGACATGTTGCAGATCGTCATGCGGCCCTCCATGGAGAGCGCGCGTATCGCCGAGCCGCGGTATTCGAGGACGTAGCCCTGTCCGCCGTTCGTGCCGATCTTGGCGATGACCGCGAGGATGATGTCCTTCGCCGTGACCCCCTCGCGTAGTTCGCCCTCGACGGTGATCGCCATGGTCTTGAATGGCTTGAGCGGCAGCGTCTGCGTCGCGAGGACATGCTCGACCTCGCTCGTGCCGATGCCGAATGCCATGGCGCCGAACGCGCCGTGGGTCGACGTGTGGCTGTCTCCGCATACGACCGTGATCCCGGGCATCGTCAGGCCCAACTGCGGACCGACGACGTGGACGATGCCCTGCTCCTTGTCACCCAGCGAGTGCAGGCGAACGCCGAACTCGGCGGCGTTGTGACGCAGCGTCTCGATCTGGATGCGGCTGGTCGGGTCTGCGATCGGCTTGTCGATCTCGAGCGTCGGGGTGTTGTGATCCTCCGTCGCGATCGTCAAGTCGAGGCGGCGCACCGGTCGGCCCTCTGCACGCAGGCCGTCGAATGCCTGCGGACTGGTCACCTCGTGGACGAGGTGCAGGTCGATGTAGATCAGGTCGGGTTGACCGTCTTCGCCCTTGACGACGAGATGGTCGTCCCAGACCTTCTCGGCGAGCGTGCGCGGGTGATCGGGGATGTGGGTGGTCATTGCTGTCGTTCTCCTTGCATCGGATCAGCCCATGCCGGACTCCGCGACGAGAGCGGGCTCAGAACGAGATCTCGTCGCGGCCGCTAAGGAGAAGGAGCGCGATCCGCACCCGCCCAGACTAGCACCGGCGCCGGCGTCGATGACGCGCGACGCCGGTGTGTGACGGGTCGTCGTCAGTGTTCGTCGGCGCGCTCAGGCAACGACGCCTGCCCGTCCACCGTGGCAGGTGTGCCCTTCTCGTCGGCGACGGCTTCAGCCGCTTCGACGGGGCCGGCGGGAGCGAGTCGACGCTCACGCGACGACACGATGAGGCTCGCGACGGTGGCGACGACCATCGAGCCGACGATGACGCCCAACGACATCCAGGTGGAGATGACCGGAACCCACTCGATGTGCTCGCCGCCGTTGATGAACGGGAGTTCGTTCTCGTGCATGGCGTGGAAAACCAGCTTCACGCCGATGAAGGCGAGGATGAACGCGATGCCGTAGTGCAGATACTTCAGACGGTCCAGCAGGTCGCCCAGCAGGAAGTAGAGCTGGCGCAGCCCCATGAGCGCGAACAGGTTCGCCGTGAACACGATGAACGCGTTCTGGGTGATGCCGAAGATCGCGGGGATCGAGTCGATCGCGAACAGCAGGTCGGTCATGCCGATCGCGACGAAGACGATGATCATGGGCGTGAAGATCTTCTTGCCGTCGACGACCGTACGCAGCTTCGCGCCGTCGTACTCCTCGCTGATGTCGATGCGACGCCGGATCAGACGGACGAGGAAGTTCTCGCGCTTGACGTCGTCGTCGTGGTCGCCACCCGGGAACGCCTGACGGATCGCGGTCCAGATGAGGAAGGCGCCGAAGATGTAGAAGACCCAGCTGAACTGCTCGATGATGGCAGCGCCCGCGAGGATGAACAGCCCGCGCAGCACGAGCGCGATGATGATGCCCACCATCAGCACTTCCTGCTGATAGCGGCGCGGCACCGAGAACTGGCTCATGATCAGCACGAAGACGAACAGGTTGTCGATCGACAGGCTGTATTCGGTCAGCCAACCGGCGACGAACTGCCCCGCGTACTCACCACCGGCGAACAGCCACATGAGCCCGGCGAAGATCAGGGCGAGGGTGACGTAGAAGACGACCCAGAGTGTGGATTCGAGGGTCGATGGGATGTGCGGCCGCTTCAGGATGATGAGCAGGTCGGCGATGAGGATGAGGGTCAGCACGACGAGCGAGCCGACCTCGAACCAGACAGGGAGGTCCATGCGGGCCTTTCGGAGGTATGACGAGGGATCGAAAGTCTCTCCCCCACCCGACGGGCGGTGCGCACCCGAGGCCCCTCCGTCGGGGCCCGTGATGACGGGCGCGCAAGAACGGGATACTCCCTCTCGCTCGCACCAGAATACAGGGCGATGTTGACAGGATCCGCACGGTGAGACGATCGTGTCGATCGGGACACTCCTCCTGCGAGACGATGACCGCGACGAATCGAGTGCGGGGTGGGAGACCGCCGCGAGGGGAAGCCATGGCACAGCCTGAGGATCGTGACGACGCCGCGTTGGTCGCAGAAGCGGCCGGCGGGAGCCAGCACGCCTTCCGCACGCTGTATCGGGCCTACGCGAGACCGGTGTACTGGATCGCCCACGGTTTGGTGGGCTCGGCGGCGGATGCCGAAGAGGTCACGCAGGAGACATTCCTCGCTGCGTGGCGGAAGCTTCCCGGGCTGGAACTGCGCAGTGAATCGCTGCTCCCGTGGCTCGCGACGATCTGCCGGTTCCAATGCGCCAATCGCATCCGGCGGCTCAAGCGAGACCGAGAGCACACGCAGGCGGCTGTCGAGGAGACCCTGCCGGCGACGATCGACGTCGAAGAGCAGGTGGTCACGGCGGGGCTCGTGGATCGGATTCTGGAGGAGGTGGCGGGAATGAGTGAGATCGACCGAGAGGTGTTCCGCCTCTGCGCCGCCGAGGGATACGGCTATCAGGCCGCCGCAGATGAACTCGGCATCTCACACGGTGCCGTGCGCAATCGTCTCTCCCGGGTGCGCGCGCAGGTGCGCACCGCGATCGGAACGGAGGGACCATGACGATGGACAGGGTGGAACTGCCGCCGCTGACCGACGAGCGGATCGCGGCGATGGAGCAGGAGATCTTCGCGGCGATCACCCGCGAAGAGGCTGACGCGAAGACGAACGCGACGCGCGATGCGGCGACCCCTGCGCATGCTCGGGCTCGACGTCGGCGCAGGGTTTGGGCGGGCATCGGCATCGCGGCATCCGTCGTGCTGGTCTCGGCCGTCGCAGTGCCGTTCGTGCTCGACAGCCTGCGGCCGTACGCCTCCGGCAGCAGCACCGCCGACGAAGCGGCGCCCGGCGCCCCCGAGATGGGTCGTGAGGATTCGGATGCCGGGGGGACGAGCGCAGACCCGGGCACGGGCGCCGAGGCAGGCGACAGCACCGAGAGCGATGGCGCCATCAGCGACCGTGAGGTCACCGTCACCGCCTCGGCCACCCTCGAGGTGCCCGATGCCACCGAGGCCTCCGAGCAGATCGCTGCCGCAGCGCAGGCCGTCGGCGGGTACGTCGAGTCGATGAGCGTGTCGGCCGACGACGCAGGCTCTGCCGACGCACCGATGAGCGATGAGTACCTCGAGGGCGGCGACGTCTGGTACCCGCCGACGTCGGGCGCCTGGGTGAGCGTGAGGGTGCCCGCAGACGCCCTCGACGACTTCACGACGGGGCTTTCGGCATTCGGCGAGGTGAAGGCATCGCAGATCGTCCGCGACGACGTCACCGACGGCGCCCGCGATCTGCGTGCTCGCATCACGGCGCTCGAGACCTCGGTGGAGCGGTTGCAGGGGCTGATCGACGAAAGTGCCTCGCTGACCGAACTGCTGGCCGCCGAGGAGGCGCTCGCAGCCCGACAAGGCGAGCTCGAGGCCGCCAAGCAGC
Organism: Microbacterium sp. bgisy189; assembly: GCF_057707225.1. Classification (NCBI taxonomy): domain Bacteria; kingdom Bacillati; phylum Actinomycetota; class Actinomycetes; order Micrococcales; family Microbacteriaceae; genus Microbacterium; species Microbacterium sp. bgisy189. The sequence continues at coordinate 73,765 of NZ_JBYIPT010000009.1, read as the reverse complement.
AGCTGGCCGCGATCGAAGACCGTGTCGCGCTGTCGACCCTCACGATTCAGCTCGTCGAGCCGGCCGAGGTGGTCGAAGCCGACCCTGCCGGGTTCGGGGATGGCCTGACTGCGGGTTGGAGCGGCTTCGTCGCGACGCTCAACGGCATCGTCGTCGCGTTCGGCTTCTTGCTCCCCTGGTTGGTCGTGGCCGGCATGGTCGTGCTGATCGTGTGGATCGTGCGACGTCGCCGCCGCGCCACCGACTAGAGCTGCCGTCGCCCGGTGATCGAGTGCCGCGGCAAAGGCGCGGTGTATCGAGATCCCGGAAACGAAGAACGTCCCATCCGCGATGGATGGGACGTTCTTCCTGTGGTGACCCCAGCGGGATTCGAACCCGCGTTACCGCCGTGAGAGGGCGGCGTACTAGGCCGCTATACGATGGGGCCTCACCGAGCTGCCCGAAGGCAACCGTTCAAGTATGCCACGGCCGACCGTGCCCGCCAAATCGGACTCGCACTTGCCTCGCGACGCTGCGCGGTGTGGACTGGCGGCATGCGCGTCACCAAGCACGAACACGCCTGTCTTCGTATCGAGAAGGACGGAAAGACCCTCCTGATCGACCCGGGGTCGTTCACGCTCCCCCTCAACGACCTGCACGACGTCGTCGGCGTCGTCCTGACGCACGAACACCCGGACCACTGGACGCCCGAGCATCTCGATCGCATCCGTGACCACCACCCCGACATCCCCGTGTACGGGCCTGCCGGCGTCGCTCGCGCGGCGGCTGGATACGGCGTCATCGAGGTGTCGGCCGGTGATTCGGTGACGCTCGACCCGTTCAGGCTGCGGTTCTTCGGCGGCGCCCACGCGGTGATCCACGAATCGATCCCCGGCATCGACAACGTCGGTGTGCTCGTCGATGACGAGTTCTACTACCCGGGCGACTCCTACACGGTTCCGCGGGGCGCCGACGTGCGGATGCTCGCCGCTCCCGTCGGCGCACCGTGGCTCAAGATCGGCGAAGCCATGGACTTCGTGCTCGCCGTGGCACCGCGACGTGCGTTCGGCACGCACGACATGACGTTGTCGCGCATCGGGCTCACGATGGGACGCAGTCGCTTGAAGTGGGCCACCGAGCAGGGCGGCGGCGAGTTCGTCGAGCTCGACCCGGGCGACGCCGTCGACCTCTGATCCCGCACACGACGAAGCGGATGCCGGCCTCCTCGGCGCGGCATCCGCTTCGTGTCGTTGTGGCTCAGCCCTCGGCGTCGTGGTCGACCTGCAAGAAGGCCACCAGTTCGTCGAGTGCCGCATCGGCTCCGTCGCCCTCGGCCTTGAGCGTGACGACCGTGCCTTGGGTGGCGCCGAGCCCCATGAGGCTCAGAATGCTGCCCGCGTTCAGATCAGGGCCGCCTTCGACCGCGATCGTCACCGGGATGCCGGTCTGCTGCACGGCCTGCACGAAGAGCTTCGCCGGGCGGGCGTGCAGTCCTGAGCTGCTGGCGATGGTGGTTGTGCGTTCTGCCATGTCGGTCTCCCTACCTTCACGCGGTGACTGCGACGCTATCGGTCGCGACTGCCGGCGTCGAGCGCCGGACGTATTTCTTGAGGACGACGAGCACGAGCGCCGAGACCACTGTGCCTGCCGCGAGCGCGACGAGGAAGCCCCAGATCGGCTCGATCGCGAACAGCACGAAGATGCCGCCGTGCGGCGCGTAGCTCGTCACGTTGAACCACATGCTCAACGCACCGGTGACCGCCCCGCCGACCATGGATGCCGGGATCACGCGCAGCGGATCGGCGGCCGCGAACGGGATCGCACCTTCGCTGATGAACGAGGCGCCGAGCAGCCACGCGGCCTTGCCGTTCTCACGCTCGACCGGGGTGAACAGCGGACGAGCGAGCACCGTCGAGGCGAGCGCGAGCGCCAACGGCGGCACCATGCCCGAGACCATGACGGCGGCCATGATCAGGTAGGGCGCCGTGTTGTCGGCACTCGCGGCCGCCAGACCTGTTGTGGCGAAGACGTAGGCGACCTTGTTCACGGGTCCGCCCAGGTCGAAGCACATCATGAGGCCGAGGATCACACCGACGCCGATCAGTCCTGCGCCGCTCTCGGTGAGGGAGGTGAGGCCCGCAGTCAGCGCTTCCATCAGCGCCGCGATCGGACGACCGAGGAACAGGATCATCAAGCCGGATGCCACGATCGACCCGACCAGCGGGATGATCACGACCGGCATGAGCCCCCGCAGCCAGCGGGGTGCGTTGAGCGTGCCGAGCCACCAGGCGATGAACCCGGCGAGGAGGCCACCGACGATTCCGCCGATGAAGCCGGCCGTCATCAGTAGCGCCACGGCCCCGGCAACGAACCCGGGCGCGATACCGGGACGGTCGGCGATCGCGTAGGCGATATACCCGGCAAGCACCGGCACGAGGAAGCCCATCGACGTGGACCCGATCATGAACGCGACCGAGCCGAGATACTGCCCGAGCCCACCCGCCGGCAGGCTCCAGAGCGAATTCTCGACGATGACCTTCGCCGCATCGTCGGTGACGTCGTACCCGCCGAGCAGGAACCCGAGCGCGATGAGCAGGCCGCCGCCTGCGACGAACGGGATCATGTAGCTGACGCCGGTGAGCAGGATCCGCTGGATGCGACGCCCCCACGACATCTTCTCGGTCGACGACGACACGGTCTCGGCGGCGACGCCGCTCACGCGGGTCGCGTTGGGGTCGGTTGCCGCAGCGACCGCCTCGGCGAGCATCTGCTTGGGCTGCTCGATGCCGCGTTTGACACCGGAGCGGATGACCGGCTTGCCGACGAACCGCTGCTGCTCACGCACATCCACGTCGACGGCGAAGATGACGGCGTCGGCGGCGGCGATCACTGCGGGGTCGAGCGCCTTGTAGCCGCTCGAGCCCTGCGGCTCGACGGCGAGGTCGATCCCCTCCTCCGCCGCGGCCGCGGTCAGCGCGTCGGCGGCCATGAAGGTGTGCGCGATGCCGGTGGCGCACGCCGTCACGGCGACGATCTTCGGTCCGGAAGCCGGCTCGGTCGCTGCGGGCGCTGCTGCGGCGGAGGCTGCTGCAGGAGCCGCTTCGACATCGCCCTCGCCGATCGCCTCGCGGACGATCGCGACGACGTCGTCGGCGCTGCCGGCTGCGCGCAGTCCTGCCGTGAACTCGTCCTTCATCAAGGAGCGGGCGAGCTTCGACAGCACCGCGAGGTGCTCCTCTGCAGCCGTATCCGGGGCGGCGATGAGGAACACCAGGTCGGCGGGACCATCGGGCGCGCCGAAGTCGACCCCCGGTGCGAGTCGGGCGAACGCGAGGGATGCCTGCGTCACCGCGGGACTCTTCGCGTGCGGGATCGCGATCCCACCGGGCAGTCCCGTCTCGTCCTTCTGCTCACGGGCCCACGCGTCATCGGCGAGCCGCTGTGCGTCGTCGGCACGCCCTTCGGCGGCGACCCGCTTCGCGAGCGCGGTGATGACGGCGCGTTTGTCGGCGCCCAGGTCGGCGTCGATGCTGACCAATCGTGCGGTGATGGTGTCTGCCACGGTGACCTCCTGTGGTCGATGTGCGGGCGGTTTGGATTCAGTTCGGAAGTGCGTGCACCGGGATGTCCCCGGCCGGTAGGTCGTTCGGGGTCGGCGGCTGCGTGCCGTCGAGCGAGGTGGCGGCGGCGCCGTAGCCGATTGCGGAGCGCAGGCGCTCGGCCGGGCCGGCCCCGCGCACCGCAGCGAGGAGGTATCCGGCGAGCGAGCTGTCGCCGGCGCCGACCGTGCTGCGAACCGTGATCGGCGGCGGTGAACCCGCCCACGCACCCCCAGCCTCGACGAGCACAGCGCCTCGGGCGCCGAGCGTCACGAGAGCCGCCCCGACGCGACCGGGCACCAATTCGCGGGCGACGACCGTCACAGCATCCACGAGGTCGACATCCTCGCCATACGTCGCGCCTGCGAGTTCGGCGAGTTCGATCTCGTTCGGCTTGATGAGGTCCGCTCCCCCTGCCTCGACAACGGCGCGCAGCGCGGGGCCGGAGGTGTCCACGGCGATTCGCGGAATCGACGCATGTGCCGCGCGCACTGCACGGATCATGCGGACATAGAGATCTTCGGGCGCTCCAGGCGGCAGCGAGCCGGCGAGCACGAGCCAGTCGGCGCCTTCTGCAGCTGTCACCACGGCATCGACGAGCGCGTCGAGCACCTCGGGCCCGAGCGTTGCGCCCGGCAGGTTGATCTTCGTGGTGACCCCCGACGGGTCCACGACCGCGATGTTGCTGCGCACACGTCCGGATGCCGGCACGGCGACCGTCTGCAGGCCCGTCTCGGCGAGGACGGCGCCGAACGGATCACTCGGCGCCAGGGGCAGGATCGCGACCGCGGGCTCCCCCGCCGCGGCGACCACGCCGGCGACGTTGACCCCCTTTCCACCTGCGTCTTCGCGGACGCCTGCGGCGCTCTGGACGTCGCCGATAGTCAGGGCCGCCTCGAGCGAGACGGTGCGATCGAGGCTCGGATGCGCGGTGACGGTGACGATCACGGCAGCAGCACCTCCACGTCGGCCTCCGCCAGCGAGCCGGCGAGCGGGCCGGGCGGCGCGACATCGGTCGCAAGCACATCGATCGCCGACAGTGCTGCGAACGAGACGAGCAACTCCGCGCCGAACTTCGAGCTGTCGGCGGCCACGACCACCCGGCGGGACGAGTCGACGACGGCCCGCTTCACCGCCGCTTCGTCGGGATCCGGTGTGCTGACGCCGAACGCCGCGGTCAACCCGTTCGCGCCGACGATCGCGACGTCGGGTCGAAGGCGCGTGATCGCCGAGACGGTTTCGGATCCCACCGCTGCCGCGGTGAGCCCGCGAACACGCCCGCCGATGGCGGTGAGTGCGACGCCAGGAACACCGGCGAGGATCTGCGCGACCGCCATGGAATGCGTGACGACTTCCACCGGCGCGGCACCCCGACGATCGGCCAGCAACGCGGCGACGGCCGCGGTCGTCGTTCCCGCGTCGAGGTAGATAGACCCGCCGGGCGGCAGCGTCGCAATGACGGCGGCTGCGATCGCGCGCTTGGCGCCGGTGTGCCGGGCGGTGCGTTCGATCACCGATGACTCCGCCGTGCTCACACGTTCGGGTGCAACGGCGCCACCGTGCACACGGCGGACGAGTCCCGCGCGCTCCAGCAGATCGAGGTCGCGGCGCACGGTCTCTGTCGTGACGCCGAAGCGGGCCGCGAGATCGATCACGGCAACCCGGCCATCGCTGCCGACAAGTCGTTCGATCAGGTCCTGTCGCTCCGTCGCGTACACAGTTGCCTCCCCGCGTTTCCAACACATTACAACACAGACCCACAGAGAACAAGATCCATCTTTCGCCGATGATCTGCGCGAGTCGACGTGTCGGGTTCAACCAACGAGTTGCGAGCCATTTGTAGAAAGCGCACAAGAAACTCAAGCCCACGCGGCGTGGGACTTAGTTTCAGCCGAAGTTTCTTCCCAGCCTCCTCGGAGCCGGTCTCCCCCGCTGTTAGCGTCGTCACGCTTCACGGCGCACGTCCTCCACGGCAATGGCCGCACGCGAGAACGCATGGACCCACCGAAGAGTCCGCCGTCGTACCGATACCCATCGGAGCACCCCCACCACGCCCGCAGCGCAGCGGGCGCGAGACACTACGGAGTCCTCGATGTCGAGAACACACGCACACGTCCACGGGATGGGCATGCGGATCACGGTGATCGTCCTCGGCGTGCTGCTTGCCGCCATGACGACCCTGTTCCTCTTGACCGCCGCCAAACTCTCCGACGGAGCCAACCGCCTCGACGCCGGCGCCGCCTCCGCTTCGGACGGATCCACGCGCGTGGCAGACGGCGCAGCCGACCTCGCATCCGGGGCCGGCGAGCTCGCCGAAGGCGCCGCAGCACTGGACGACGGGGCTGTCAGCGCGACCGAGGGCGCCGGCAAGCTGGCCGAAGGTGCCACCTCGGCTGCCGACGGGGCTGCCCGGCTCTCGGACGGCGCGACCCGCCTCGCGACCGGCGCGCAGACCCTCGCCGACGGCACCGTGAGCAACCGTGACGGCGCGCAGCGACTGCTCACCGGCACGATCAGCGCCGCTGACGGCGCGGGCGCGCTCTCTGCCGGCGCGGGTCGTCTGTCAGACGGCCTCACCAAGGCGCAGGCCGGTGTCGTCAAGCTCGAAACGGGCGCGGGAGACCTCGCGAAGGGTGCGAAGACCGCCGCTGACGGCGGCAAGCAGCTCACTGCCGGGCTCGGGACGGCCGCCGACGGCGCCGACCAGCTCTCGGCCGGCATGAGCACCGCTGCGGCCGGCGGCAAGCAGCTCTCCGACGGCATCGCCACCGCGGCCGCGGGCGGATCGCAGCTCGCGGGCGGCGCTCAGCAGTTGGATGCCGGCCTCCAGCAGGGCCTTGCCGGCACCACGAAGCTCGCCGACGGCACCACGACGCTGGCCGGCGGAGCCTCGCAGGTCGCCGACGGCGCGACCGAGCTCGCCACCAAGCTGCGCGCAGCCGCCGTGCTCGTGGCCGCACACCCCGTCTACGGTCCGATGATGGACGAGGCGGCCGATGGCGCCGAGCGTCTGCGCGATGGTGCCGTCCAGGTGCGCGACGGTGCGGTCGAGGTGCGCGACGGCACCGCTCAGCTCCACGAAGGAACGCAGCAGCTCGCGGCCGGTTCCAGCCAGCTCGCGACCAAGACGGGCGAACTGTCGACAGGGCTCAACACGCTCTCGACGAAGTCGGGTGAGCTCGTCGCCGGACTCGACACCCTCGCCGACAAGTCGGGCGAGTTGGCGACCGGTCTCGACACGGCGACGACCAAGTCGGGCGAACTGGCCGCAGGCCTCGGAAAGATCCACACCGGTGCAGGCACGGTCGCGGCCGGTCTCAACACTCTGAGCGGCAAGACGGGTGAGCTCAGCGAGGGCGGTGTGACGCTCGCGACGAAGGCGGGCACGCTCGCGAACGGCCTCGGCGAGATCCGCAACGGCACGCAGCGCCTCGCCGACGGATCGCTTCGGCTGCTGGCCGGCGCCGAGAGCGTCGCCACCGGCGCCGGAGAGCTCTCGACGGGTGCGGGCAGCCTCTCCGAAGGTGCCACCAAGCTGTCCGCCGGTGCGACGACGCTGTCGGATGGACTCGGCTCACTCTCGGACGGTGCGAACAAGCTCTCGGACGGCACCACCCGTCTGTCCGACGGTGCGACCACGCTTGCCAGCGGCACCGGAGAACTGAGCGACGGCAACGCGCAGCTCGCCGCAGGCACGGGCGAACTCGTCGCCGGAACGTCCGGACTCACCCCGACGCTGCTGCCGTGGCTCATCGGCGTTGGGCTGGCCGGATTGATCGCCGTCGCACTGTGGATCGGACACCGCATCAGCCACCGCAACCGCGCAGCGGGCGTGATCTGATCGGAGCGCATACGGGAGGGTTCGGCCGCGGCCGGGCCCTCCCGTCCGTTTGTGCTCCCGCAACGCGACGCCGGCCCCGACCGTGGTGATCGGGGCCGGCGTCGGCGGCAGAATGCTGAGGCTCAGGCCTCGCTCATCGCCACGACCTCCTGCTGCCCACGAGCAGCGAGGGCGGCGGCGCGAGCGGCAATGCGCCGCTCCTGCTCGATCTGACCGGCATCCAGGGTCTCCTGATCGACCGGGTAGCTCTCGACCTTGTTCACGCCGTTGTACTTGGCGATGTAGGCGTCGAGTTCGGGACCCGACTCCCACGAGGTGATGAGGCAGTAGCGCGGCTCGTCGCCGTAGTGGGCGCATGCGTGCCACAGACGCTGCGTGTCGACGATCAGCTGAGCACCGGCGGGCAGCGCGATGCGCGTCTCCTCGCTCGGATCGGTCCGGTTCTCGCGCAGCACGAAGTAGCTCGTGGTGTCGTCGGTGAGGTTGAAGAACCCACGCACGACCCAGCCGGTGCCGTCCGGGTTCAGACGGTTGTTGTCGTCCTGGTGGAGGTTGTAGAGGCAGTCGGCGTACGTGTTCGGCTGCAGTTCGATGACGCGGCAGCGTCCGACGTTCGCGCCGGGCTCCTGCGCGCGCTCGGTGAGCGTGGGCGCAAGCTCGGTCTGCGCGTCGATCCAGACGCCGTCCTTGTCAGTGCGCGGCGGCTTGTGGTTCCAGAAGCCGTTGCATTCGATCTCACCCTTGGCCGACGCGAGCGGCGCGAAGCGGGTGTCGCCCGAAGACTTCCAGTCGACATACTCGATGTCGAGCCATTCCTTCGGATCGATCTCTCGGTTGTAGCGGTCGAGGACGACGTAGCCGGTTTCCTCGAGCGCAGCGGACTTGATGTAACCCATGGGTCTCATCACCTTTCTGTCGGACAAGCGAAGTTTTTACAGGCCCGACTGAGGTCACCCTACCCTCGGCCCTTGCGAACCCGCCGTGTCAACGCCGTGAATATCAGGGCCCGAATAGACTCGAAAGGGTTTGCCGAAGGAGTGCCGCCCATCATCATGACCCGTGCCACCAATGTCGGAGCGACAGCCGTCAACACGATCGGCTGGCTCTCAGATGCCGAGACGACCATTGTGGTCCCCGTCTACCAGCGCCAGTACCGCTGGGACATCGGCGGATGCGAACAGCTGCTCGCCGACATCCGCCGCGTCGCCGACACCGACGACGGCCACACGCACTTCATCGGGTCCATCCTCTCGACCGCGAGCACCTCGTCCGTCGATGACGCCCACCTGGTGCTCATCGACGGACAGCAGCGCATCACGACGCTCATGCTCCTCATCGCAGCGCTGCAGCACACGCTGCGCGACGATGATCCGGTACTGGCATCCGAATTGGCACGCGTGCTGGTGAGTGCCGATGGTCGCACCAAGCTGCATCCTCACCGCGCATGGGCCGACGTCTTCGAAAGCGTCGTGCTGGATCGGCGCAGCCCCGAGGACGCCACCCGCGAGTCGCGGTTCGACGACAACTACGCGTTCTTCCGCAGCCAGATCCGCCCTGATGAGGCCGCACACATCTGGCGCGGTCTCAAAAAGCTCGAGCACGTCTCCATCACGCTCGGGTCCGGAGCCAACGCGCAGCAGATCTTCGAGAGCCTGAACTCGACGGGCGAACCACTTGGTGACCACGAGTTGATCCACAACTACGTGCTGATGGGCCTCTCGCACGGCGAGCAGACAGAGATCGAACGCGACTTCTGGCTGCCGATCGAAGCACACACCGGCGAACAGATCGGCTCCTTCTGGCGGCATGTGCTCGTCATGCTCACGGGGCGTGAGGTCACCGTCGCCGGCGAGCGTGGCGTCTACGACGCGTTCCGCGGCCAGTTCCCCCGTCTCGACGTCGCCACACTTCGCATCGAAGCGGCGCGGTGGCGCGCACTCGCCGAGACCTACGGCGTGCTGCTGGACCCCGCACAGGCGCCGGATGCCGAAGTGGCCCGCCACCTGACCCACCTGAACACCTTCGGTCGGGGCATGTACCCGCTCGTCCTGACGCTCTACCGCGACCGCCTCGACGGCGCGATCAGTCCGTCGGCGTTCATCGACGCGCTCGAAGACCTGCAATCGCTCCTGCTGCGTCGCACCGTGGTGGGGCTCGCCACCGATCGGCTCGTCGCGCGCCTCGTCCGCGCATACGCGCGCGGCGCGGACGAGCTTCGCCTGGCCGTCGCCCGGATCACGCCGTCCGACGAGCGCACGCGCGTCGGCCTCAAGTACAGCGATCTTCCGCACCCGCGATACGTGCTCGGGCGGCTCGCCGGCATCGACCCGGGTGCCACGGCCGACCTCGACCACATCGTGCCGCAAGCGCCGGGCGACGAATGGAGCGGTGACGGCTTCCGCCGGTGGGCGCAGTACACCGAGGACGAGCAGAACAGCCACCGCGCGCTCGCATCGACCCTCGGAAATCTGACGCTGCTCGAACCGAACCTGTTCGAGCAGGCGTTCGACGCATCCTTCCCCGTCAAACGCGATGTCTACGCACGCAGCGGCATCCCCCTTACCGCCGACGTCACCGCGCACGAAGCGTGGGGCACCGCGAGCATCGCGCAGCGCACCGAGGAGCTGACCAGGGCGTTCGTTCAGTTGTGGCGTCGGCCCGCCGTCGTCGGGATCGATGACGACAACCTCACGCCCATCCTCGACGGACGGCGGCGACGCGGCTGGCCCAGGGGCTGGCAGCGGGAGTTCGCCTACGTCGAGTACCGCGGTGAGCACTGGGAAGTCCCCGACGTCAGGTACCTCTTCAACCGGATCTTCAAACGACTGTGGGCGGACTCGCGCCAGAGCGTCATCGCATACAGCGCTCGCCATGGCGGGCCCGTCTACGCCGAGATGGCCTGGAACGGACAGTGGGATCAACTCGCGGAGGGCCAGTACCTCTACATGGGCTGGGACTCGAAGTACATGCTGACCGCGGTGCAGGGCGTGCTCGAAGAGGCCGGAATCGCGAGCGAGGTCTTCCTGAAGTACTCCTACATCGGCGACGCGATGCGCTGAGCGTCGCCGCGACGGTAGCGTGGCGCTGTGGAGCGGTTCGACACGGTCGTCGTCGGTGCAGGCGTCTCGGGCTTGAGTGCGGCCAGACTCCTGCAGGATGCCGGCCAGCGGGTGGTCGTGCTCGAGGGGCGTGATCGTATCGGCGGACGCGTGGTGACCGAGCGCACCGGTGACCGCGTGACCGATCTGGGCGCCTCATGGATCCACGGTGTCGACGGCTGCCCGGTCGCGGCAGCTGTCACGGCGTTCGGTATGCCGACGATGGAGTTCACCGTCGGCGGGTATCAGCCCGACAGCCGCCCGATCGCGTACTACGGACCCGACGACGCGCGCCTGGATGGCGCGACGACCGCCGCCTTCATCGCCGACATCCACACTGTCGACGCCGCCCTGGCGCGCGCGATCGCCGAGTCGGCACCCGACGCGTCGTACGAGGATGTCGCAGAGGTCGCACTCGCCTCTCAGGGGTGGGCGGACGAGCGCACCGAGCGCGTGCGGGAGTACCTTCGGCACCGGTCGGAGGAGCAATACGGTGCATGGATCGCCGACCTCGCGGCGCACGGCCTCGACGACGATCTCGTTGAAGGCGACGAGGTCGTCTTCCCCGACGGTTACGACCGACTCCCCGCTCGTCTGGCAGCGGGGCTCGATGTGCGTCTGCAGCACGTGGTCACGCAGGTGGGCTGGTCGAAGACCGGCGTGATCGTGTCGACCGACGCGGGCGCGTTCGCGGCCGATCAGGCCGTCGTCACGGTGCCGGTCGGCGTCCTCCACCGAGGCGATCTCACCTTCGATCCCCCGCTGCCCGCCGTCGTGGCTGAGCCGCTCGGTCGCCTGCGGATGAACGCATTCGAGAAGGTCTTCTTGCGCTTCGATCGCGCGTTCTGGCCCGACGAAGTGTACGCGCTGCGACGACAGGGAGCGGATGCCGCGTGGTGGCACTCCTGGTACGACCTGTCGGCGCTCGACGGCGAACCGACCCTGCTCACGTTCGCGGCGGGCCCGGCCGCCCGGGCGATCCGTCGGTGGGGCGATGAGCAGGTGACCGCATCGGTCATGGCGGCGCTCAGACGACTCTTCCCGGCTGCGCCAGACCCGGTCACCGTCACGGTGACGCACTGGCAAGATGACCCGTTCTCGCACGGTTCGTACGCGTACATGACTGTCGGTTCGACGACGAGCGACCACGACGATCTCGCGACGCCCATCGGCGGGGTGCTGCACCTCGCGGGAGAAGCGACCTGGACCGACGACCCGGCGACGGTACCCGCAGCCATGCTGTCCGGCCACCGCGCCGCCGAGCGCGTCATCGGGAACGCGCTCGCGATCGCACGACTCTGGTCCTGAACGGGCCTCGTCGCCGAACTCAGACCAGCGGCGACCGCCATCGTGGCCCGAAGGCTATGTCGCCACCGCTTCCCCCGGGTCACCGGAGCCGGTTCAGGTGACCGTTCGCCGAACTCAGGACTCGGCGGGGTAGGCGTGTGCGCGAAGCAGCTGGGCCAAATGCGCCGTATTGCGGGCGAGCATTGCGGTCGCACCGGCAACAGGCTCTGGGATCGTGTCGAGGTCCTTGTTGTCGACGGTCTGCATCGCCTCTCCGACCCAGTACGTCCCCGCCTGCGCGGGCACACTGAAGCCGACGTCGTTGAGGGCTTGCAGCAGATCCGCGGTGATCTTGTGGGCACCGTCCGCGTTGCCGACCACGGCGACCGCCGCGACCTTGTCGAACAGTTCCGGGCGTCCGTGCTCATCCGTCTCGGCGAGCTCTGCGTCGAGGCGCTCAAGCACTCGCTGAGCGATGCTCGACGGGTGCCCCATCCATACCGGGGTTCCCATGACGAGGATGTCGGAGGCGAGCAGCTTCATTCGAATCGCCGGCCAATGATCCCCGTCACCCATGTCAGTCTCGACACCGGGACGAGTGTCCATGTCGGCGACACGCACCTGCTCTCCTTCGACCCCGTGCTCGCGCAGGGCATCAAGGACCTCGCCCAGCAGCTTCTCCGTGCTCGACGACTCGCTGTGAGCCTTCAGCGTGCAGTTCAGAGCGAGCGCGCGCAGGGCGGGTCCGCTGTTGTTCTCAGGCATCTCAGGGTCCTTCAGACTCGAGTTCTTGCCCCGGGGCATGGTGATCTCCTCTCGCGGCTTCAGCGAACACGACGGCCACGAAACCGGGGAGAGGGTTGCCATCCCGGCGTCCATGCGCGGCAACTCGTTCTGGCGGCCGGTCAGAGCGCTATTCCGCTGAGGAGCTGGACGGCGATTCTGTTCGCAAGTGCTTGCGCATGAAGATCTGGGCGGTGCCGTCGCCTTGGTCGATCTGCTCGGTCTTGCGATAGCCCAGCCGCTCGTACAGCCGCAGATTCGCGTCGCTGTGCGACCCGGTGAAGAGTTCGGCCTCGCGACATCCGACCGACCAGCCACGCTCTTCGACAGCCTCGAGCAGCATTCGGCCGATGCCTTCGCCCTGTTGGTCAGGAACGATTGCTATGCGTCCGATCAGCAGCAGCTCGTCGGCGGCGACGGCCCGGATCGCGCCCACTATGCGCGGCCCTCTCTCTGCGACCAACCCGAGGTTGTCGGCCAGTTCTGCCTCGAGCTGTTCGAGGGTCTGAGTCAGCGCGGGCATGTCGGGGTCGCGGTAGATGAGCGCCTCCTGAACGAAGGCGGCTCGCTGCACCGTGAGGACTTCGCCCGCGTCATCCGAGTGAATGGGGCGGACCATCACGTCGTCGACAGCATCGGTCCCCGTGCTCGTCTCTCGCTCAGTCATGTCCGACTCCGTCCGTATCGCGGCACCACGGTCCAGAAGACGATCAGGATCACCGTTGAAACACCGAGTGCCACCAGTCCGGCCGCGCGACCTGCGGCGACGTCGAAGACGAGCCCGACAACGCCCGCGGCGAGCAGCGAGACGACCACGAGGAGAGCGAGAAGCAGTCGGTTCGCCGACCGGACCAGTTCGGGCTTGCGCTGCTTGCCGAAGGCCTGCCGGTGCATGATGATCGGCGCTAGCCCCAGCACTGTCGCGCAACCTGCGAGCACAATCAACACCAGGTACAGACCTACCTGATAGGGCTCGAGATCGTGGAAGGTCGGCTGGAAGGCGACGGCGAGCAGAAACCCGGTGATGATCTGTGTCCCGGTCTGGACGGCGCGCAGCTCCTGGAGGATGTCGCTCCAGTTGCGGTCCGCTTTCTCCGCTTCCGTCTCGTCGCGACCGTCGCCCGCGATGGCGTCCCCTTCCGGATCGCGCTGGCGCACTACGTCAGCCATGGTTCCCTTCTCCGGCAGCCGAGTGTCGGAGCCTTCACAGCTACCAAATCACCTGGGTGCGAAGGTGCCGAAGAGGGTTGACAAACTCTGTTGGCGCGCACCCTGGGGGCGGGTTGGTGGTGCCGGCGTCACGCGGTCGCCTTGGCCGACGGAGGGGCCTGACGTGGAGACCCCGCTCACGGATAAGCCGACCATCGCGATCCCCGGCAGGGTGCGCTCTGCGACACGCGCTGTCCCTTCGGGCGTCAGGTCGCGGCGCGCGAGCCCCGTGCCCCCGGTGGTGACGACGACTCTCGAGCCCGACGCCAGTGCCTGCCGCAGCGCCACTTCGACCGACTCGATCCCGTCGGCGACGACCGTGGCACCGTGGCACGTGTAGCCCGCCGCCCGCAGTGCGGCGACGGCGAGGGGGCCACTGGCGTCGACGCGCTCGCCTCGGGCGGAGCGATCAGACACGGTCACAACGGCAGCGGCAATCGGCACACAGCCAGCCCACGCGCGGCGCGCTTCGATACATGGGCCCACCCGCGGCCGAATGCACGGATAATCGAAGGATGCCACGGCCGATGCATGCCCACCGAGGGATCGCGCAGGCGAGCCGTCTGCGCATCGTGGATGCCGTGATGCAGCGGCCGGGCGTCTCGCTCGCCGATCTGTCGGTCGAGACCGGCCTCCACGCCAACACGCTCCGCGATCACGTGCGCGTGCTGGAGACGGAGGGGATCATCCGCAGCATGCCGGAGCAGCGCGGCACCCGTGGTCGACCGCGCGCGCTCTACTACCCCGTCGATGCAGCCACCGAGAACGAGACCGCCCAGAGACGCGTCGACGAGGCGAAGCGCCGCGGCGATCTCCTGCGGCGCATGGTGCCGTCGGCGGCACCCGACCTCGACCCCGCGGCCGTCCACCAGATCGACGCGCTGTACGAGCACCTCGACGAGGTGGGCCTCGACCCCGATATCGACGAGCATCGTCTCGAGGTCTCGCTGCGGCCGTGCGAGTTCCACACTCTCGTCGAGGGTCACCGAGAGGTGCTGTGCCGCGTGCACGAAGGGCTCGTCCGCGACGTCCTCGAGCGCGCGGGCGGGCCGGTCGAGGTCGACCGACTGCTCCCGCTCGTGACCGAGCATCGGTGCGAGCTGCTCCTCCGGATGCGACCCGCGCACGACGAATCACCCCCGCCGCGGGACTAGCTTTCCTTCAGGGCAGGGGCTGATCGCGCGTCCCGCAGCATTCCGGCGACCACGAGCGCCGCCGCACCCACAAGGACGAGGAGCCAGAGGCCGAGCGCGTACGAGTTCGATTCCGCCTGGTACGTCGCTCCCATCACGAGCGGCGGGAAGTACCCGCCGAGTCCGCCCGCGGCAGCCACGACGCCGGTCACCGCGCCGACCTTGTCCGGCGGCGTCGACGGCCCCACCCAGGCGAACACCGCGCCCATCCCGAGGCCCATCGCGGCGGCCATGAGGTTGAAGACGAAGCCGGTGAGCACGCCCTCCGGCGGCTGCTGACCAACGATGTAGGCCGTGGAGACGATGCCTGCCAGCGAGATGAGGGAGATGACCTTGGGTCCGAGCCTGTCGGCCAGCACGCCGCCGACAGGTCGCGCGATCACCGCGGCCGCGGCGAAGATGGCCGTCCGCGTACCTGCCCCCACGGCGTCCACCTCGTCGGGGTAGATGGTGGTCAGGTACTTGGGCAAGTAGGTCGAGAACGCCACGAATCCACCGAAGACGATCGCGTACAGGAACGACATGTGCCAAGTGACCGTCAACTTCAACGCCCCGACGACCTTCGGGACCAGCGCCTGATGGCTCGGTACCCACGCCGGCGACTCGCGGAGGAAGAACCACACCGCCGCGGCCACCACGATCATCACTCCGGCGATGAGCAGGTGGGTCGGGATGTACCCGATCGCGAGTGCGAGCCGCGGTGTGACGAACGCCGACACCGCCGTGCCGATCATGCCCATGCCGAAGATTCCGGTGGCGAGTCCGCGCCGCGCGGCGGGGAACCAGGCGCTCGAGAAGGGGATGCCGACCGCGAAGATCGTGCCCGCCACACCGAGCAGGAAGCCGGCGACGAGCAGGAGCGGGTAGGAGCCGATCGATCCGGCGAACGCAACGAGGAGGACGGCGGGGACCGAGGCGAGGAGCACGAGCGTGAACATGCGTCGCCCACCGAAGCGGTCGGTCAGCGCCCCGACGACGATGCGGCCGAGCGCACCGACGAGCACGGGGGTGGCGAGCATCAGCGAGATCTGCCCCTGATCGAGCCCCATATTCTCGGCGTAGACGTTCTGCAGCGGAGCGATCGACATCCAGGCCCAGAAGCCGACAGTCGACGCGAGGGTGGCGAGGATCACCTGACCGAGCCCCCCGCGCAGATCGGGGGCGGCCTCTGTGGCGGGACGGTGCGGGACTTTCGTAGTCACGGCTACTCCATTCGACACGCTCACGGTAGCGGCGACGACGACTCCCGCACCACGGGTTCACCGTCCTTATTCGACGAGTCCGCGGCATCCATTGCCCCCGACCTTCAGTCCGTATTAAATACGGTGTACGGGCTGGTTCCCTGCCGCGACGATGCGGATACTGAGGGCAGCCATCCGGGCTGGAGGAGACGATGACACCACAGATCCGCAGCACTCCCTCGACGGACGGTCCTCTGGCGGACGCACTGCTGAGCATGGGCCGCTTCCTCCGCCCCGGCGAGACGAGTGAGGACCTGCGCTCCGTGTTCCTCAAAGGCGGACGTTCGGGCGACGTCTTCTACCGCGACCGCTGGGCGCACGACAAGGTCGTCCGTTCGACGCACGGCGTGAACTGCACGGGGTCGTGCTCGTGGAAGGTGTACGTCAAGGACGGCATCATCACGTGGGAGACGCAGCAGACCGACTACCCGTCCGTCGGCCCCGACTCGCCCGAGTACGAACCGCGCGGATGCCCCCGCGGCGCCGCGTTCAGTTGGTACACCTACTCCCCCACGCGCGTGCGGTATCCGTACATCCGCGACACGCTCGCCGAGCTGTACCGCGACGCCAAGCGCACGCATCCCGACCCCGTCGACGCGTGGGCCTCGATCGTCGAGGATCCCGAGAAGTCGCGCGCCTACAAGAGCGCCCGTGGCAAGGGCGGCCTGCTGCGCACGACGTGGGACGAGGCGATGGAGATTGCCGCCGCCGCACACGTGTACACCGTCAAGGAGTACGGCCCGGACCGGGTCGCCGGGTTCTCGCCGATCCCCGCGATGTCGATGGTCAGCCACGGTGCCGGGGCCCGGTTCCTGAACCTCGTCGGCGGCACGATCCTGTCCTTCTACGACTGGTACGCCGACCTCCCCGTCGCGAGCCCGCAGGTGTTCGGCGACCAGACCGACGTCCCCGAGTCCGCCGACTGGTGGAACGCCGGGTACCTCATGATGTGGGGCTCGAACGTACCCGTCACGCGCACGCCCGACGCGCACTTCATGGCCGAGGCGCGCTACCGCGGCCAGAAGGTGGTCACGGTCTCACCCGACTACACCGACAACACGAAGTTCGCCGACGAGTGGGTCGCACCGCACCCGGGCACCGACGCCGCGCTCGCGATGGCGATGGGTCACGTCATCCTCACGGAGTTCTTCGTGCAGCGCCGCACCGCGCCCTTCGAGGACTATATGCGCCGCTTCAGCGACGCGCCCTACCTCGTCGCGCTCGAGGAGCACCCGTCGGGTCTGGTCCCCGGCAAGTTCCTCACCGCGAGCGACCTGGGCGGCGAGGATGCCGCCGTCCCGCGTGCCGACTTCAAGACCGTCCTGCTCGATCAGAACGGCACCCCCGTCGTTCCGAACGGGTCGCTCGGCCACCGCTTCACGCCCGAGGACGAGGGGCGGTGGAACCTCGACCTCGAGGGCGTCGTGCCGCCCCTGTCGCTGCTCGACCTCGACGACACGACCGAATCGGTCGAGATCGTCCTCCCCCGCTTCGACGTCACGCCCAGCGGCGAGGACGAGGCGCACGCCGGCGGGACGGGCACCGTCACCCGCGGCGTGCCCGTGCGCCGCGTCGCCGGCCGCCTCGTCACGACCGTGTTCGACCTGCTGCTCGCGCAGTACGGCGTCGCGCGCGACGGACTGCCGGGCCAGTGGCCGACCGGCTACGACGACCCGACCACGCCCGGCACGCCCGCGTGGCAGGAAGAGCTCACGAACGTGCCCGCGGCGCAGGCCGCGCGCATCGGCCGCGAGTTCGCCGACAACGCCGAGCGCTCGGGCGGCCGCTCGATGATCCTCATGGGAGCGGGCACCAACCACTGGTTCCACTCCGACACGATCTATCGCACGTTCCTGGCGCTGACGACGATGACCGGATGCCAGGGCGTCAACGGCGGCGGCTGGGCGCACTACGTGGGGCAGGAGAAGGTGCGCCCCATCACCGGCTACTCGCAGTACGCGACGGCCGCCGACTGGAACCGCCCGCCCCGGCAGAACATCGGCACGGCGTTCTGGTACCTCGCGAGTGACCAATGGCGCTACGACGGCCTGCCGGCATCCGCCCTGGCCTCTCCGCTCGCCCGCGGCCAGTTCGAGGACCGGACGACGGCGGACTGCCTCGTCGAGTCGGTCAAGCGGGGATGGATGCCTGCCTACCCGACCTTCTCGCGCAACCCGCTCGACCTGTGCGACGAGGCCGAGGCGGCCGGCAAAGAGCCCGCCGCGCACATCGTCGACTCCCTCACCGACGGGTCGCTGCACTACGCGGTCGAAGACCCCGACGCCCCGGAGAACTTCCCGCGCGTCATCTCCATCTGGCGAGCCAACGTGCTGGGCTCGTCGGGCAAGGGCAACGAGTACTTCCTCAAGCACCTGCTCGGCACCGACTCGGCCGTCCGCGCGCCCGAGTCGCCCGAGGGGTCGCGCCCGCGGGACATGGTGTGGCACGAGAACGCACCCGAAGGCAAGCTCGACCTACTGATGACGGCGGACTTCCGCATGACCTCGACGACGCTGTTCAGCGACCTCGTGCTGCCGGCGGCGACCTGGTACGAGAAGTACGACCTGTCCTCGACCGACATGCACCCCTTCATCCACGCGTTCACGCCGGCGATCAACCCGCCGTGGCAGACGCGCACCGACTTCGATCTGTTCGGGGCGCTCGCCGAGAAGTTCAGCGAGTACGCGGCGGTGCACCTGGGCGTCCGCAAGGACGTCGTGGCCTCGCCGCTGCAGCACGACACCCCCGACGTCATGGCGACCCCGCACGGCACCGTCCCCGAGGACGCGCCGCTCGTACCGGGCGTGACGATGGCCAAGCTCATCGTCGTCGAACGCGACTACCCCAACCTCTACGAGAGGTGGAAGTCCCTCGGCCCGCTGACGGCCAAGCTCGGGATGACGACGAAGGCGATCACGTACCACCCCGACCGCGAGATCGAGCAGCTGAAGCAGAAGAACGGCGTCGTACAGTCGGGCCCGTACACCGGCAGCGTGCTGCTGGACACCGACAAGAAGGCGTGCGAGATGATCCTCGCCTTCTCGGGGACGAGCAACGGCCGCCTCGCCGTGCAGGGCTTCCGCGAACTGGAGAAGAAGACGGGCCAGCGCATCGCGCAGCTCGCCGAAGACCACGAGGGCTCGCACATCACCTTCCAGGACGTTCAGGTGCAGCCGCGCAGCGTCATCACCTCGCCGGAGTGGTCGGGCTCCGAGCACGGCGGCCGTCGCTACACCGCGTTCGCGATCAACGTCGAGCACCTGAAGCCGTGGCACACCCTGACCGGCCGCCAGCACTTCTACCTCGACCACGACTGGATGAGCGAGCTCGGCGAGAGCCTGCCCGTGTTCCGACCGCCGCTAGACATGCACCGCCTCTTCGACTCCGAGAAGGTCGGCACGACCAAGCGCATCGCGGGGCCGGGCGCCGCCGGGCAGACCGAGGTGACGGTGCGCTACCTGACGCCCCACTCGAAGTGGTCGATCCACTCCGAGTACCAGGACAACCTGTTCATGCTGTCGCTGAGCCGTGGCGGCCCCACGATCTGGATGAGCACGCAGGATGCCGCGAAGATCGGCGTCCGCGACAACGAGTGGATCGAGTCGTACAACCGCAACGGCGTCGTCGTCGCCCGCGCGATCGTCTCGCACCGCATGCCCGAGGGAACGGTGTACATGTACCACGCGAAGGACCGCACGGTAGATGTGCCGATCGCCGAGACCAGCGGCCTGCGCGGCGGCATCCACAACTCGCTCACCCGCATCCTGCTGAAACCGAGCCATCTGATCGGCGGCTACGCGCAGCTCGCATGGGCGTTCAACTACCTGGGTCCGACCGGCAACCAGCGCGACGAGATCACGCAGATCCGCCGCCGCAGCCAGGAGGTGGAGTACTGATGAAGGTCATGGCTCAGATGTCGATGATCATGAATCTCGACAAATGCATCGGATGCCACACGTGCTCGGTCACGTGCAAGCAGGCGTGGACCAACCGCACCGGCGTCGAGTACGTCTGGTTCAACAACGTCGAGACGCGCCCCGGCGTGGGCTACCCCCGCACGTACGAGGACCAGGAGAAGTGGGGCGGCGGCTGGGTGCGCACCAAGCGCGGCCGCCTGAAGCTGCGCAGCGGTGGCCGGCTGTCGAAGCTCGCGCGCATCTTCTCGAACCCGAAGCTGCCCGAGATCCACGACTACTACGAGCCGTGGACCTACGACTACGACATGCTGCTCAACGCCCCGAAGGGGCAGCAGACGCCCGTCGCTCGGCCGAAGAGCCTGCTCACCGGCGAGGACATGAAGATCTCGTGGTCGGCCAACTGGGACGACGACCTCGGCGGTTCGCTCGAGACGATGCAGGACGACCCGATCCTCAAGAAGATGAGCGAAGAGGTGAAGGCCGAGTTCGAGAAGGCCTTCATGTTCTACCTGCCGCGCATCTGCGAGCACTGCCTGAACCCGTCGTGCGTGGCATCCTGCCCGTCAGGCGCGATGTACAAGCGCGCCGAGGACGGCATCGTGCTCGTCGATCAGGACCAGTGCCGCGGCTGGCGCATGTGCGTGTCGGGATGCCCGTACAAGAAGGTCTACTTCAACCACCGCACCGGCAAGGCCGAGAAGTGCACGATGTGCTACCCGCGCATCGAGGTGGGCCTGCCCACCGTGTGCTCGGAGACCTGCGTCGGGCGGCTGCGCTATCTCGGCATCGTGTTGTACGACGCCGACCGGGTGGCGCAGGCGGCGGCCGTCGAGGACGACAAGGCGCTGCTGCAGGCGCAGCGCGACATCATCCTCGACCCGTTCGACCCCGCCGTCATCGAGGCGGCACGCGCGGGCGACCTCCCCGAGGACTGGGTCGAGGCCGCACAGCGCAGCCCGATCTGGAAGCTCATGCAGTACCAGGTCGCCCTGCCGCTGCACCCCGAATACCGCACCATGCCGATGGTCTGGTACATCCCGCCGCTCTCCCCCGTCGTCGACGTCGTGACCGGCTCGGGCAACGACGGCGAGGACGCGCGGACCCTGTTCGCCGCCATCGACAAGCTGCGGATCCCGATCGGCTACCTCGCCGAGCTCTTCACGGCGGGCGACATCGCCCCCGTCGACCTTGCCCTGCGCCGCCTCGCCGCGATGCGCTCGTACATGCGCGGCGTGAACCTCGACGACGAGCGCGACGAGCGCATCGCACGGGCGGTCGGCATGAGCGGCACCGAGGTCGAGGAGATGTACCGGCTGCTCGCGATCGCGAAGTACGAGGAGCGCTACGTCATCCCCTCGGCGCACACGGAGCAGGCTCACGCCCTCGAGGAGATGGCGTGCTCGCTCGACTTCGACGGGGGCCCCGGCATGGGCGGCGCCGGTCCGTTCGGCTCCTCGAGCGGTCCGAGCGTGCCCGTCGCGGTGGAGAACTTCCACATCCTCGCCGACCGGCAGACCGCCGACCGACCGTCGTCGCCCGGGCGCGTCAACCTGCTCAACTGGGACGGCAACGGCAACGCCGACGGGCTCTTCCCGCCGACCTCGACGACGGCGGTGCGCGAGACCGGCAAGGGCAAGGACAAGAACCAGGGCGCGGGCGAGGGCCGCCCATGAGCTCCGTCCTGCCCCGCGTCACCCCGCGCCGCGCCCTGCCCCCCGAGGTGCCCGCCCTGCGGCTGTCGGCCGTCGACCGCGCCGCCACCCACATGCTCGCGTCGCTCCTGCTCGACTACCCCGATGCCGCGTGGTTCGGGCGCCTGCCCGCCCTGCGTCCGCACATCGACGCGCTGCCGTCCGCGATCTCCGAACCCCTCACATCCTTCGTCGATCAGGCCGAAGCGGCCGGCGAGGCCGAATGGCAGCGGCGCTACGTGGTCACATTCGACCTCAAGCGCAAGTGCAGCCTGTACCTGAGCTACTACGCGACCGGCGACACGCGCCGCCGCGGCGTCGCGCTGGTCACGTTCCTCGAGGCGTACCGCGCCGCCGGGTGGGAGTTCGACGCGGATGACCTGCCCGACTTCCTGCCGGCGGTGCTGGAGTTCTCGGCCCGCGCCGACGCCGCGACCGCCGATGCTCAGATCGCCGGCGCGCTGCTCGCCTCGCACCGCGAGGGTATCGAGGTACTGCGCGCCGCGCTCGAGGGCATGTCGAGCCCGTGGGCGCTCGTCGTGCGCACCGTCACGCAGTCGCTTCCCCCCATCGACGCCGCGACCCGCGAGCGCTACCTCGACCTCATCAACGAGGGGCCGCCCACCGAGACGGTGGGCCTCAGCTTCCTGGGGCAGCTTCCGCCCTTCCGTCCCGTCTCGCAGGAGGCACCATGACCACGCTGCAGATGATCCTCTGGGTCGCGATCCCGTACGCCTCGATCGCGGTGTTCGTCGTCGGGCACATCTGGCGATACCGCTACGACAAGTTCGGCTGGACCACCCGGTCGAGCCAGACGTACGAGAACCGGCTGCTGCGCTGGGGGTCGCCGATGTTCCACATCGGCATCCTCATGGTCATCGCGGGTCACGTCGTCGGACTGTTCATCCCCCGCGAATGGCTGTACGCGATCGGCATCAACGAGGAGATGTACCACATCGGCGCGACCGTCATGGGGTCCTTCGCCGCCGTGCTGACCCTCGTGGGGCTCGCGATCCTGATCTACCGCCGGCGTACCGTCGGCCCCGTGTTCCTCGCGACGACCGACATGGACAAGGTCATGTACGTCTTCCTGGCCGCCACGCTCGGCTTCGGCACGCTCGCGACCGTCGTGTACCAGGTGTTCGGCGGCGGATTCTACTACCGCGAGACGATCTCGCCGTGGATCCGCAGCATCTTCCTGTTCCAACCGCAGGTCGAGCTGATGGCCGAGGTGCCGCTGCTGTTCCAGCTGCACATCCTGACGGCGTTCGCCCTGTTCGCGCTGTGGCCGTTCACGCGCCTCGTCCACGTGTTCTCCGCGCCGGTGGGCTACCTGTTCCGTCCCTACGTCGTCTACCGCTCACGCGACGCCGTGCGCGGCGCGCGCCCCGTTCGTCGCGGCTGGGACCCGGTGCAGACCCCCGACCCCGAGCGCCTGCACAAGCTCTAGGTTCTAGACCAGCCGGACGGGCACCGCGCGGAAGCCGGCGACGGGTGCCTGCTCACGCTCCGGGTCGCCCGCCGGCTCGATGCGGCCCGCCGTGAGCAGCGCCCGCACGAGCACGCGCAGCTCGGCGGTCGCGAGCAGGCGTCCCGGGCACACGTGCGGGCCGGTGCCGTAGACGAGGTTCGCGGCGGCGTGCGCGGCAGGGTCGAAGGCGTCGGGTTCCGCGAAGACGGCCGGGTCGCGGTTGGCGGCGCGCCAGTCGAGCACGACGATCTGGCCGGCGTGCACGGGGCAGCCGCCGACCTCGGTCTGTCGCGTGACGCGGCGTCGGTTGGAGACGAACGGGTCGTCGGCGCGCAGGATCTCGTCGATCGCGGCGTCGAGGTCGGCGTCGGATGCCGCCGCGAGATGATCCTGATGCTCCGGGTGCACGGCGAGCCAGTGCACGATGACGCCGGTGCACAGGGCGAGCGAGCCCAGGTCGCCGCCCGTGACGTTGCGCAGTATCGACACGAGCTCGTCGTCGCGTAGCGCCGAGCCGTCACTGTGCCGCAGCGCCATCAGCCGGGCGGTGACATCGTCGCGCGGATGCTCCCGACGCCGTCGCAGCAGCTCCCGGATG
Organism: Microbacterium sp. bgisy189; assembly: GCF_057707225.1. Lineage (NCBI taxonomy): Bacteria > Bacillati > Actinomycetota > Actinomycetes > Micrococcales > Microbacteriaceae > Microbacterium > Microbacterium sp. bgisy189. The sequence goes on along the minus strand of NZ_JBYIPT010000009.1, from coordinate 49,858 downwards.
ATGGCGTCGAACCGGTCGGCGATCTCGGCGGTCGCCCGCGGGTGCCCCGTGCGCGATGCGACGCGGTTGTCGGCGACCCACTGCAGCAGCGGCTCCTCCCACTCGGGCAGCCATCCGAGCCACGCCGACTGGGCGCGCACGGCGAAGCGCGCACCGAGGTCGGCAACGGCGCCGAAGGGCGCATCGGCGGCGTCGAGCCGGGCGACGAGGTCGGCGGCGATGCGCTCGAGCTCGGGCAGCAGCTGGGCGACGGCGTCGGCATCCATGAACGGGTCGAGCAGGTGGCGCATCTCGGCGTGCGCCGCCCCGTCGAGCCCGTTGGGCACCTGCAGGTGGCGCGAGACGATGCTCGAGAAGGTCTCCGGGTCGTGCGCGAGGCGGACGACTTCAGCATGGTCGCCGATGACGAGGCGGCCCTTCTGATCGAGATGCACGCGGTCAGTCGTCGACATGGAAGATCCCCTTCGCCCCCTTCTCGGCGTCGCTCATGATGTGCGTGACGAAAGGATAGTTCCCCGCCTCGGGGAACGACAGCTCGACGAAGCCGCCCTGCGCGGGCTGCATCGCGAGCGCCTGCGATCCGCCGGCGTCTCCGGGGCGCAGCGTGTACGCGCCCTCGAAGTAGACCGTGTCGAACTGGCCGCCGACGATGTGGAACGACGAGGGCGTGTTGGGTCCGGCATCCAGGGTCCAGATGCGCACGCGCTCGCCCACGGCCGCCGTCAGCGGGCGGTACGCGTACTGGTTCGCGTACCCGTTGAAGGTCACGAGGTCGGGAAGCCGCGTCGCGATGCGGTCGGCGTCGGCCGTCTCGCCCTGCGGGCCGAGGTACAGCTCGCCCTGCACGAGCACGTACTCGCGGTCGACGGGGGCGAGGTCGGGAGGGTCGATGATGACGGCGCCGAACATGCCGTTCGCGATGTGCATCGACATCGGCATCGTCGAGCAGTGGTACATCCAGATGCCCGCCTGCGTCGCGGTGAAGGTATAGACGAGCGTCGCATCCGGCTGGATGGTCCGCATGGGCTCGTCGGGGGCGAGCGCGCCGGCGTGGAAGTCGATCGAGTGTCCGATCGTGCCGTCGTTGACGAGGGTGATCTCGAAGATGTCGCCGATCTTCCCTCGGAGCACCGGACCGGGCGCCGAGGCGCCGAACGTCCATCGCGTCTGTCGCACCCCGGGAGCGACCTCCTGCACCGTCTCCTGCACGGTGAGGGTGACGCGATGCACCCGTTCGTCGATTGCAGGGGTCAGCGCCGCCGGCCACTCTTCGAACCCGACGGCGGGCGCCCGCTCGAGATCAATGTCGGCCGCAGCCGACGCCCCCGCGGAGGTGCCCTCGCCGTGGGACCCGTGGGCCGAGCCGTCGTCGCCCGGCTCACCGGACGCGTCGACCGGTGCTCCGGTGACCACCACGGTGAGTTCCATGCCCATCTGCCGATGTCCGGCGATCGAACACCAGCCCTGCATGTCAGACCCGATCACGCCGACGTCGACCACCTCGCGAGCGCCCGGGACAAGCCGTTCGGAACGGAACCCGTTGGCGAACGTGAGGTCGTGGACGTCGCTGCCGGTGTTGTGGAAGGTCACGACGAGTCGGTCGCCGTAGGGCACCTCGATCTCGTCGAGCGTGTAGCGCATCCCGCTCACCCCGACGGTGACTTCCGTGGTCTCGCCCGAGGCGACGACTGCGCCGGTCGGTGCACTGACTGCGATGCCGACAGCCGCGGGGTCGGCAGCCACCCCTGCGCCGACGCAGAGGGCGAGCACCGCGAACGCAGCGCTGACGGCACCGACCCGCCGCGGCGGCAGTGGGGGCGCGACGGCGACGGGCGTGCCGAGCGCGACACGCCCGCTGCGATCGGGTGAATCGCCTTCCGCGCGACGCGCCCGACGGCCGGCGAGGATCGCGCGCGCCGCCAGCACGAAGAAGGCGATGACGACCCCGACCGCCACGAACGACAACAGCACTCGGGCGAGCGACGGCATCGGCAGCAGATAGAGGATGATCGCGCCGTTGAACGCGGTGACCCGGAAGACCGCCCCGCGGTCGAGCATCTCCGCGCCGACCTTCGCCGCCGCAGGGCTCCCGAGAGCCACGACGGGCAGCAGATAGCTGAGCGCCCCCATCAGCAGCTGCGCCGCGAACCCTGCCACGAGAGGACCGAGCACCGAGAGGTAGGCGGTCCGAAGCGACGCCCAGTCGCCGTTCGTAACGGCCAGGAACACGAGCGCACCCGCCGCGATGAGCACCCAGCCGAACGCTGCCGCGAGGCTCCACCCGGCGAAGGTGGCCGGGTGCATCGCGCGGGCCTGATGCCACCCCTGCACGGCGATCATCCCCGCCCCGGAGAGCCACACCAGCATGCCGGCGGCGACAAGAGGGCGTACGCCGGTGACCGGTCCCGCGGCGGCCAGAAGGAGCCCGGCCGTGAGGAGCGGGAGGGCGCGACGCGCGGCCACGTCGACGGCGTCGGACATACGCGCATGGAGCACCGTGGGCCACAGCAGCACGAGCGTTCCGAGCGCAGTGAGTCCGATCCATCCGAACGCGTTCAGCACGAGATGTGAGACGACGAGTCGGTCGGTCGCAGCCGGATCGGCCACCGCCGGCATGGTGACTCCGATCGCGATACCGGCCAGGAAGACGAGGCCTGCCGCGATGTAATAGCGGACGAGAGGGGCGAACCTGGCCGGAAGAGCGCGCCGCAGTTGGACGAAGAGGATGACCGCGTGAGCGACCACCGCCATCGCCACCAGCGCGGCTCCCGTGACCGTCAACGGCAGGAGCGACACGGCGACACCGGTCACCACGAACGCGGCACCGAGAGTGTGGAGGGCGAGGCGCGCCGCCAACCCCGTACGCCCCGCGGGAGCCGATCGGCGAAGGAGCGTGTCGGTGAAGTGCTGCGACCAAATGAGGATCGCCGCCGTCGCCGCGCCGAGGAGCGGCAGATGGACCATGAGCCAGAGCGGCTGTGACACGAAACGGTGCACGAAGACAGCGACCACCGACATCACCATCCAGAACAGCACCAGCGAGTTCGTGAGCAGGTACCAGTTACGCCTCGACACGTCGTCCGCCTTGCCTCTCGGTGAACCGTGCGCGTGCGGACACCGTGATCGCCAGCACGCCGTACAGCATCATCGCCACGGCCGCGGTTGCCCCGGCCGTCTGCAGCGCGTGGATCCACCCCCAGGCGTCTCCGGCGACGACCCGCGCGAGCAGCGCCGCGTGCAGGAGACCCACCGGCACGTAGAGCACCGCGTGGTACGGGATCCGCACGCCGAGGACGGCGGGGAGGATGATCGGGGCGTGCGCCATGATCATCGTGACCACGAAGCCGAGGAAGATCGCATGTGTGGTGGCGTCGTAGATCGCCCCTTCGGTGCGCGCCCCGCCCAACACCCATCCGGCGCCTGCGATGATCAGCCACACGTAGCCGACGAGGAGACACGCCGCGACGAAGCGCGGGAGTCCGCTCATCCGGACGGTCGTGCGCGCGACGTCGTACGACAGCAGCCAGGCCGAGAGGGCGATGAGAAGGACCCCGGCCACCGGCACCGCGACCGTCGGTACCGTGAGGCTCACCACTGCGGCAGCCGACAGGCTCAAGGCGAGGGCGAACAGCAACCGCTCGGCCGCGAGACCAGGGGCGTTCAGGCGTGCGAGTTCGAGTCTTTCTCCCACGATGGTGAGGATGAGGTAGACGGCCAGAAGGGGGACCAGACGGCTCGGCGGCACCCCACCGCTCCACGCGACCGTGGCCACGAGCGCCGTGATCGCCCCGAGCGCTTGCACCGTGGTGGCGGTCATGGGCTGCCGCCTCCAGATGGCGCGATACTGCCACACGTGCACTGCGAGTCCGGCGACGACCATCAGCGGACCCGTCGTCGGCGGCGCCGGGGTCAACGCAATCAGAGCGCCGCCGGTCATCAGTGCCGGGGCGGCGTAGGCCCACGACCTCCGGAGCGCCACCGCCCGCTCGAGCGAGATGAGCGCGCCGATCGCGCCGAAGACGAGGAGCGGCGCGTGGAGTTCGGCAAGGCGCTCAGCCCCGATCGGCATCGGAAGGCCTAGGAGCAGGAGCCCGGCGTTCAGCCCGAGCACGAGGACCCCGGCGGCAGAGAGCACCAGCACGAGCCGCGCTGGGCGGGCGGGCGCTCGGGGTTCCATGCCTCGACGCTACGCTTCTCGCCGCGGCGGTCTCCAGTGACGGCCGTGGTTATTCAGAGGACTCCCGCCGTCGGTGTCCCCCACCATTCGTCGCCGGATCGGAAGGGGCGGATGCGCGGAACGGCGCGAGTCTGCGCTGGGGTTACGCTTCGTCCGCCAACGGGCCGCCAGGGGCAGGCAAGGCCGAACACTTGAGCACCGCATTAGGTTCGCCGAAAAGCTCTCGCAGATCCGGGGATTGCAGGCGCTGTGGACCGCGAGGCACTCTCCCACGGTTCGAAGTGCACAATGCACTTGCATGCCGCGGGTGCTAGCTCACACTTCCTCAACTTCGTGACCCCCTGCGAGATAATTTGCGCCAACCGCGGTGGCATACTCCTCGGCAAGCGACTGTCGTGGCCCACCGGGTCCTGCGGAGAACCGGTCCGATGATGTGCGCGGCACCCCAATCACCACCTGAATCTCAGGCACCTTCTACATTCCCTCTCATTGCTGCTGCAATCACCCGCAGTCTGTGTCGGGCGCGCGACTGGCGGGTCAGGGGCTGGGTCCCGTGAGCTGGTCCAGCGCGATCCCACCGCACGCGGGCTTCAGGATGAGTCGCACCGTTGTCTCGTAGGACTCGACCGTCGAGTAGGCCAGGCTGCCGGCGCCCGCGCGCCCGGTGACGTGGATGAGCCACGCGTCGGCGGCCGCCGCGATCGTGCTCGCCCCGGTGAGAGCCCCCTCGCCGTTGCTGGTGAGCTGCGCAGCCAGCCGGCGCAGCTCAGCGAGAGCGCCTTCCTCGGTGTCGGCGGTGGCGCGCAGCTGGCGCAGTTCCCCCGCGTCATCGCGCATCCGCCCGCGGGCGCGATACCGCCCGTCGGCGAGCTTGGTGATCTGCACCGCGCCGACCTCGCCGGCGGGAATGCGCGGCCTAGGCATGCCGGTGCTCTCTAGCCCACGCGTACACGTCATCCGGGTCGTAGCGCACGTGCCGACCGAGCTTCAGATAGGGCGGACCATGGCGTGTGAGACGCCAGTCCTCCAACGTGCGCTCGGGCACTTGGAGCATCTCGGCGATTTCCGCCTGGGTCATGAACCCGGGAATGCCGGAGGTCGATGCGTCCATGCACACAAGGTGCGCCGGATTCCTCCGGACCAACCCGTACTCCACCGTGCGACGGCGTGGGTACCGGGACGCACCTACTCCGCGAAGACAATCGCGCGAGTATTTGGTCTCGTTTCTGGCCTCCGGGCCCGTCAGGCCTCTCGGATGACCCTCTGACGAGGAGGGATTCTGTGGCGGAATCCTGCGGATTTCACTGCTGGGGTACCTGGACTCGAACCAAGAACAACTGAACCAGAATCAGCCGTGTTGCCAATTACACCATACCCCAAGGGGGTTCCGACCGAAGCCGTACCGAGGGTCTAGCTTAGCCGACGAGGGCGGCAGCACCAAACCGACACGGCGTCACCCGAGCTGTGCAGCGAGCTGCTCAAGTCGACGCAGCGACTCGTCGGCGCCGAGTAGTTCCATCGACTCGAACAGTGGCGGCGAGACGCGTCGACCACTGATCGCCACGCGAAGCGGCCCATACGCGACGCGCGGCTTGAGCTCGAGGCCCTCGATCAGCGCGACGGCCAGCGCGTCCTGGATCGCGGCCGCTGAAAAGGCGTCGGCCGGAACGCCACGCAGCGCCGGCAGGGATGCAGCGAGCACCTCGCCGGCGTTCGCGGGCAGGCCCTTCAGCGCATCATCGTCGTAGGTCACGTCTGCGCTGAAGAGGAAGCCGAGCAGCCCCGGCGCGTCGCCGAGCATCTGCATCCGCTCCTGCACGAGCGGCGCCGCGGCAGCGAGCGTGGACTGCTGTTGCGGCGTCAGCGGCTCCGACACGACCCCTGCCGACACCAGGTACGGCACGAGTCGCGCGGCGAAGTCGTCGGCCGCGAGCATGCGGATGTGGTCGCCGTTGATCGACTCGGCCTTCTTCTGATCGAAGCGAGCCGGGTTCGGATTCACGTCGACGATGTCGAAGGCCTCGATGAGCTCCTGGCGCGTGAACACATCACGGTCGGCGGCGATCGACCAGCCGAGCAGCGAGAGGTAGTTCAGCAGCCCCTCGTGGATGAAGCCGCGCTCACGCTGCAGGAACAGGTCGGCCTTCGGGTCGCGCTTGGAGAGCTTCTTCGTGCCCGTCTCCCCCAGCACGAGCGGCATGTGCGCGAAGCGGGGGACGAAGTCGGTGACGCCGGCATCGATGAGGGCCGCATAGAGGGCGAGCTGCCGGGCCGTTGACGGCATGAGGTCTTCGCCACGCAGCACATGGGTGATGCCCATCAGCGCGTCATCGACCGGATTGGTGAACGTATAGAGCGGGATGCCGCCTGCGCGCACCACCACGAAGTCGGGGAACGAGCCAGCGGGGAACGTGACCTCGCCGCGAATCAGGTCGACGTAGGTGAGGTCGTGGCTCGGCACCCGCAGCCGCCACGCGGGCTCACGCCCCTCGGCACGGAACGCTGCCTTCTGCTCGTCGGTGAGATCGCGATCGAAGTTGTCGTACCCGAGCTGCTTGGCACGGCCGGCCGCCTCGTTACGTGCGTCGATCTCTTCGGCCGTCGAGTACGACTCGTACACAGCGCCCGAGGCGATCAGCTTGTCGAGCACGCCCGCGTAGATGTCGTGACGCTGCGATTGGCGGTAGGGCTCGTGCGGCCCACCCTTCTCAACACCTTCATCCCAGTCGATCTCGAGCCAGGTGAGCGCATCGACAAGCTGCCGGTAGCTCTCCTCGCTGTCACGCGCAGCGTCGGTGTCTTCGACGCGGAAGACCAACTTGCCGCCGGTGTGACGCGCGTACGCCCAGTTGAACAGCGCCGTGCGGACCATGCCGACGTGCGGAAGTCCCGTCGGCGACGGGCAGAATCGCACGCGGACGTCAGGGCCGGTGGCGGTGGTGGTGCGGGGATCGGGCTGTGCAGACATCGCCCACCAGTCTAGTTCGCGATGGCCCTAGGTCCCGGTCGCTGCGCTGACAGCGCGGCGAAGTCCGTCGAGGACGGCGGCGACGGCCGGCACGCGTTCGCCGCCACGGGCGGTGACGGTGTGCAGGGTGCGGACGTGTCCGTCTTCGAGGGGGCGCCACACGATGCCCGGGAGCGGCGGGAACGACGTCAGCGCGAGACGCGGAAGGGTTGCCACGCCGATCCCCTGTGCCACGAGCGATTCGACGGCCGCGATGTTGTCGGTCTCGAACCCGATCTTCGGGGTGAACCCCGCGCGTCCGCACACCTCGAGCAGATGACCACGGCAGCGAGGGCAGCCCGCGATCCATGCGGCATCCGACAGTTCCGACAGTCGCACGGCGTCCCGCAACGCCGCGGGGTGATCCTCGGGCACGACGAGCAGCAGGTCGTCTGAACCGATCGTCTCGACGGAGAGTCCGCGGGCGCTCTCGCCGTGAGGATCGTCGCGGTCACCCGGGTGGCTGAAGGTGAGGGCGACATCGGCGCGGTCGGCACGCACCGCCGCGACCGCCTCGGGAGGCTCCTCCTCGACATACGTGAGGGTGATGCCGGGTGCGTGCTCCGCAAGGAGGGAGATGAGGCGCGGAACGATGGTCGGCGATGCCGAAGGAAAACCGACGACTCGTACCGTCGCCGCCTGCAGCCCGCTGAGGGCGGCGAGTTCGCCGGCCGCGGCCTCGAGCGCCGTCGTGACGGGAGCCGCATGTCGGGCAAGCACGCGCCCGGCCGCCGTGAGGCGCAGCCGGCGCCCGGCGCGTTCGACGAGGGGCACACCGAGGCGCTGTTCCCAGCGACGCAGCTGCTGCGACAACGCTGGCTGGCTGTAGCCGAGCGATTCCGCAGCGGCTGTCAGCGACCCTGTGTCGGCGATCGCCTGCATCGTCCGCAACGCGTGCACGTCGAGTTCGTGTGCGTCGGTGTTCACGACATTACATAAACACACCGCATGTCTTTGATGCAATACCTGCCGTAGACGAATGAATGTGCACCCGGGATGCTGGTGCCATGTCCACCGCCACCGCTCCCGCCTCGGCCGCCGTCTCGGACGGGCTCGCCGCGCTGCGAGCCGAGTTCACCGATGCCGCCGGCTATCTCGCGGCCTGCACGGTGGGCCTCACGACACGGGCGACGAGAGCCGCGCTGCACGCCGACCTCGAGCGACGGCCGGATCCGGTGGCCTACGGCGCGGCGGTGGAGTTCTCTCGCGCGCACTATGCGCGACTCGTCGGTGTCGACGTGGATCGAGTCGCGATCGGCTCACACACCTCGGTCCTCGCGAGCATGATCGCCGCGTCGCTCCCCGATGGCGCAGAAGTACTGTGCCCGACCGACGAATTCTCCTCACTCGTCCTCCCCTTCGTGTACGCGGGCCGCGGCATCCGCGTGCGCAGCGTGCCACTGGCGGAACTCGCAGACGCGATCGGCTCGACGACCGCGCTCGTGGCGTTCTCACTCGTCCAGTCCGCCACCGGAGAGGTCGCCGATGCCGACGCGATCGGCGACGCCGCCCACCGACACGGCGTCCGCACGCTGTGCGACGTGACCCAGGCTGCGGGATGGATGCCGGTGGATGCCGCCCGCTTCGACGCGACGGTGTGCCACACCTACAAGTGGCTCTCCGCACCGCGGGGGGTCGCGTTCCTGACCGTCACCGAGGACGCCGCCGCGTGGCTCACGCCCGTCCATGCCGGCTGGTACGCGGGCGCGGACCCGTGGGCGTCGTGTTACGGCGACGGCGCACGGCTGGCGACCTGCGCGCGCCGGTTCGACGTCTCCCCCGCCTGGCAGGCCTTCCTCGGCGCAGAACCCGCGCTGCGCGCATTCGCGGACGCCGACTCGGACGCGCTCTACGCCTCGACGACGGCCCTGGCGACCGACTTCCGCGAGCGGCTCGCGTTGCCGATGCCGGCTCGTCCGAGCGCAATCGTGTCGTGGGCCGACCCCGGCGGGCGTGACCTGCAGCGCCTCGAGTCCGCCGGCATCGTCGCGTCTGGTCGGAACGGCCGTGCCCGAGTGGCGTTCCACGTGTTCAACACGGCTGACGACGTCACAGCCGCCGTCGACGCGCTCACCTGACGCTCGCCCCACGAGACCGACTTCGTGGGTGGAAGCGGGTCAGACGCGCGACAGGCGCGCGTATGGCGAGAGGACGACGATCGCGATCACGATCACCAACGCGCTCAGCGCGAGACCGCCATAGCCGACCCAGCCGAGAACGACACCCGCGAGAACGGCTCCGGCGGCAGCACTCGAGGTCATGATCGTGTCGCTGAACCCCTGTCGGCGAGGCCGTTTCAAGGACTCCGTGCTCTCGGTGAGCAGCGCCGCGCCCGACACCGTCGCGGCGCTCCACCCCAGCCCGAGCAGCAGCAGCGCGATCAGCACTGCCAGCGAGGACTGCGGCGCGAGGGCAGCCACCAGCAGCGACGCCGCGAGCACCGCCTGACCCAGCAGGATCGTGTGCACGCGACCCCACCGATCGGCGAGGATGCCGAACAGCGGCGACAGGCCGTACATGCCGAACACGTGCAACGCGATGGTCACACCGACGATCGTCGTGACGTTCGCCGGATCGAGGTGCGAGAGGTGCACCGGGGTCATCGCCATCACCGACGCCATCACGACGTGCGATCCGGCCACGGCGAAGATCGCATACCGGGCGACGACGGGATGATCATCCTCCACGACCCCGCCCGGTGCGACCGGGCGCTCACGGGCGAGTCGCTGCGCGGTCTGCAACGGGTCGGGCCGCAACCCGAACAGGTAGAGCACGAACGCGATCGTCTGCGCGACGATCGAGAAGGCATAGGAGCCGGTGAGTTCCGGCATCCCGAGCAGGGAGCCGACCGCCTCCCCCGGAGTGAGCAGGAGCGGCCCGAGGACGCCGCCGACGGTGGTCGCCCACACGACCGTTCCGAGGTCCCGCCCGCGCCGCCCGGGCGCCGACAGATCGGTGGCCGCGAAGCGCGATTGCAGATTGCCCGCGTTGCCGGCGCCGATGAGGACCACACCGACCAGCAACAGTGGAAAGGAGCGGATCGCGGCAGCGGTGATGACGACCACGATGCCGACGAGGGCGAACAGATTGCCCAGCGTGAGGGCGAATCGCCGGCCGCGACGCGCCGCGAGCCGCGCGAGTGGGATCGCGCACAGCGCCGCGCCGAGCGTCACCGACGCGGTCGCAAGGCCCGACAGCTCTTCGGCCCCGGACAGGTCCGCCGCCAGGAGCGCGCCGAGCGAGACCGTCGCACCGAACGCGACGCCGCCGAGCACCTGACCGGCGGCAAGGACACCGACCGTGCGCCGCTGGATGCTGCCGACGGCCGCAGAAGAGAGGGTGAGGTCTTGGGGTGCCGTCTCGTCAGGCATCACGTGCCGTATTGCGCAGCACGCCGAGGCCCGAGATCTCCACCTCGACCACGTCCGCCGCTTCGAACGGGCCGATTCCCGCGGGGGTGCCCGTGAGGATTACATCGCCCGGCAGCAGCGTGAACGCGGCCGACGCGTAGGCGATGATGTCGGGGACCGAGTGCACCATGTCGCTGATCGGCCCGTTCTGCCGTTCCTCGCCGTTGACGCGGGTGACGATCCGCGCTCCCCCGTCGAGGTCGAACTCGGTCTCGATGACCGGCCCCAACGGGCAGAACGTATCGAACCCCTTCGCGCGCGCCCACTGTCCGTCGGCGTGTTGCAGGTCGCGCGCTGTCACGTCATTGGCGATCGTGTACCCGAAGACGTGGTCCAGGGCATCCTCCACAGACACGTTCTTCGTGACCCGACCGATCACGACGGCCAGTTCGCCCTCGAAGTCGGTGCGCTCGGACTGCGGGGGGCGGACGATCATGTCATCCGGACCGATGACGGCCGTGTTGGGCTTGAGGAACAGCAGCGGTGCTGCCGGCGCCTCACCGCCCATCTCGGCGGCGTGGTCGCGATAGTTCTTGCCGACGCACACGACCTTCGATCGCGGGATGACGGGAGCGAGCAGGGCGACGTCTGCCACGGGAACGCGTTCGCCTGTCGTCTCGTACCCGGCGAACATCGGGTCACCTGCGAGCACGACAAGCTCGTCGCCGTCGAGGATGCCGTACCGCAGCTGCTCCTGGTGACTGAAACGCGCGATGCGCACGGGTCAGCCGTCCAGCCGGGTCAGCCAGCCGTGGGTGTCTTCGGCGCGACCGTACTGGATGTCGGTGAGGTGCTGGCGAAGCTCGAGTGCGAGGGTGCCGGTGGGCTGGGCGTCCTCGAAACCGGCGGCCAGCAGCGTGCCGATCGGGGTGACGACGGCTGCGGTGCCGCACGCGAACACCTCGACGATCTCGCCCGAGGCGACGCCGTCACGCCACTCCTGGAGCGAGACCGCACGACGCTCGACGCGGTGGCCGCGGTCTTCGGCGAGCTGCAGGATTGAGTCACGCGTGATGCCCGGCAGGATCGAGTCGGACTGCGGCGTGACGATCGTGCCGTCCTTGTGGACGAAGACGACGTTCATGCCGCCGAGCTCTTCGACGTTGCCGTCCTGGTCGAGGAAGACCACCTGATCGCAGCCCTGTTCGTAGGCCTCTGCCTGCGGCAGCAGACTCGCGGCGTAGTTGCCGCCGGTCTTCGCAGCGCCCGTGCCGCCCTTGCCTGCACGTGCGTAGTCCTCGCTGAGCCAGATCTTCACCGGCTGCACGCCGCCCTTGAAGTAGGCGCCCGCGGGGCTCGCGATCAGGTAGTAGGCGACCTTCTGCGCGGGACGCACGCCGAGGAACGCCTCCTTCGCGAACATGAAGGGGCGCAGATAGAGGCTCTGGTCCTCCCCCGACGGCACCCAGTCGCCGTCGACGGCGATGAGTTCGCGCAGCGACTGCAGGAAGTAGTCCTCGGGCAGTTCGGGCAGTGCCATGCGGCGCGCGGAGCGCTGCAGGCGCTTCGCATTCTGGTCGGGACGGAAGGTGTGCACCGAGCCGTCGGCGTGCCGGTACGCCTTGATGCCTTCGAAGATCTCCTGGCCGTAATGCAGCACAGCTGCGGCCGGGTCGAGCGAGATCGGCCCGTACGGCTGCACCCGGGGCCGGTGCCAGCCGCCACCCTTCGACCAGCAGATGTCGACCATGTGGTCGGTGAAGTTCGTGCCGAAGCCGGGTGCGGCGAGGATCTCGTCGCGCTCGGCCGCGCTGCGGGCGGCGAGGTTGCGGGTGACGGCGAACTCGAGCGGTGCGAGGTCGGCGGCGGGGTCGGTGAGGGTCATGTTCAATCCTGTTCCACGTGCCGCCGGCGAAGCGGCGGCGGTCGTTCCTGTCAGGTTACGCCTGTACGCGGGCGACGATGGCGTCGCCGATCTGCGCAGTCGTGCGGGCTACGGCGCCCCGGGCTGCGATGTCGTCCTCGACAGCGCGGGTGACGCGCTGCGCTTCGCCCGAGAGCCCGAGGTGATCGAGCAGCAGGGCGACGGAGAGGATCGCGGCCGTGGGGTCGGCCTTCTGCTGGCCGGCGATGTCGGGAGCCGATCCGTGCACGGGCTCGAACATCGACGGGAACGCGCCGTCGGGGTTGATGTTCCCCGATGCGGCGAGGCCGATGCCTCCGGTGACGGCGCCGGCCAAGTCGGTGAGGATGTCGCCGAAGAGGTTGTCGGTGACGATCACGTCGAAGCGGCCCGGGTTCGTGACCAGGAAGATCGTCGCCGCGTCGACGTGCAGATAGTCTACGGCGACGTCCGGGTGCTCTGCGGCCACGGCATCCGTGATCCGCTTCCACATGCCGCCGGCGTGCACGAGCACGTTGGTCTTGTGGACGAGCGTCACCTTGCCGCGGCGCTTGGCGGCCTGCGCGAACGCGAACCGCACGACCCGCTCGATGCCGTACGCCGTGTTGACCGAGGTTTCGTTCGCGACCTCGTGCGGCGTGCCGGTGCGGATGGAGCCGCCGTTGCCGACGTAGGGACCCTCGGTGCCCTCACGGACGACGACGAAGTCGATCTCTCCCGGGTCCGCCAACGGACCGGAGGCCCCCGGGTACAGCTTCGAGGGCCGCAGGTTGACGTAATGGTCGAGCTCGAATCGGAGCTTCAGCAGCAGCCCGCGCTCGATGTTGGCGTCTTTCAGGCGAGGGTCGCCGGGGGTGCCGCCGACGGCGCCCAGCAGGATCGCGTCGTGTGCCTTGATCGAGGCCAGGTCGTCGTCGCTGAGGGTGTCGCCGGTCTCGAGGTAGCGCGCGGCGCCGAGCGAGAAGGCCGTGCGTTCGAACGTGACGTCGGATGCCGCGGTGGCGGCGTCGAGCACCTTCTCCGCCTCGGCGATGACCTCGGGACCGATGCCGTCACCCGGAATGACGGCCAGTTTCACGACGCGCGACATTACTCTCCTGTGTGCTCGCTTCGGGGGCGGTGGGGACTGCTCCCAGCGTAGTGGCCGCGATGACCCCGGCGCCGACGACGAGGACGGCCCCGATGATCGCCGTGACGGTCACCCCGGACTCGAACGCGAGCGCTGCGGCCTCGCGCAGCGCGTCGCCGATCGCGTCGGGCAACTGCTGCGCCGCGACGAACGCGCCGGCGAGTGTCTCACGCGCGGCATCGGCCGCGTCCGCGGGCACGCCGGCGGGGATCTCGATGCCGCCGCGGTAGAGCGCGGTGAGGATGCCGCCGAGCACGGTCGTGCCGAGCACCGCGCCGAGCTCGTACGCCGTCTCCGAAACAGCGCTGGCCGCACCGGCCTTCGCGGGCGGAACGCTGGCGAGGATGAGGTCGTTGGAGACGGTCTCGGCGATGCCGATCCCGATCCCGAGCACGACGAAGGCGATCGCGAGGCCGGTCACGGTGGTGCCGGCACCGAGGGCGATCAGCAGATAGGCGGCGACCGAGAACACGAGGCCTGTCGGCACGACGATGCGGGCATCGATGCGCCTGGCGATCGGCACGACGGTGAGTCCCGCGGCGATCATCGCGACCATGCCCGGAACGAGGGCGAGGCCGGCATCCATCGGCGAGAGCCCCATGACCAGCTGCAGGTGCTGCGAGACGAAGTAGAGGAAGCCGACGAGGGCGATGACGCTCAGCAGGTTGACCAGCAGTGCACCGCTGAACCGGCCGCGACGGAACAGCCGCATGTCGAGCATGGGCGCGGTGGCCCGCAGCTGTCGACGCACGAACAGGATGCCGAAGCCGACGCCCGCGACGGCGAGCACGATCGGCAGCGCACCGAGGCCATGGACGGCGATCTCCTTGATCGCGTACACGACGGGGACGATCGTGAGCATCGACAGCACGATGCTCGCGGGGTCGAATCGGCCGGGGTGCGGGTCGCGGGACTCTGGCACCAGCAGCGGCGCGAAGACGAGGAGCGGCACGAGCACCGGCACCGAGAGGAGGAACACCGACCCCCACGCGAAGTGCTCGAGCAGGAATCCGCCGACGACGGGGCCGATGGCCGAACCCGCAGAGAACATCGAAGCCCACACCGCGATCGCGAGGCGCCGCTGGTTGCGGTCGGTGAAGATCGAGCGCAGCAGCGACAGCGTCGACGGCATCAGCATCGCGCCGAACACGCCCATCGCGGCTCGGGCGACGATCAGGGCCGCTGCGGTCGGCGCGAATGCGGCGAGCACCGATACGACGGCGAACCCGGTCGCGCCGATCAGCAGCATCCGTCGCCGCCCGAACCTGTCGCCGAACGTGCCCATCGTCACCAGCAGCCCAGCCAGTACGAGCGGGTAGGCGTCGACGATCCACAATTGCTGCGCGCTCGAGGGTGCGAGGTCTTCTGCGATCGCGGGGATCGCGAAACTCAGCACCGTGTTGTCCACCGACACCAGCAGCACCGGCAGCATCAGCACGATCAGCGCGGCCCAGCCGCGCCAGCCCACGCGCGTGCCTGCGTCGTCGGCGATCCGGATCTCTTCTGTCAACGTCATTTCTACACCGTCCAGCCGGTATAGTAACAGACACGCTGTGACGATGGGAGGATCGAGACATGAGTCGCCCTCCCCGCGCCCGCGACAGTGTGCTCGATGCGTTCGAGCGGTTGCTCGTCGACGACGGCGAACGCGCCGCGACCATGGATGCGACCGCGCGTGCCGCTGGCGTGTCCAAAGGCGGGCTGCTCTACCACTTCGCGTCGAAGGAGGCGCTGGAGCGCGCGCTGCTCGAACGCCTTGCGGCGCTGGTCGACGCCGACATCGCGGCGATGGATGCCGCACCCGAGGGGCCCGTCGCCTTCTTCGTCAGGACCTCGGTGATGGCCGACGAACCGCTCGATCGCGCGCTCATTGCGGCGTCACGACTCGCACAAGGCGGCCATGCCGAGGCGTCGGACGCCCTGCGCGACGTGCGCGCGCGCTGGGAGACGGCGCTGCGCCCGCACGTGCGCGACGACACCGCACTCGACCTCGTTCTGCTCGTCAGCGACGGCCTCTATTACAACAACGCGCTGCCGGTGTCGGGGTCAGAGCCCGTCCCCCGCGGCGCCGCACTCGACGCGCTCGTCGCACTCGTCGAGCGCGCGGTCAGGCCTCGGTGATCTCGATGCGACGGAACAGGTCGGCTTCGACGGCGGTCGCGATCTCCTCGACGAGCGCGTCAGGAACCGGCGAGTCGACCGTGAGCACGGACAGCGCACGGCCGCTCGCGTCAGAACGCGCCACCTGCAGCCCACCGATGTTGATGCCGGCCGTGCCGAGCTTCTCGCCGTAGATCGCGACGATGCCGGGGCGATCCTTGTAGCGCATCACGAGGTGGTGCTTCTCGATCGGAACCTCGATCTCGTACCCGTCGATCTCGACGACCTTCGGCACCATGCGGGTGCCGGCGAGCGTGCCCGCGACGGTCAGCACGGTGCCGTCGGCCAGCGTGCCGCGCAGAATCGTGATGTTGCGGTACAGCGGGCTCTCGGGCTCGACGATCATGCGCGTCTCGATACCGCGCTGCTCGGCGAACAGCGGGGCGTTGACGTAGGAGACGTTCTCGCTCACGACATTCGCGAGGATGCCCTTGAGTGCCGCCAGGCGGTACACGCTGACGTCGTAGGCTGCGAGCTCACCGCGCACCTCGATGTCGAGCGTGGTGAGTGCCGCCGGGGCGAGACCCGTGAAGAACTGACCGAGCTGCTCGACGAGGGCGATACCGGGGCGGACGAACGGGTCGATGACGCCGCCTGCGACGTTGACCGCGTCGGGCACCAGGTCACCCTCGAGCGCGAGCTTCACCGACTTCGCGACCGACACGCCCGCCTTCTCCTGCGCCTCGTCGGTCGACGCACCGAGGTGCGGGGTGACGACGACGTTCGGCAGGTCGAGCAGCGCGGCTGCCGAACCGCCGGCAGCCGGCGGCTCGCTCGTGAACACGTCCAGGCCCGCTCCGGCGATCTCACCCGCGACGAGGGCCTCGCGCAGGGCCTGTTCGTCGATCAGGCCGCCGCGGGCGACGTTGACGACGTAGGCGCTGTTCTTCATGATGCGGAACTGCTCCGCGCCGATCATGCCCGTCGTCTCGGGTGTCTTCGGCATGTGGATCGTGACGAAGTCGCTGGTCGCCAACAGGTCGTCGAGCTCGAGCAGCTGCACGCCGAGCTGACCGGCACGCGCGGGCGTGACGTAGGGGTCGTAGGCGACGACCGTGACTCCGAACGCCTGCAGGCGGGCGGCGATGAGTGCACCGATGCGGCCGAGGCCGATGATGCCGACGGTCTTCTCGAACAGTTCGGTGCCGGTGAACGAACTGCGCTTCCACGCACCCGCGGCGAGTGACGCGTGCGCCGCGGGAATGTGACGGGCCAGGCTCAGAATGTGACCGACCGTCAGCTCGGCTGCCGAGATGATGTTCGACGTCGGGGCGTTGACCACCATGACGCCGGCCGTCGTGGCCGTCTTGATGTCGACGTTGTCGAGGCCCACGCCCGCGCGGGCGATGACCTTCAGCTCGGGGGCTGCGGCGATCGCCTCGGCATCCATCTTCGTCGCCGAGCGGATCAGCACCGCGTTCGCATCGGCCAGCGCAGGCAGCAGCGCAGCACGATCGGCGCCATCCACGTGGCGGATGTCGAAGTCGGGCCCGAGGGCGTCGATCGTGGCGGGCGAGAGCTCTTCGGCGATGAGGACAACGGGCTTGGGCACGGCGACAGACCCTTCGGAACGCGGGTGGGAAATGAGCCGTGCCGACGGCGGGCGCGGCTGACACACAGCCTACCGGCCGAGAGAAGCCGCCTCAGACCATGTGTCGGCGCGCGACAGGCCCTCAGGAACCGGGAACGAGCTGCAACGAGACGGCGTTCCAGGCATACGCGATGACGTTCAACCACACGACGGCCGTCAACGCCAAACCGACGAGCATGACGAGGGCGAACTCCCAGAGCTTCCTGCGGGAGCCGATCGCGAACGATGCCGCGAACGCCAGGATCGGAAACGCGACGGCGAGGATGAGCGCCGCCCAGTCCTGCAGCCCGGTGCCGTCGCCGGACTGCGCAGCCATGAATGCGACCGCGTTCCATACGGCATAGGCGTAGAACAGCCCGAAAAAGCCCGCGATCGTCGCGACGAGCCAGGTCGGATTCCGACGGGGCGCCGCGGTGGTCGTCGTCTCGGTCACTGGCCCACCGCCCCGATCATGATGAACGGCCACGGCACCAGCAGCACCGCGCCGGCGGCGAGCCAGCAGAAACGCACCCATGTGGCCGCGTGACGGGTCAGGGCATAGGTCGTCACGAACCAGATCGCGGGCGCGAGCACCGCAAGCCAGAACGCGGGCACATAGGCGATCGGCGACACGAGGAACACCGCGACGTCCTGCAACCGCAGGCCGCCGATGACCCACCCCACCGTGAACAGCGCATACACACCACCCAGGATGCCGAGGGCGATGAGCGCGGTGTTGCCGAGCGGCTGCGGCTCCCCCGGGACGATGACGGTGCCGTCGGCCTCGAGCCGCCCCACGCCCTCACTGCCCTTGCCGACGGCGGTGTACCCCTTCGGCAACGCGGGGTCAGGGGGCGTGTTCGCGGGTGCCTCCGCAGCCGGCTCCGGTTGCGGGTTGCGATCCTCGCCTGCGTGCAGCGTAGGGTCGTCGTCGCCGTCCCACGAGAGGGCGTCGTCGTCGCGTCCGGTGCTCACGATCTCAGCGTATCCGGTCGTCGCCGAACCGCAGCGACAGCCACCGCGACAACATCGAGATCCGCCATCGATCCTCGCCCACCTGCATGCACAGAGCCCGACCCCCTTGTAAGGGGCCGGGCTCCGGTGGCTCTTGCAAGCCTGTCTCGGCTGGTCACCGAGGGTCTGATGCGGGGATCAGCGCGCAGCGCTGCCCTCGGTGTAGTCGGCGTCCTGCTGCTTCCACGCGAACAGGGCGCGCAGGTCCCGTCCGACCGCCTCGATCGGGTGCTGGGCGGCGGCGGCGCGCAGCTTCTGGAACTCCTCGGCACCGTTGTCCTGGTCGCCGATGAAGCGCTCCGCGAAGGCGCCCGACTGGATGTCGGCGAGCACGCCCGCCATGTTCTCCTTCACGCGCGGGTCGATGACGCGCGGGCCCGAGACGTAGTCGCCGTACTCGGCGGTGTCGGAGACCGACCAGCGCTGCTTGGCGATGCCACCCTCCCACATGAGGTCGACGATGAGCTTGAGCTCGTGCAGCACCTCGAAGTACGCGATCTGCGGCTGGTAGCCGGCCTCGGTGAGGGTCTCGAAGCCGTATTGGATCAGCTGCGAGACGCCGCCGCAGAGCACGGCCTGCTCGCCGAACAGGTCGGTCTCGGTCTCTTCGGTGAAGGTCGTCTTGATGACACCGGCGCGGGTGCCGCCGATCGCCTTCGCGTACGAGAGCGCGAGGTCCCAGGCCTGACCCGAGGCGTCGTTCTCAACGGCGATGATGTCGGGGATGCCGCGACCTGCGACGAACTCGCGGCGCACCGTGTGACCCGGCGCCTTCGGGGCGACGAGGATCACGTCGACACCCTCGGGGGCCTCGATGTAGCCGAAGCGGATGTTGAACCCGTGCGCGAAGGCGAGGGTCTTGCCGGCGGTGAGGTGCGGCTTGATCTCGTCGTTGTAGATGCCGCGCTGGTGCTGGTCGGGCGCGAGGATCATGATGACGTCAGCCCACTCGGCCGCATCGGCGACCGACTTGACGGCGAAGCCGTCCTCTTCGGCCTTGGGAGCCGACTTGGAACCGGCCTTCAGCGCGATGGCGACCTCGACGCCCGAGTCACGCAGGTTCTGCGCGTGGGCGTGCCCCTGCGAGCCGTAGCCGACGACCGCGACCTTCTTGCCCTGGATGAGCGAAAGGTCAGCGTCTGCGTCGTAGAAGATCTCAGCCATGATGTTGTGTTTCTCTCCTTGTATTTCTGGTCAGTGATCGAGTCATGCCAATGTCGCGGCGTCAGCCGCGCAGCACGCGCTCGGTGATGCTCTTGCCGCCGCGGCCGATGGCGACCATGCCGGACTGGGCGAGTTCCTTGATGCCGAACGGCTCGAGGGCGCGCAGGAACGCGTCGACCTTGCCGCGGTCACCCGTGACCTCCACCACGAGTGCGTCGGTGGCGTAGTCGACGACCGAGGCGCGGAACAGGTTGACGACCTCGATGACGTTGGACCGCGTCTGGTTGTCGGCCCGCACCTTCACGAGCATGTGCTCGCGCTGCACGGAGGCCGCGTAGTCGAGCTCGACGATCTTGATGACGTTGACGAGCTTGTTCAGCTGTTTGGTGACCTGTTCGAGCGGCAGCTCTTCGACGTCGACGACGACCGTGATGCGGGACAGCCCCGGCACCTCGGTGACGCCCACGGCCAGCGAGTCGATGTTGAAGCCGCGCCGGGCGAACAGCCCCGCGACACGGGTCAGCAGACCCGGCTTGTCCTCCACCAGGAGGCTCAGGACGTGCTTGCTCATCAGGCCTCCTCGTCGAACGTCGGCGCGTGGTCGCGCGCGTACTGCACGTAGCTGTTGCTGACGCCCTGCGGCACCATCGGCCACACCATGGCGTCGGCACTGACGACGAAGTCGATCACGACCGGACGGTCGTTGGTTTCGAGCGCCGTCTTGATCGCGGCATCCACCTCGTCCTCGGACTCGACGCGGATCGCGAGACAGCCGTACGCCTCGGCCAGCTTCACGAAATCGGGGATGCGGATGCTGTCGTGGCCGGTGTTCAGGTCGGTGTTCGAGTAGCGGCCGTTGTAGAACAGCGTCTGCCACTGTCGCACCATGCCGAGCGACGAGTTGTTGATGATCGCGACCTTGATGGGGATGTTGTTGATGACACAGGTCGCGAGTTCCTGGTTCGTCATCTGGAAGCATCCGTCGCCGTCGATCGCCCACACGACGCGGTCGGGTTCAGCGACCTTCGCACCCATCGCTGCAGGGACCGAATAGCCCATCGTGCCGGCGCCGCCGGAGTTCAGCCATGCGTTGGGGCGCTCGTACTTGATGAACTGCGCCGCCCACATCTGATGCTGACCGACACCGGCAGCGTAGACGCCCTCGGGGCCGGTGAGCTCGCCGATGCGCTGGATCACGTGCTGCGGCGAGAGGAGTCCGTCGCTGGTCGGCGAGTAGCCGAGGGGGAACTCGTCGCGCAGACCGTCGAGGAACGCCCACCAGTCGGAGATGTCGGGCTTGGTGCCGTTGGTCGCCCCGAGGAACGCAGCATCCAAATCGACCAACACGTCGCGCAGGTCACCAACGATCGGCACGTCCGCCGTGCGGATCTTCGAGATCTCGGCCGGGTCGATGTCGACGTGCACGACCTTGGCGTTCGGTGCGAACAGCGCGGCCTTGCCGGTCACGCGGTCATCGAATCGCGCACCCAGCGCGACGATGAGGTCGGCTTCCTGCAGTGCAAGGACAGCGGGCACTGTGCCGTGCATGCCGGGCATGCCGAGGTGCTGCGGGTGCGAATCAGGGAACGCGCCGCGAGCCATCAGCGTCGTCACGACGGGCGAGCCGGTGGCTTCAGCGAGGCCCAACAGCTCGGCCGATGCGCCGGCGCGCACGACGCCGCCACCGACGTACAGGACAGGCTTGGTCGCCTCGGCAATCAGGTGGGCCGCCGCCTGGATCTGCTTGCCGTGCGCTTTCGTCACCGGACGGTAGCCGGGCAGGTCGATCTTCGGCGGCCAGACGAACGGCACCTCGTCCTGCTGCGCATCCTTCGTGATGTCCACGAGCACGGGCCCGGGTCGACCGGTCGAGGCGACCTCGAAGGCCGCCGCGATCGCACCGGGAATGTCTTCGGCACGCTTGACCAGGAACGAATGCTTCGTGATCGGCATCGTGATGCCCACGATGTCGGCTTCCTGGAAGGCATCGGTACCCATGAGGGTCGAGAAGACCTGCCCCGTGATGCACACGATCGGAACCGAGTCCATGTAGGCGTCGGCGATCGCGGTCACGAGGTTGGTCGCACCGGGACCGCTCGTGGCGATCGCGACACCGACGCGGCCCGAAGCCGAGGCGTAACCCTCTGCGGCGTGACCGGCGCCCTGCTCGTGCCGAACCAGGATGTGGCGGATCTCGGAGGTGTCCATGAGCGGGTCATAGACGGGAAGGATGGCGCCGCCGGGCAGACCGAACACATCGGTCACGCCGAGCAGCTCGAGCGAGCGGACGACGGCCTGGGCGCCGGTGAGCGAGGGAGCGGATGAACGTGCGGGCGGCCGTGGCACGGCCGGTGCGGTGTCTGAAGACATGACGAACCTCGAGTGCGAGTGGACGATCGGAAGGGTGAGCGGGCCTTACCCCGTCGTCGCGCCCTCCGCAGCGGAGCGCACGAGCTTGGAGTATTTGGCCAGGACGCCACGGGTATAGCGCGGGGGAAGCGGCTCCCAGCCTTCACGGCGGGAGCTGAGCTCGGACTCGTCGACGAGTAGGTCGAGTGTTCGAGCTGCGATATCGACCCGTATCAGATCACCATCGCGCACGAAGGCGATGGGACCAGCGTCCACCGCTTCGGGTGCTATGTGGCCGATGCACAGGCCGGTTGTGCCGCCTGAGAATCTGCCGTCCGTCAAGAGTAGTACATCTTTTCCGAGCCCAGCGCCCTTGATGGCGGCAGTGATCGCGAGCATCTCACGCATGCCGGGGCCACCCTTGGGGCCCTCGTAGCGGATGACGATGACCGAGCCGGGGGCGACCTCGCCGTTCGCGACGGCATCCATCGCGGCGCGCTCCCGCTCGAAGACCAGCGCGGGGCCCTCGAAGACGTCGGCGTCGAAGCCCGCGGACTTCACGACCGCGCCTTCGGGGGCGAGCGAACCGTGGAGGATCGTGATGCCGCCGTTGACGTGGATGGGGTCGGCGAACGTGTGGATGACTTGACCGTCGATCGGCTCGGGGTCGAGCTCACGCAGGTTCTCGGCGAGCGTCTTGCCGGTGACGGTGAGCGCGTCACCGTGCAGCAGACCCTCATCGAGCATCGCCTTCATCACGACGGGGATGCCGCCGTGACGGTCGACGTCGTTCATGACGTACTGACCGAAGGGCTTCATGTCGGCGACGTGCGGCGTCTTGTCGCCGATGCGGTTGAAGTCGTGCAGCGACAGGTCGACTTCGGCCTCACGCGCGATCGCGAGGAGGTGCAGCACCGCATTGGTGGATCCGCCGAGCGCCATGACGAGGGCGATGGCGTTCTCGAACGCCTCCTTCGTCAGGATGTCCTTGGTCGTGATGCCCTGGCGGAGCAGATTCACGACAGCCTCACCCGAACGGTGCGCGTAGTAGTCGCGACGACGGTCGGCCGCCGGCGGCGCCGCCGAACCGGGCAGGCTGAGCCCGAGCGCTTCGCCCACGGATGCCATCGTGTTCGCGGTGTACATGCCACCGCACGCACCCTCGCCCGGGACGATCGCGCATTCGATGCGCTTGAGGTCTTCTTCGGACATCTTGCCCGCGCGACAGGCACCGACGCCCTCGAACGAGTCGATGATCGTGACGTCCTTCTCGGTGCCGTCGCTCAGCTTGACCCAGCCGGGCATGGTCGAGCCGGCGTAGAGGAAGACGCTGGACAGCCCGAGCCGGGCGCTGGCCATCATCATGCCCGGGATCGACTTGTCGCAGCCTGCCAGCAGCACCGTGCCGTCGAGCCGTTCGGCCATGATGACGGCCTCGACGGAGTCTGCGATGACCTCGCGGCTGACGAGCGAGAAGTGCATTCCCTCGTGGCCCATCGAGATCCCGTCCGAGACCGAGATCGTGCCGAACTGCAGCGGATAGCCGCCGCCGGCGTGCACGCCCTCCTTCGCGCCCTGCGCGAGGCGGTCCAGGCTCAGGTTGCAGGGGGTGATCTCGTTCCAGCTCGACGCGATGCCGATCTGCGGCTTGTCCCAGTCGGCATCGCCCATGCCCACGGCGCGGAGCATTCCGCGCGAGGTGGTGGCTTCGATGCCGTCTGTGACCGCTCGACTGCGGGGCTTGATGTCGATGGTGTCGTCTCCAGTGGGCATTCTCGAAGTCTATTCCCGCGCGGCGGCCCGCAGCGCCGCAAGTCGCGACAGTGACGCCGCGAGCTCTTCGATGCCGTCGAGGTGCAGGGCAGCGGCGCTCGCTCCCCCGCCGACACGGATGCCGAGATCGCCCGCGCCGAGCGACGTGATCGCGTCTTCGTCGGTGACGTCGTCGCCCGCGAACAGCACGGCCGTGGCACCGGTGCGCTCGCGAAGGTGCGCAACTGCGGTGTCCTTGCCTTCGGATCGGAAGGCGTATTCAGTGATGTGGTGCCCCGAGCGTCGTCGCCAATGCGGCGCCCGTTCAGCGACGAGCGCCGCGACGAGCTCGTGCACGCGCGCTTCATGCTCGGGCGCGACCGTGCGGGTCGGCACCCCGAATCCGAATGTCTTCGGCTCGATCCACGCGCCGTCGAACGGGGCGACCAGTCGCTCGGCTTCGGCGCGGAGTTCATCGCGCAGCCGCACGTCATCGGCATCCTCGGCGCTCGCCTGGCGGCCCGTGCCCGGCAGCCAGAACTCCGCACCGTGCGATCCCGCCAGCATGATCGCCGACGCGTCCGTGTGTTCTGCGATCTCGCGAAGGTCATGCAGGCTGCGGCCGGACACGAGTGCGACGGTGGTGTCGGGGGTGGCGACGAGCGCATCGACCGCGGCGCGGGCTTCGGCGGTCATGCGCGCATCCATCGGCACGTCGACCAACGGCGAGAGGGTGCCGTCGAAATCGAGCGCGACGAGCAGGTGCTCGGTCGCGGCCAGCTGCTCGAGGGTGGCACTCATGCGGAGGCTCCCTTCGATGCCGCGAGATCGTCGAGGAACCGCTGCGACCAACGGGCGACGTCGTATTCGGACACGCGTCGACGCAGCGCCTTCATGCGCTTGCGACGCTCACCTTCTGGAAGTTCGATCACCGACATGATGGCGTCCTTCAGCCCGTCAATGTCGTGCGGATTCACCTTGATCGCCTGCGTCAGTTCGTCGGCGGCACCGGCGAACTCGCTCAGCACGAGGGTGCCACCGCCGTCGATACGACTGGCGACGTACTCCTTCGCCACGAGGTTCATGCCGTCGCGCAACGCCGTCACCAACATGACGTCAGCCGCGAGGTAGAGCGCAACCATCTCTTCGCGCGGGTAGGAGTGATGCAGGTAGCGGATCGCGGAGCGCCCGACCGTGTCGTGGTCGCCGTTGATGCGACCGACCGTCAACTCGATCTCATCGCGCAACTGCATGTAGGCCTCGACGCGTTCGCGGCTGGGGCTCGCGACCTGGACGAGCGTCACGTCCTCCACCGACAGCCGGCCGTCGTTGAGCAGTTCGCCGAACGCCTTGAGACGGTGGCGGATGCCTTTGGTGTAGTCCAGTCGGTCGACGCCCAGCAGGATCGTGGCCGGGTCGCCGAGGCTTTCGCGGATCTCGCGCGCCCTCGCCTGGATGTCGGGCCGCCGCGCCAACTCGTCGTACACGGACGCGTCGATCGAGATCGGGTACGCCTTCGCGACCGCGACGCGCGATCCCCCGTCGGGCGTCGGCACCGAGATCGCGCCCGCCTTCGTCTCGTAGGAGAACACCCGCCGGACGGCTCGCGCGAAATTGCCGGCATCCGCGACCCGCTGGAAGCCGATCACATCGGCGCCGAGCAGTCCCTCGAGCACCTGCTTGCGCCACGGCAACTGGGCGTAGATGCCGTATGCCGGGAAGGGAATGTGGTGGAAGTAGCCGATGGTCAGATCCGGTCGCCGTTCGCGCAGCAGCGCCGGCACCAGCTGCAGCTGATAGTCATGCACCCACACCGTGGCGCCCTCTGCGGCGATCGAGGCCGCGGCCTCGGCGAAGCGCCGATTCACCCGGACGTACGCATCCCACCAGGTGCGGTGGTAGCCCGGCGCCGCGATGACATCGTGGTAGAGCGGCCAGATCGTGTCGTTGGAGAACCCCTCGTAGTACAACTGCACATCATCGCCGGAGAGCGCGACCGGCACGAGGCTGAGCCCGTCGAACTCGAACGGCTCGACCTCAAGGTCGGCCTTGCCCGGCCAACCCACCCACGCACCCTGCACGGTGCGCATGACGGGTTCGAGCGCCGCGACCAATCCACCGGGCGATCGACGCCACGGATCAGCGTCATCATCGGTGCGATCGACCGGAAGGCGGTTCGACACGACGACGAAGTCGGCCTCGTCTACGGGGTGCTCAGACACGAAGGTTCCTCTCGACGGGGCATTCATCCAGCCTAACGAGGCGCGCCGGGCGCTTGCCGGGTAGCGTGGTGGTATGCGCAAGTACCTGTTCGGGACCGGACTGTTCTCCGCCATCAGCGCGGGCATGACGCTGCTGCGAAGCGCTCGCGAGAACGAACCGTTCACCTGGCGGGTCGCGCTCGCATGGCTGAGCTGGGGCATCACCCTCGCGCTCGCCGTCGGCGCGGTCGTCGACACCCGCCGGGCATCGCGCGGCAAGCTCATCGCGCTGGACTCCCCCGTCGCCGGGCAGGAGAAGGAGCTGTTCGAGGCCCGACTCAAGCGCCGCTGAGCCGGGCCGGTCGCGCCCGGTCAGCGCGTGATGATGAGCGCGTCGCCCTGACCGCCGCCACCGCACAGTCCGACTGCGGCCGTGCCGGATCCCCGACGCACGAGTTCGTGCACGGCGTGCACCACCAGGCGGCAGCCTGACGCTCCGATCGGGTGGCCGAGCGCGATACCACCACCGTCGACGTTCACGACATCCTCTGCGAGACCGAGTTCGGACTGCGACCGCGCGACGACGGCTCCGAAGGCCTCGTTGATCTCGACGAAGTCCAGATCGGATGCCGCGATCCCCTGCGCGCCGAGTGCCTTCTCGATCGCCCGTGCCGGCTGCGCGTGCAATGAGTTGTCGGGCCCGGCGACCTGACCGCTCGCGCCCACCACGGCGAGGACGTCCCACCCCTCGGCATCAGCGTGCGCCCTCGTGGTCAGCACGACGGCAGCTGCGCCGTCGGAGATCTGCGACGCGTTGCCGGCCGTGATGGATCCGTCCTTCGCGAATGCCGGCCGAAGCCCGGCCAGCGTCTCTTCGGTCGTGCCGGGTCGGATCCCTTCGTCAGCGGTCACCCGCACCGGGTCGCCCTTGCGCTGAGGGACTTCGACCGCAACGATCTCAGCGTCGAATCGCCCCGCTGCCTGCGCGGCAGCAGCTCGCTGATGCGACAGCGCTGCAACACGGTCCTGCGCCTCGCGCGTCACCTCGTAGCGCCCGTTCAAGCGTTCGGTGGACGCCCCCATGCTCTCCTTGTCGTAGGCGTCGGTGAGTCCGTCGAATGCCATGTGGTCGAGCACCTCGACCGATCCATAGGCCCAGCCGTCGCGCGACCCCATCATCAGGTGCGGCGCCCGCGTCATCGACTCCATACCGCCTGCGACGACGACCGTGGCGTCGCCCGAGGCGATCATGCGCTTGGCGTCGATGATCGCGGTCAGACCGGACAAACAGACCTTGTTGACCGACGACGCGGGAACATCCCAGCCGATCCCGGCGGCAAGCGCAGCCTGGCGCGCCGGATTCTGCCCGGAACCGGCAGGCAGCACCTGTCCCATGACGACGGCATCCACGGCAGCTGCAGGAATGCCGGACTTCTCCAGCGCACCGGCGATCGCGAAGCCACCGAGCTGCGGGGCCGTGAACGAGGCGAGCGCGCCTTTGAGGCGGCCCTGCGGCGTGCGGGCCGCGCCGACGATGACGATGTCTTCGGTGTTCATGCGTGGGACTCCAATGCTTCTGCGACCGTGAGGTGGGGGCCGGTGGCGTCGACGACCTGCTGGACCGTCACGCCCGGAGCGACCTCCACGAGCACGAGGCCATCGTCGGTGACGTCGATCACCGCCAGATCGGTGATGACGCGGTCGACCACGCCCTTACCGGTCAACGGCAGCGAGCATTCGTCGACGATCTTCGCCGAGCCGTCCTTGGCCACATGCTCCATGAGCACGATCACCTTGGCGGCACCGTGGACGAGATCCATCGCCCCGCCGGGACCCTTCACCATCTTGCCGGGGATCATCCAGTTCGCGAGGTCACCGGCCGCCGAGACCTGCATCGCGCCGAGGATCGCGGCGTCGATCTTGCCGCCGCGGATCATGCCGAAGCTCGTGGCCGAATCGAAATAGGCCGACCCCGGCAGGACGGTCACCGTCTCTTTGCCGGCGTTGATGAGGTCGGGGTCGACGGCGTCTTCGGTCGGATACGGACCGACGCCGAGGATGCCGTTCTCCGACTGCAGCACGACGGTGACGCCCGCCGGCACGTAGTTCGGCACGAGCGTGGGCAGACCGATGCCGAGGTTGACGTACGAGCCGTCCGTCAGCTCCGCGGCCGCGCGGGCGGCCATCTCGTTGCGGGTGAGCGCCATGTCAGGCTCCTTCTGCCGGTGCGGTCGTGACGGTGCGCCGTTCGATGCGCTTCTCGATGTCGGTGCCCACCTCGACGACGCGGTGCACGTAGATGCCCGGCAGGTGGATCAGATCGGGGTCGAGCTCCCCCGGCTCCACGAGCTGTTCGACCTGCGCGATGCACACGCGCCCTGCCATCGCCGCGAGCGGATTGAAGTTGCGGGCGGCCTTGTTGAAGATGAGGTTGCCGTGCCGGTCACCCTTCAGCGCGTGCACGAGCGCGAAATCGGTGACGATCGCCTCCTCGAGCACGTATTCACGAGGTTCGCCGTTGACGTCGAACGTGCGCACGTCTTTGACGGGCGAGGCCTCTGCGACACCGCCGGCACCGTCGTACCGGCGCGGCAGTCCACCCTCGGCGACCTGGGTGCCGACGCCGGTCTGCGTGTAGAACGCGGCGATGCCAGACCCGCCTGCGCGCAGCTTCTCCGCCAGGGTGCCCTGGGGCGTGAGCTCGAGCTCGAGTTCCCCGGAGAGGAACTGCCGTTCGAACTCCTTGTTCTCGCCGACGTATGACGAAGTCATCTTGCGGATCCGCTGGGCATTCAGCAGGATGCCGAGCCCCCAGTCGTCGACGCCGCAATTGTTCGAGACGATCGAGAGATCGCTCGTGCCCTGTGCGAGCAGCGCTTCGATGAGCGCGATCGGGTTGCCGGACAGCCCGAACCCGCCCACGGCGAGCGATGCTCCATCGGGGATGTCTGCGACGGCGTCAGCCGCTGAGGCGATCGTCTTGTCGATCACGTGGCACTCCTTCGTGTCGGTTGCCTCCACCCTCGGCCACCGGCGCGGCCCGTGCCAAGCGACGGCTTGCCATGTGGGAGCGATGGGACGTAGTGTCCACAATATGGAACCCACCGTCGCTGTGCCCGGCGCACAGGCCATCGGCCGCGCCGCCGCGCTGTTGCGTCTGGTCTCCGCCGGGGGCGAGCAGGGTCGCGGTGTGCAGGAACTCGCTGCCGACGCACAGCTGTCGCGCTCGACCGCGCACCGCCTGCTGTCCGCGTTGCGGGCGGAGGGGCTCGTCGATCAGGATGAGCGCACCGCGAAGTGGCTGCCCGGACCGGAGCTGTTCCTCATGGGCGCGGCTGCGGCCAGCCGCTACGACGTGACACACCTCGCGCGCGACATCGTGCGCTCACTGGCGGTGAAAACGGAGGAGAGCGCGTTCCTGTCGGTACGCCGTGGCGATGAGACGGTCTGTCTGCTTCGCGAGGACGGCGCCTTCCCCATTCGTTCCTTCGTGTTGAGCGAGGGCGTGCGCTTTCCGCTCGGCGTCGCATCGGCCGGGCTCGCGATCCTCTCGTTTCTGCCCGATGCCGACGTTGACGCGTATCTCGAGCGGCACCCCGACCTGGCGGCCCGATGGGGCGGCTCCCACGATGCGGGCGCCCTCCGCACCCGCCTCGGCGAGACCAGGGAACGCGGCTACGGCGTCAACCCCGGACTGATCGTGCAGGGCTCCTGGGGTATCGGCGCGGCGGTCTTCGATCAGCACGGGCGGCCGGAGTGGGCGCTCAGCCTCACCGGCGTCGAATTCCGATTCGGGCCGGATCGGCTCGCATCGCTCGGTCGGACGCTGCTTGCGCACGCTCACCAGTTGACCTCCCGCATCCAGCACGCGCGCCGTCGCTGACGACACCTGAGAACTCGCCGCACGCGGGCGCGACGACTTGCCGTTCGGCTCAGATTGTGCGTTGAATATCGATAGCTGTATGCCGTTTATCGATAGGTGCCCCATGAATCGCGTGACCTTCGTCGCCCTCAAAGCGTCGCTCGTGCTGATGATCCTGCTGCTGCTGGTCGCGCAGACCGTCGCGCTGCCCGTCACGGCCGCGGGGTGGGCACGTGCATTCCCCGAGTTCGCCACTTTGCAGGTGCCGTGCCTGATCATCGCCATCGCCTTCACGGTCTGCGTGCAAGTCGTGCTCGTGTGCATCTGGCGCCTCCTCGACCTGTTCACGACGGAAGGCTCCTTCAGTGATCGTGCATTCCGCTACATCGACGTCATCATCGCCTCGATCGTGATCGCCGACCTCTTGATCGTGGTCGCCGCGGTGCTGCTGCTGGCGACGGGAGCCGCGAACCCGTCGACCCTGCTGCTCGGCTTGTTCGGCATCGTCGTCGGTGGCGGGCTCGCCCTGCTGGTGCGGGTCCTGCGCGGACTGCTGCGACGCGCGCTCGATCTGCAGCACGACCTCTCGGAGGTGGTGTGATGCCGATCATCATCAACCTCGACGTCGAACTGGCCAAGAAGAAGATGTCGGTGGGCGACTTCGCCGCGGCCATCGACATCACGCCCGCCAATGTTTCGGTCTTGAAGAACGGACGCGCAAAGGCGGTGCGCTTCACGACCCTCGACGCGATCTGCCGTGTGCTCGAATGCCAGCCGGGCGACATCCTGCAGTGGGTGCCCGACGAGGAGGAAGCCCGATGACGTACATCGTCGAAGCCGCGCCGTCATGGAGCACCGTCGCCATCGCCCGCTTGCGCGACGGGGGCCGGTGCCCGGTCTGCGGGCGCGCGTCGCTCGTCGCGACGTCGTGCACCGAGTGCGGCGCCGATCTCGCCACCACCGAAGCCGTCGCGCTATGGAACGCCTCCCACTCCGCCGCCGTCGCGCTGGAAGCTCGCGAGACCCTCCGCCTCAACATCCCGCGGCGATCTGTCGCCGCTGCCGCCCCGCCAGCGCAGCGCCCGCCCAGCACGTCTGCCACGCCCACGGCGGTTGCGGCGCCGCGCGGCAACACCACGGTCCAATCCGTCCTTGCGGTCGCCGGCGCGGGACTGTTCGCCGTCGCAGCGATCGTGTTCACCTTCTTCAACCCGGACCTCGACGACCGGGGCGTGCGCAGCCTCGTGCTGTTCGCCACGACGGCCGTCTTCCTCGCGGGCGCAAGGATGCTGCACGCTCGGCGGCTGCGCTCTTCGGCGGAAACCGTCGGTGCCCTCGGCATGGTGTTCATCGCACTCGACATCACAGCGATCGCGGCACTCACTCCCGCAACCCTCAGCGGCTGGGTGCTCACGGCGATCGCGACGCTGATCGCCGGCGGTGTGATGGGGTTCGCGGGTCTTCGATCCGGCATCCGGGCATGGTTCGCGCCCGCGGTGGTCGCACTCGCCCTCGTTCCTGCCATGTTCGGCGCGGCCGGTGCGACGCCGATCGCCGCGCTGATCGGGTGGACCGGGACCATGGGCGCCGCGATGGCGCTGATCGCGGTCGCACAGCGCGCCGCCGCTGCCCGGCGCGCATCGGCGACTGCCGAAGGTGTCGCGCTCACCGTCGTGCAGGTCATCGCGCTCGTGATCTCGTTGCCGCAGCTGCTGGCGATCGGCGCTTCGTTCTCTGCAACGCTGTGGACGGCCGCTGCCTTCTTCGCGCTGGTCGCGCTGGTCGCGGCGCTCTCGGCACGACGGATCGCGATGCCGCTGTGGTCGACCGTCTCGGGCGGGACCGCAGTCGGTGCCCTCACCCTGATCGGGGCCGCCGTTCCCGTCACCGCCGAGGCGGGCGCCGCATGGCTGTTCGCCTCGGCGCCGGCGGGCGCCGCCGCAGGCCTGCTGCTCGCGACGTGGGCTCCTGACGTGCGATCCCGTTCGCGGACCGCGTGGACGACGGCGGGCGCCCTGTCTGCGATGGCGCTCATGGCTCTCCCGGTGCTGGCCACCATTGCGTTCGGCGCCGTGCTCACCCTCTCCGGGGAGGCCGGGGGCGGGTGGGGCGGTGTCGCCGATGACCGGTGGGCATCGCTGGGCGCCACGGTCGGACTCGTCGCGGTCGCGGTCGGCTTCGCGCTGCACGCACGGCTGCATGCCAC
Source organism: Microbacterium sp. bgisy189 (assembly GCF_057707225.1). NCBI lineage: Bacteria > Bacillati > Actinomycetota > Actinomycetes > Micrococcales > Microbacteriaceae > Microbacterium > Microbacterium sp. bgisy189. The sequence continues at coordinate 18,014 of NZ_JBYIPT010000009.1, read as the reverse complement.
TGTCTGGTCGAGTGTCGTCGCGGCGTGGCTCGGCGCGGGCGCGCTTCTGGCCGCCGTGCTGCTGCCGCACGGGATGCCCGGTCTCACCGTCGCCGTCGCCGTCGCCGTGGTGGTGGCGGTACTCACGACGATGGTTGTCCGCACACGCACCCGTTCGGCGATCCTCGCGATTCCGTTCACCATCGCGACGCATGCGGCCCTCGCGCTGGGCGCGCTGGTGGCCTGGCAATCCGCGCAGATCGCCGTGTGGAGTGCACCGGTCGTGGTCGCCGCGGCCGCCGTGGTCTCACTCGGCGCGCCGCGGGCGAGGCGGTGGGCGCACGTGGGCGCCGGGTATGCCTATGCGCTCCTCGCGACGGCCGCTGGGTTCGGCCTGCTGGGGCTGGATGCGGTCGCGACGACGAGCCTCACGACATCGGCCGGCGCCATGGTGGCCATTGCCGCCACATACGCGCGACGCGTCCCGGTGCACGCGTGGTGGACGGTGCTCGCGGTCACCTCGGTGCCGTTCCTTGTCGGTGTCGTGCAGGTGATCACCGTGCGGACGGGGTGGACGGCCCTGTCGACCGGGCTCATCTTCCTGCTCGCGCTGACGCTGCTCATGACCAGACGGGCGGGCCTCGTGCCGGTCCTGCGCGCCGTGTGCGCCGCGGTGCTGGTGCCGGCACTGGCGGTCGTCGCGGTGTGTCTCGGCGCGTGGCTGCTGCCCATGAGCGGATCGCCGGTGGTCCTCCCGATCATCGCTGTCATCGTGGTGTGCGCGTTGCCGCTCGCGACGCGCGTGCGCGCGGCGTTCGTGGGGCGTGACATGTCGGGCGGCGACGCAGAGCGCCTTCGGTTGGCGATCGAGTCCTCATCGCTCCTGACCGCTGCCATCGCAGTTGCGCTCGCGCTCGGGCGGGAGGCGGCGGGGCTGCCCACAGCGATCCTCGTGCTCGTCATCCTCGCGATCGGCATCGGTGCGGCCGCGGCGACAGTCCGTCGCCGCTTCCTGTGGTGGTTCGCAGCCGCGGCGGGCACGGGAGCGCTGTGGTGCGCCTGGTCGCTCGCCGGGGTCGAGGTCGTCGAACCGTACACCGTGCCGCCTGCGCTGGCCGCTGCGACTGTGGGGGCCGCGCTCACCTGGCGTCGCCGGAACGGTCGGGCACTGTTCGCCGTCGGCATGGCGGTCGTCGTCACACCGAGCGTCGTGCTGCTGGCGATCGCCGGCGGCACCTGGCGGCTGTGGGCGCTGCTGGCCGCAGCCGTCGTCCTGTGCGCGCTCGGTGCGCGACTGCGTGACCCCGGGCCACTCGGCGCGCTGCGCATCCCGATGCTGGCGACCGCAGTGGTGGCCGCATCGGCGGGCCCCGTGCACGCGGCTCGCGTGGGCCTGGATGCTGAAGGTCCGGGCGGCGTCGTGGTGTTCACTGCGCTGGCGTTCGCCGGGCTCGGCGCCGTGGTCGCGGGTCTCTCGGGAGCGGCGGCGGCATCCTCGGTGTTCGCGACCCCATCGCGGCGGCGGTGGCTGCTCGTGCCCACGGTCGTGTTCCTCGCCGCCGGCACGTGGCCGGCGATCCAGCGGGACTGGACCAGCATTTGGACGATGTGGGCGGTCATGATCGCGGGGCTCATCGCCGTGGTGGCCGTCGCGACGACGCTTCGCCGACGAGGTGTGGAGGATGCCGGCATCCTGCCGCCGGTGTGGGTGCTCTTCGTGTTGTCGTTCACCACTGCGGTTGTCGCGTGGAGTCCGCGTGATCTTCGAGTCGAGTGGTTCTCGCTGCCGCTGGGCGCCGCCCTCCTGGTGGCGGGCGCGTTGCATCTCGGGCGGCATCCGGACGGCGCCCGCGGGACGCTGGCACAGTGGCCGGCGGGGTTCGGCGGGTCGTGGGCGCTGCTCGCGCCCGGCCTGGTGACGGTGCTCAGCGCCTCGATCGCGTCGACGTTCACCGACCCGCTCACGTGGCGTGCGATCCTCGTGATCGTCCTCGCACTCGTCGCGATCCTCGTGGGGGCGACCGCCCGACTGGCGGCACCGTTCGTCATCGGCGTCGTCGTGCTGCCGATCGAGACCGTATCGGCGTTCGCGGTGCAGATCGGTCGGGGCATCGAGTCGATGCCGTGGTGGATCACACTCGCGGTCGTCGGGGCCGTCCTGCTGATCCTCGCCGTGTCGTACGAACGACGTGCCGGCGAGGCGGAAGGCATCGCCGCGCGCCTCCGGGATCTTCGCTGACGCTTCAGTCGAGGAGGGAGCGGATGCGGGCTGCGACCGCGTGCGCCCCCTGGGGCGCCATGACGACCGAGTAGTGGTTCAGGCCTTCCCAGCGTTCATGCTCGACCTGCTGGTGGGTCTCGAGGAGGCCCTCGAGATGGGCCGGCGGGTACAGTCCCGGCGCTTCGTTCTGCAACCCGCGCGGCACCGTGATGAAGGCCGTCCCGGCGGGAAGGACGGCCAGGGCCTGCGTGAGCGCGGTACCGGTGTTGAGGTCGACGGTGTCTTCGGCGGTCGTCTCGTAGCTCGTCGCGGGGCGCAGCAGGTCGCCGTCGGGCACGAGGTCGTACGCGAAGTACCGTTCGAGCGCGGGCGACGGGGGGCCCTCGAACGCGGGGTGCCCGTCCCAGAAGGCGAGGTACTCGCCGGTGTCGGCGAAACGCATTCCGAGCCGTTCGGCGGTGGGGCCGAGGATCGCGGCGACCAGCTCATCGGCCGAGAGCCCGGCAGGAGCGGCGAGCGGCAGCCCGCCGTCGACCAGCAGGAGTCTCGTGACGAGGTCGGGGTGACGGTGGGCGAAGACGACCGCGACGAACGCTCCCATGGAGTGCCCGACGATCACGGTCGGATCGAGTTCCAAGTGGGCGAACACCGCCGCGAGGTCTTCCGCGTGGGCCGCCATGCCGGCCGGGCCCTCGAGCTCGTTGCTGCGGCCGCGCCCGCGAAGGTCTGGTGCGACGATCCGCACGCCCGGCATCGCCTCCGCGACCCACTGCCATGCGAGGTGCGAGGAGGTCACTCCGTGGATCGCGACGAGGGTCGGTGCATCTTCGACGTGCTCAGGATTCCAGATCGCGACCCGCAGGTCGCCGCCCGCCACCGGAACGTCGACGGTGCGATAGGTGTGCCCCGTCACCGCGCGGTCCATCCGCCGTCCATGGTGTAGCTCGCGCCGGTCACCATGCCCGCGGCATCCGATGCGAGCCACCCCGCGAGCGAGCCCACCTCTTCGGGCTCGATGAGCCGTTTGATCGCCGTTTCGGTCAGCATGATCTTCTCGACGACCTCGCTTTCGGGGATCCCGTGGACGACCGCCTGGTCAGCGATCTGCTTCTCGACGAGCGGCGTGCGCACGTAAGCCGGGTTGATGCAGTTGCTCGTGACGCCGTGCGGGCCGCCCTCGAGCGCCGTTACTTTCGACAGCCCCTCCATCGCGTGCTTCGCCGTCACGTAGGCGACCTTGAAGGGACTTGCCCGCAGTCCGTGCGCGCTGCAGATGTTGATGATGCGACCCCATCCGCGCTCGTACATGCCGGGCAACGCGGCGCGCACCAGCAGGAAGGGGGATTCGACCATGAGGCGGTGCATGAAGCGGAACCGTTCAGGGTCGAACTCGTGGATCGGCGCCACGGTCTGGATGCCCGCGTTGTTGACGAGGATGTCGGTCTCGAGCTCGAGTCGTTCCTGGACAGCCGTGTCGCTCAGGTCGACGACCCACGCCTCTCCCCCGACCTCTGCGGCGACGGCGTGCGCCGCATCCCCGTTGAAGTCAGCGACGGTGACATGCGCCCCGCGCGACGCGAACTCGTGCACGCACGCGAGACCGATGCCGCTCGCGCCGCCGGTGACGAGGGCGCGCTTGCCCTGCAGATCGTGCTCAGCCATCCTGGCCTTCCTCCCCGGGCGCCTGGCCCTGTCCGCGAGCCTCGAGGGCGTTGCGGATGAATCGCATGGTGTGGTCGATGATCTCGGTGGGCATCTGGATCGGCGCGTTGCCCTCGTCGTCGCGCTCCCAGAGGACGTAGCGCATGCCGATCAGCTCACCCGCGCCCATGAGTGCCCAGGCGGTGACTTCTGGGTCGAGGGCGACATCGACGTCGCCGACATGCTGTGCGGCACGCAGTCCCGCCTCATACCCCTCGACGATCCGCGTGTAGTGCAGCCGGAGCGTTTCGGGCGAGACGAACTCGGCTTCACGCACGACCCGGTAGAGGGCGGGGTGGGCGGCGGTGAAGCGGAAGAACCCCTCGAAGCCCGCACGCTCGGCGGCGATGCGGTCGGTTGCGCCCGCCATCGCCTCTGCCATCGAATGCCGCACGCGACGGTTCAGGTCGATGACGAGCTCTTCGAAGATCTGCTGCTTGCCGTCGAAGTACAGGTAGAACGTGCCGAGGCCGATGCCCGCGCGCTCGGTGATCTTGACGATGGACGCCTCGTGGTATCCCAGATCGGCGAAGACCACCTCTGCTGCCTCCAGGAGCCTGCGCCGCGTCGCCTCACCGCGTTTTGTGAGCGGGCGGCCCGATGTCGAGGTGGCGCCGACTGCCTCGACCACTCCACCCACGTCAATGCTGCTCATGCGCGACCCCCTGTTCTTCGTGCGCGTGCGGCTCGTGTGCGACGGTCGACGCCGCGTGCACGAGTGCGATGGCCCGTTCGCGCAGGCGTGAGCGGGCGAGCTTGTCGATCGTCGAGCGCGGCAATTCGGACACCAGCGCGATCTTCACCGGCACCTTGTAGCCCGCGAGCTCCGCACGAGCATGGGCGAGCAGTTCGTCCTCGCCGACCAAGGCGCCCGGAATCGGCACGATGAACGCGACCCCCCGCTCGCCCCACACCGGATCGGGGACGCCGACGACGGCCGCCTCTGCGACGTTCGGGTGCCGCATGAGCGCCGCCTCGACCTCGGCCGGCGCGACGTTCTCGCCACCGGAAATGTAAATGTCCTTCATGCGGTCGACGATGCGGTGGCATCCGTCGGCGGTGCGCTCGACGATGTCGCCTGTGCGAAGCCACTCTCCGGCGAAGACGCGCGCCGTGGCTGCGGGATCGTCGAGGTACCCGGCGAACACGCTCGGACCGCGCACCCACAACTCCCCCGTCGCCGCGCCCTCCAGCACGAGTCCGGTCTCGGGGTCGGCGAGGCAGACGTCGACCCCCGGGTAGGGCCGGCCGACCGCGCCGGGATGCCGGCGGGCCTCGTCAGCGGCGAGCCACAGCACGTTGGGCGAGGCTTCCGTCAACCCGTACCCCTGCACGAGATCCACGCCGTGCGCCTGCCATGTCTCGGCCACGTCATCGGGCAGCGTCGCACCGCCCACGAGACCGACGCGCAGCGAGCCGAGGGCGGCCGCGTCGAAGCGAGGATCGTCGGCGAGCAGCCGGTACTGGGTGGGGACCCCCATCATCGCGGTCACGCCGCGGTCCTCGATGAGCTGGAGGACGCGTGAAGGCTGGAAGCCCCGTTCGAGGACGACCGTCGCACCCGTCCACCACGCGAGGAGCGGTTGCACGTTCCAGGCGGCGACGTGGAACTGCGGGAGCATCGAGAGCACGACGTCGTCAGCGGTCAGCGGCAGCGCTCCGGCGAGGGCGAGGTTGTTCCAGAAGCAGTTCGCGTGGGTGAGGACGACGCCCTTGGGCTCGGCCTCGCTGCCCGACGTGAAGATCACGAGCAGCGCGTCGTCGTCGCGGACCGCACGGCAGGGTGCGGGTGCAGTCGTGCGGCGCGGCACGGTCTGCTCGACCCCTGTCGTGCCGAGCGATGCCACCGGCGGGCGCTCGGCGAGCAGGTCGAGCGCCTCGGAGGCGAGCGCAACGTACTCGTCTTCGACGAGCACGAGTTCGGGAGCCGTCCGCGCCAGCATCCCGGACAGTTCCTTCGCGGTGAGCCGCCACGACAGCGGGACGAACGCGGCACCCACGCGTGCCGCCGCGAAGAAGGCAACGACGTGGTCGATCGAGTTGCCCGACACGGTCGCGATGCGGTCCCCCGGACCGTACCCCGCACGTCGCAGCCGCGCCGACAGCTCGCGAACACGCTCGTCGAGCCGGCCGTACGCGATCGTCACGCCGCGATCGTCGATCGCGATGCGCGCGGGCGATGCCGCGGCGCGGTCGGAGAGCCATCGGCCGACCGTGTGCGCACCGTCGCGCTCGGGCAGCAGTTCGTTCATGTGCGCGCCGCGACCTCTCCGGCACCTTCTCCGGCCTCGGCCGTGCTGCCCGCATCGTCGAGCGTGCGCAGTTGGGTGCGCGTGCGCTCGCCTCGGCGACGCCTGACCCAGGTGTCGATCGTTCCCGCGATGCCACCGGGAAGGAACATGACGACGAGGATGAACAGGACGCCGAGGAGGAACAGCGGCTCCGACAGCGGGATGTGCAGCCAGGCCGGCAGCGAATCGATCCACTCCGAACGCGCGAGCACCGTCAGGCGCTGGTCGAGGATCGTGTAGAGCACGCCTCCGAGAATGGCACCCCAGCGGAACCCGACGCCACCGAGCACGACCATCACGAGCACCGTGATCGTCAGATCGGCCCCGACCGAGCTCGGCTGCGTGCCCGACTGCAGCAGCATGTAGGCGATGCCGGCGAGCGAGGCGCACCCGGCGGCGACCGTGAAGACGATCAGCCGTGCCGCGTACGGATGCAGACCGAGCACCCGCACGCGCAGCTCGTTCTCCCGCGTGGCCTCGGCGAGGTGGCCGAGACGCGAGCGGTCCACCCACAGCACGACGAGGTAGACGATCACCACGACGACGAGCGCGAACCAGTAGAGGTTCCGGGTGTTGATGACGCCGATGAGCCAGTCGGGAACATGCTCGGTGGGCAGCCGCATCCCCTCTTCGCCGCCGGTGACCTGCTGGTTGCGTCGCACCAGCACCGAACCGGCCTGCGCGAAGGCGAGGGTGACCATTGCGAACGGGATGCCGGAGACGCGCATCGCGATCGACCCGGTGAACAGGGCGATCAACAGGCCGCCGACCAGCGCGATGAGCACGCCGGGCCACAGGGGCACACCGAGGTACTTCAGGGCGATGCCCAGGCCGTATGCGCCGGCGCCGAAGTACAGTGCGTGGCCGAACGAGAGCATCCCGCTCGTACCGAGCAGCAGGTTGTACGACAGTGCGAGCGCTGCGAACACCATGCACAGCGACATGAGCGACAGGCTGCCGGGCGTGTAGGTGGCGCCGGGCAGGATGCCGGGGATCGAGATGTTCAGCAGTGGCAGCACGGCCATGAGCACGACGAGCCCTGCACCGACGACGAAGGGCAGGTAGGCGCCCTTGCGGCCGGGAACGAGCGTCGGGACGCCGGTGGTGACGGTCATGCTGCCCTCCCCATGAGGCCGGTGGGTCGCACCAGCAGGACGATGGCGAGCAGTGCGACCACGATGAAGTCGCCCGTGCCGCCCAGGTAGTAGTTGGCGAACTGCTGCAGCACCGCGACGATCACGGCGGCGATCGCCGCTCCCGTGAGTGAGCCGAGCCCGCCGATCACGGTCACGATGAACGCGAAGATGAGCAGCGTCGAGCCCATGTGGGCGGACACGAACGTGTTCCAGTGCATTGCGAGCACGCCGCCGATGCCGGCAGCGGCACCGCCGATCGCGAAGACGATCGTGAAGCTTCGGCGCACATCGATGCCGAGCGCCGTGACCATCGCCCGGTTCTCGACACCGGCGCGGATGATCATGCCGTAGCGGGTCTTGCGCAGGAACAGCACGATCGCACCGAGCACGATGACCGCGGCGGCCATCAGCAGCCAGTAGATGTTCGGGATGCTGGCGCCGAGCACGGGGGTCGTGCCCTTGAGCCACGCCGGCCCCGAGATGTTGATCACGTCGGTGCCCCAGATGCCTTCGAAGAGCGCGATCGCAGCGAACGAGAGGCCGACGGTGACGAGCACCTGCTCGATGTGCCGTTCGTAGAGGGGACGGATGAGCACGAGTTCGGTGACCGTCGCGAACAGCGCGCCGACGACGGCGCCGACGAGGATCGAGATCAGGAACGATCCCCACGACGCCGTGCCGAGCGCCTGCGCGACCTGCCATCCGATGAAGGCGCTGAGGGTGAGGAACGCGCCGTGCGCGAAGTTCAGCACGTGCATGAGGCCATAGATGAGGCTGAGTCCGGAGGCCACCAGGAAGTACAGCGCGCCGAGTCCGACGCCGGTGATGAGGATGAGGACGAGCGGTTCGAGGTTCACGAGTGCACCTCCGCGCTGACGCCGAGCAGGCGCATCGTGAGCGCCTCGTCATCGAGGATGCCGCGGGCGGTGCCGGTGTGCACGACACGACCGCCGGCGATCACGACGGCATCCGCGGCCAATCGCTTGACGACTTCGAGGTTCTGTTCGACGAGCAGGATCGGCACGGTCTTCGACGCTTCCTGGAGGGCGGCAGCGACTTCGTCGACGATCTTGGGGGCGAGGCCCTTCGTGGGTTCGTCGACGAGCAGCAGGACGTTCTCGTTCAGCAGGGCGCGGGCGACCGACACCATCTGCTGCTGGCCGCCGGAGAGCGTGCCGGCCATCTGCCCGCGACGCTTCACGAGGTCGGGGAACAGTTCCGCGACGAAATCGCGCCGCGGGTGCTTGGAGCGCTCGGCGAGTGCGAGGTTCTCGGCGACGGTGAGCTTGGCGAACACTTCACGGTCTTCGGGAACGTACCCGACACCGCGCTGGACGACCTTGTGGGTCGACAGGTGGTCGATGCGCTCCCCCGCCAAGGTGACGCGCCCGCGTCGCTGGATCAGCCCGAGGATGCCGCGCAGCGTCGAGGTCTTGCCGACACCGTTGCGGCCGAGGACGGCGGTGATGCCGGTGGCGGGCACCGTGAAGCTGACCGACTCGACGACCTGCTGACCGGCGATCGAGGCGGACAGCTCCTCCACCTCCAGGATCGGGGATGCGGTGGTCGCCGCGCTCATGCTGCCGTTCCCAAGTAGGCACTCTGCACGAGCGGGTTGGCCATGACGTTCTCGGGGGTGTCGAACGCGATGATCGATCCCGAGTACATGACGGCGACCTTCTCGACGAGCCCCATGAGCACGTCGATGTGGTGTTCCACCATCAGCACGGTGCACTGCTTTTCGCGCTGCATCTCGCGGATGTTGTCGACGAGTCCCGCGACATCCCCCGACGCGACGCCCGCCATCGGTTCGTCGAGCAGCACGACCGAGGCGTCGGTGGCCAGCAGCACCGCGATCTCGAGCTTTCGCTTGTCGCCGTGCGAGATGTCGCCGGCGGGTGTGTCGAGCTTGTGGGTGAGCCCGACGAGCGTCAGCTTCTCGAGAGCCAACCCGGTGGCGGCATCCGTGCGACGCGGAAATCGCAGCAGTGAATAGTTGCCGCCGAGGGCGACTTGCGCGGCGAGCCGCACGTTCTCGAGCACGCTCAATCGCGGGAACAGACTCGAGGTCTGAAAGGTGCGCCCCAGTCCCGCCCGCGCCCGCTGCGACACGGACGTGCGGGTGATGTCCTCACCGTGCATCTGGATGCGACCCGACGTGGGTGACGCGACACCGGAGATCACGTTGAACAGCGTGGTCTTTCCGGCACCGTTGGGCCCGATCACGCCGACCAGGGAGCCGGGCGCGATGTCGAGGTCGACATCATGGAGGATGGTGGCGCCGCCGATCTGCAGGCCGAGGCCTTCGATCGTCAGCGCGGACGGGACAGGGGTGCTCATCGGGTGAGTGCTCCTCGGGTCGGTGGAGGTGCCGGGATCAGCCGGCCTCGGCCGGTGCAACTGCGTCGGCGGGAACGGTCTCGATCAGTTCCGGCACGAAGCCGCTGCCGTCGGCGACCAGACGCACCTGGTACATCTCCTGCAGCAGCGCGTGGTCACCCTCACGCACGGTCAGGCTGCCCTTGGGCCCGTCGAAGCTGAACCCCTCGAGTGCGGCGATCATGGCATCCACGTCGCCATCGCCCTCCGAGATGGCCTGCACGAGCATGATCGCCGCGTTGAAGCCGTCGGGAGTGAACAGGTCGGGCGTCCCGCCGGCACCTTCGACCGCCTCGACCATCGCCGTGTTCACGTCGTTGTCCGGTGCACCCGCGAAGTAGTGGTTGAGAAAGCTGATCTGCTCCGACGCCTCACCGTACGCACCGAACGTCGCCGCATCGCCGAGACCCGTCACGACCGGGATGTCATCCAGCACGCCCTGCTGGCTCATCGCCTGCCACATCGCGCCGGAGGTAGCACCGGCCCACGCGACGAACACGAGATCGGGGTCGGCCGCCAGCACCTGCTGCGCGAACGGCGTGAACTCGGTGACGTCTTCTGCAACGAGCACCGGCTCGACCTCTGCACCCTGTGCGCCGAGGATCGCCTCGACGGCGGCCTGGTTGCCCTGACCGAACGCGTTGTTCTGCGCGAACACGACGACCTTCTGCCCTTCGATGTCATCGAGGAAGGTCCCGGCGGTCGCGACGTCCTGCGCGGACTGACGACCGGTACGGAACGTGTACTCGTTGATGCCGGTGATCGCGTCGGCCGCAGCCGGCCCAGAGAGGAACAGCACCTGGTTCTGTGCAGCCTGCTCGGCCACCGCAAGGGCGACACCCGAGGAGGCGCTGCCGGCAAGGATGGTCACACCGTCGCCGATGAGCTCCTTGGCGATGTTGACCGCCGTGTCGGGGTCGCCGGTGTCGTCACGGTACTCGACGTTGATCGTCGTGCCGTCGACCTCACCCGTGCCGTCGGTGGCGTAGTCGAGCCCTGCCTTGAACCCGTCGAGGTACTGCTCACCGTAGCTGGCCAGCGGACCGGTCTCGCTCGTGATGACGCCGACGGTGATCTCGCTGGGCGCATTGCCATCGCCCTCGCCACCATCACCGTTGCCACCCGTGGTTCCGGGAGCGCACGCCGCAAGGGCGAACGCGGCGGTCGTGGCGACCGCCCCCAGGAGCAACTTCTTCGTAACCCGCATGTCGATGCCTTTCACCGTTGGAAGGAAACCTGAAACCCGATTCAGGTAATGCAATCATGGAGCGCAGGGCACCTCGTGTCAAACGGCATGGACCCCCGTGTCGCAACCGTTACCGACGAGGAGCGGCCCGCACATGACACGAAGAAGCCCCGGCGCGAACATGTTCGCGCCGGGGCTTCCCGGTCTGTGCACCCCCTGGGACTCGAACCCAGAACCCACTGATTAAGAGTCAGTTGCTCTGCCGATTGAGCTAGAGGTGCATCGGTTCTGCCGCGAGACGAACCGAGGGTCAACGTTACCATCCCGATGCCGACTCACGCCAATCGAGGCCCCCGTCGCGAACTATCCTTGACGGTGTGACCTCCCCCACCACGCCGACGTCCTGGCGCACGCCCTTCGACGACGACCTCACGGAGGACCTGGCCCTCGCGCTTCGGCTCGCCGATGCGGCCGATCGCGTCGCGATGGCGCGCTTCGACGCACCCGATCTGAACATCGACCTCAAGGCCGATCAGTCACCCGTGACCGAGGCTGACCTCGCCACGGAGCGCGCGATCCGCGACATCCTCGTCGCCGAGCGTCCGGCCGACGGCATCCACGGCGAAGAGTTCGGAACCTCGGGAGACGTTGCACGCCAGTGGATCATCGATCCCATCGACGGCACGGCCAATTACCTCAAGGGCATTCCGATGTGGTCGACCTTGATCGCCCTCGCAATCGACGGCGTGCCCCGCGTCGGCGTCGTCAGCCAGCCGGCGATCGGTCGCCGCTGGTGGGGCGCCACCGGACTCGGCGCGTGGACGAACACCCCGACCGGCGAGCCGCGACGCCTGCACGTGTCTGGGGTCGACGATGTCGCGGCCTCGTCGGTGAGCTTCCAGTCGATCGCGCAGTGGGATGAAGTCGGCCGCAGCGAAGACCTGCTCCGCCTGACCCGCGCGGTCTGGCGCGACCGAGGCTACGGCGATGCGTGGCCCTACATGCTGCTTGCCGAAGGGCGTCTCGAGTTCGTCGCAGAGTTCGGCGTGCAGGCGTACGACATCGCAGCGCACGTGCCGATCGTGATGGAGGCGGGCGGACGGTTCACCGACATCGACGGCGCCGACTCGCTCGACTCCCGCTCCTCGCTGGCAACCAACGGTATCCTGCACGACGCGTTCCTCGACGTGATCGGTCCGACCACCTGATGACGAGGACCCCGATGCCTTTCCCTCGCCCGGCACGCACCGTCGTCGCCGCCGCCGTCACCGCGCTCGCCCTGCTCACAGTCAGCTGCTCGCCCGCCGACGCGCCCGCTGCACAGGACCCGACGCCGCAGGCACCTGTCGAGACCCCGGCCGGCGAGGCCCCCGCATCGACGCCCGAGCCCACCGAGACCGCGGTGCCGGCTGAGGACGTCACGTGCGAGACGCTCGTGCTGCCGGAGACGGTTGCCACCTTCACCGAGGCGGGGTGGACGCCGAAGGAGGAGCCGTTCCTCATCGGCGAGCGGGAGATGCCCGGCGGCATCCGCTGCATGTGGGCCGATTTCAGCGTCGAGAGCAACGACATGATGGTGCTGGCGTGGGCGCCGGTCGCTGCCGACGATGCCGCCGCGATCGAGGCGGAGCTTGTCGCCGAAGGATGGAAGCGCGAAGAGGATGCCGACGGCGTGCTCGTCACCGAGCCCAACCCGCTGACCGTGGACGACGACGGCTACGGGTTCACGTACCGCTTCGGCGACGGCTGGGTCACCCTGGCCGACTGGAAGGCCAACCTCGTGCTCATCGAGCAGCCCGCGCTCTGACCGGGCGCCCCGAAACGGAACAGGCCGCCCCGAGGGGCGGCCTGTCGACTCGTTCGCGTGACAGCGGCGTCGTGGAGATGGGGGGAATCGAACCCCCGTCCATCGCTGGGATACTGCGTCTTCTCCGGGCGCAGTCTGTGGAGACGTTCTGCTCGGCTCCGACCTTTGTCACAGACACCTAAGTCGACGAGCCCAGTCTGGGAAGAGTCCCGGGTGGCGTCCAGACGCCGCCACCCAGCAAGATTCCTAGATGACGCCAGGATCCGTGTCGGAATCAGCCACGGTCTGACGGACTATCGGGCTCGCTCAAGCGGCGAGGGCGAAGTCGTTGCGCTTTGCATCGGCAACTATAGTTTTGCAGAGGGCGTTCACGAGATAACTCTGCATCCTCGGCCCGCTTCCCGCAGTTACACAGGCGATGTCGAAACCGATCATCCCCGTGCGCCTGACGGCAGTGGGCCACTGTCACGCTGTGGAGTTGTCCTCGGGAACTTTCGTACCCGAGCATTACAGCCTACAACGGATGCGGGCAGACTGCCATTCCCCGTAGGCTCCCGAGCATGAGCGACGAGGTCATCATCACCGTCCGGGGCGAGAGCGAACGGCGGGTGGCGCCCGAGCAGGCCAGAGCCCACATCACGGTCGCCGCTGACGGGCCCGAGCGCGGCGCGGTGGTCGAACGCATCGCGGCCCTGGCGGAGCCCGTGCGCGCCGGACTCGGCGTGCGACGCGAAGCCGGTGCCGTCTCGGAGTGGAACAGTCAGCGTGTGAGCGTCTGGGCCCAGCGGCCGTGGAACGACGCCGGGGAGCAATTGCCACCCGTGCATTACGCGTCCGTCGAATTCACCGCCACGTTCACCGACACGATCGCCCTCTCCGGCTGGATCAACGCCCTCGCCGAGCAGGACGGAGTGCAGATCGGCCATGTCGCGTGGCAGCTCACGCCCGAGGTACGCGCACGCACGGAACGCGAGGTCGCGACGTCGGCGGTCGCCGTCGCCGTCGAGCGGGCGACGGCGTACGCGACAGCGATCGGTCGCAGCACCGTCCGGCCGATCGAGATCGCCGACGTCGGGATGCTGGGCGGCAGCGAACCGACGCATCCGGCGATGCTGCGTGCAGCGAAGGCCGAGATGGCGTTCGACGGCGGCGCGCCGGCGGTCGACTTCCACCCCGACGACATCGTCATCACTGCGACGGTCGAGGCGCGCTTCCGCGCGGTCTGAGGCTACTCCCCCAGCCGGTTGCGGGAGCGCATCGCCCGCTCGGCTTCACGCTTGTCTTCACGTTCGCGAATCGTCTGGCGCTTCTCGAACTCGCGCTTGCCCTTCGCGACCGCGATCTCGACCTTCGCCCGCCCGTCCGAGAAGTAGAGCTTCAACGGCACCAGGGTGTAGCCACCGGCGGCCACGGCGTGGCTGAGCTTCACGATCTCGTCTTTGTGGAGCAGTAGCTTTCGGATGCGCTTGGCCGAATGATTCGTCCAGTGCCCCTGCGAGTACTCGGGGATGTGCACGGCGTCGAGGAAGGCTTCGCCGTCCTTGATGTAGGCGTAACCGTCGGTCAGGTTCGCGCGTCCCTGACGCAGCGACTTCACCTCGGTGCCGGTGAGCACGAGACCTGCCTCGTACGTCTTCTCGATGGCGTAGTCGTGGCGCGCGCGACGGTTGGTCGCGACGACCTTCTCGCCGCGTTCCCTGGGCATGATGACTCCTCGATCTCGCCGCACCCTCGACCCGATCTGGCCGCGCGGCAGCCGTTCAGTCTAGCCGACGCAGCGGATCAGGCGCGCAGCCAGCGCCGAATCGCAAAGCCCGCCGACAGCGCGGCGAGGAGCAGACCGATGCCGATGATGGTCGGGAGCACGATCGCCACATCGCCGAGGTTGACCCAGCTCGTGACGAAGTCGACCCTGTCACGCAGATACCGTTGCACGCCGAACTGAACGCCGAGCACGATCGCGCCGCCCGCGAGCAGCGAGCCGATGAATGCCGCGAAAACGCCCTCGAGGATGAACGGCGTCTGGATAAATCTGTTCGAGGCACCGACCAACCGCATGATGCCGAGCTCTTTTCGACGCGCATAGGCGGACAGTCGAATCGTTGTCGCGATGAGCAGGACGGCAGCGATCAGCATGAGCCCTGCGATGCCGACGGCGATGTAGGTGGCGATCGTGAGTGCGGCGAAGAGCGGTTCGAGGTATTGCATCTGATCGGTGACCGATTCGACGCCTTCTTCGTTCGTGAAGGCTTCGACGAGGACGTCCGATTTCGTCGGGTCGACGAGATTCACGCGGAACGTCTCGCCCAACTGCTCGGGTGTGATGAACTCCGAATACTCTTCGCCGTAGAGCTCGAGGACGTTGTCGTACGCCTCCTGCGCCGACTCGAATCGCACACTGCGCACGACCTCTTCGAGCGCGTCGCTCTCGAGTCGCTCGCTGACCGCGTCGAGTTGTTCGACCGTCGCAGCACCGTTGGTGCAGTTCGTCGTCGCGGAATCCTCGCGACACATCGAGATGGCCACTTGGGCGCGATCCACCCAGAAGTCCCGCATCTTCACGATCTGCATCTGCATGAGCATCGCGGCGCCGACGAACGTGAGCGAGACGAACGTGACGAGCACGACCGAGATCACCATGGAGGCATTGCGACGCAGGCCGGACAGCGCTTCGCCGAGGATCAGCCCGGCCCTCACGAGGTCGGCCCCACTTCGTCTTCGTTCTCGTCATGAGCGGCGAGCCCGAGACGATCAGCGACACCCGGGCCGTCGAGCCCCAGCGCACCGAGGTCGACCTCCGGTGCATTGATCGCGATGGGCCTGGTACCGGGATGCGGGTCAGCCCCCGGCTGTGGTGTCGTCACCTCGGGTGCGGCGGTGGCGGGCACGGATGAGGATGCCGGCTCGTGCTGCTCGGGCGCCGGTGTCGACACGGACATTCCGTCGGGGACCGGATCGGGAGTCGCCACGGGGACGGCAGTCGGGATCGCAGCAGCCGCCGCGGCGGCGGCAGCCGGGTCACCGGCGCCCTGCGCGATCTCGCGCTGGAGCTCGAGAACCGCCGTGAGTGCGGCCGTCGCAGCGGCACCGCGTTCCGACGCGGGAGCCAGACGCGGAATCGACGAGGTGTCGCCGTAGCCACCGTGACGGTCGTCACGCACCATGACGCCGCCGCGCAGTTCGATGACACGGCGCTGCATCTGGTCGACGAACGACGCTTCGTGGGTCGCCATCAGGACCGTGGTGCCCGCCGCGTTGATCCGCGCCAGCAGTTGCATGATGTCGACAGACGTTGCCGGGTCGAGGTTTCCGGTCGGCTCGTCGGCGAGGAGGACCTGGGGGCGGTTCGCGAGTGCACGCGCGATCGCGACTCGCTGCTGCTCACCACCGGACAGCTCGTGTGGAAGCCGCTTCTCCTTGCCTTCGAGCCCCACGAGTGCGAGCACTTCGGGGACCGCCTGTTGGATGAAACCGCGTGATGACCCGATCACCTGGAGCGTGAAGGCGACGTTCTGGAACACGGTCTTGTTCGGCAGCAGCCGGAAGTCCTGGAACACGGACCCGATGTGGCGCCGAAAGTACGGCACCTTGCGGGTGGAGAGGGTGCGCAGGTCGCGGCCGAGGACGACGACCTTGCCCTCGGTGGGCGTGTCTTCGCGCAGAATCAGTCGCAGGCACGAGGACTTGCCAGACCCTGAGGCGCCGACGAGGAACACGAACTCGCCGCGCTGCACCTCGAATCCGACGTCGCTCAGGGCCGGCTTGCTCGTCCCGCGGTAGCGCTTTGTGACGTGTTCGAACCGGATCATGACCAGATGAGCCTAAGCGCACGAGGTTACTGCGTTGCGTGCGACACCCGGCGCGCGCCGATCCATAGGAACGGCCGCTCAGCCAGGAGCGGGCTGCGAAGCGGCTGCTGTGCGGTCCAGATCGAGCCGGCCGCGCACCCCGTCTGCCAACGCCCGGAACCGTGCGCGCTCGACCTCGTCGTAGGTCGCATTGGCGAGCGTGCGCTCGGTGCGCTCCAGTTGGGACGCGATAACCGCCCGCTGTCGTTGGTCGTGCACCCGCCAGGCGAGGTCGTCGAGCACCCCGAGGAGCCGAGCCATCACCTCCGGATCGCCGTTGCCGTAGCGCCGGATCTGACCGAGTCCGATGTCGACGTGCAGTGTGAACCCGCCGCCCCTCGGAAGGAGCCGGGCAATACCATCGGCATCCGCGTATGCGGCGGGCGGGTCGTCGATCTCGGAGAGGTCGCCCAGCACGGCGGAGATGTGTCCGAGCGCGTGCACCGCCGTCGTCGGATCGTTCACGCCCGGCGAGAGCGCCTTGACCGCGATGTCGACGAGCTGGCGAAGCCCGAACCCGACGTCTTGTGCAGCCGTTCGTTCGTACCCCGAGGAGAAGGCGGATGCCAACCGTTCGGCGATGCCTGCGACATCCAGTTCGCTGTCCTCGCGACGCGGCCACCATTCGACGAGCGGCGTCTTCTCGATGACGTTCTCCCCCACCACCCGCAATTCGCGGACGACGAGGTCATCCGATGCGGCGACCGACATCAGCCGATCGCGGTCGACACCGGTGAGGAACCCGGAAGCCGGCGCCACGACGACACGCACGTTCACCGGACGTTCGGGCACGCCCGTCTCGCTGACGGCGAAGGCCTCCCCCATCCGCGACATCGTCGCCGACGCCTCGCGGTGAACATCGCGCATCATCGTCTCGACGCGCAATTGCCTGGCGAGGTGTGCGAGGAAGAGCGTGAGCAGCACGATGCTGGCGAGGGTGAGCACCGAAGCCACGGTCATCGACACGCGCGGCACGAACGCCTCGCGCTGCTCAGTCGCGTCGTCGACCGTCCGCAGCACGGTGATCGCATACGCGAACGTGCCCAGGAACACGGCCAGTGTGGCGTGCACCATGCGATCGGCGGCGAACATGCGCAGCAGCCGAGGCGAGCCCTGACTCGTCGCGAGCTGCAACGCGACGACGGTGAGCGAGAAGGTGAGGGATGCCGCCGTGATGAGCGATCCGGCGATCGCCGAGAGCACGGTACGCGCGGCATCCACCCCGCCGCCGAAGACGGCCGCAGAGACCCATGTCGGCAGGGTGGGATCGACGATGCGATCCATGGCCGGCAGGGCGATGCCGATGAGCACCCCGCCGATGACCGCGGTAAGGGGCACCGGCCACAGCCGCGCGTCCATCGATTCGCGGATACGCGCGATGCGTCGCCGCAGTGCAGACGATCCTTGTCCGTTCATCGCCTCCGAGTATGCCGAATGCGGCATCCGGATGCGATCAGTCGTCGTCT
>NZ_JBYIPT010000008.1:0-157853 GCF_057707225.1 Microbacterium sp. bgisy189 | reverse complement strand
GCCCAAACCCCCCGACGCGGCGGACGCTCCCGCTACACGCTGACGATGTCGGACGCGGCCTGACGCCCGCACAGCCCCGACCCCGCGACGGGTTCGCCGTCGTCTACACCGGCACCCAACGCTCCACCGACCGCCGCGTCGCCGTCAAAATCGACTCGCGCATGATGGACGACGAGCGCAACCGCCGCCGCTTCCTCCGCGAAGCCCGCGCCGTCAGCCGCATCAGCGGCCACCCCCACGTCGTCGCGCATTGCGGGTCACAGTGCCGCTCACCCGCCATATGCGACCCGAAGTCGGTCAGATCGGGCACCCGACGCGCCGAAACAGCACGGCACCCACCCCGTAGACTTGGCGGCATCCCCCGGCACCCCTGAACTTTGGAGTCACGCCGCGTGAGCACCCCCGTCGCAGACACCGTTGAGAACGCCGTCGCCACGCCGGAGAAGGAGCAGCCGTACGGCGCCCTCGGCCTCAAGGCCGACGAGTACGCCCAGATCAAGCAGATCCTCGGCCGCCGCCCCACCTCGGGCGAGCTGGCGATGTACTCGGTCATGTGGAGCGAGCACTGCTCCTACAAGTCGTCGAAGATCTACCTGCGCCGCTTCGGCCAGAAGGTCAGCGACGAGATGAAAGAACGCCTCATGGTCGGCATGGGCCAGAACGCCGGCGTCGTCGACGTGGGCGAGGGCTGGGCGGTCACCTTCAAGGTCGAATCGCACAACCACCCCAGCTACATCGAGCCGTTCCAGGGCGCCGCGACCGGCGTCGGCGGCATCGTCCGCGACATCATCTCGATGGGCGCCCGCCCCGTCGCCGTCATGGACCAGCTGCGCTTCGGCGCCATCGACCACCCCGACACCGCCCGCGTCGTGCACGGTGTCGTCAGCGGCATCAGCTTCTACGGCAACTGCCTGGGCCTGCCCAACATCGGCGGCGAGACCGTGTTCGACGCCGTCTACCAGGGCAACCCGCTCGTCAACGCCCTCGCGGTCGGCGTCATGCGCCACGAAGACATCAAGCTCGCCAACGCCACCGGCGCCGGCAACAAGGTCGTGCTCTTCGGTGCACGCACCGGCGGCGACGGCATCGGCGGCGCGTCGATCCTGGCATCCGACACCTTCGCCGACGGCGGCCCCACCAAGCGCCCCGCGGTGCAGGTGGGCGACCCGTTCGCCGAGAAGGTGCTCATCGAGTGCTGCCTCGAGCTGTACCAGGGCGAGCTCGTCGAGGCGATCCAGGACCTCGGCGCCGCCGGCATCTCGTGCGCCACGAGCGAGCTCGCCGCCAACGGCGGATCGGGCATGCGCGTGGATCTTGAGAACGTGCTGTTGCGCGACCCCACGCTCACGCCGGAAGAGATCCTCATGAGCGAGAGCCAGGAGCGCATGATGGCGATCGTCGCTCCCGAGAAGCTCGACGCGTTCCTCGCGGTCGTCGCCAAGTGGGATGTCGAGACGAGCGTGCTCGGCGAGGTCACCGGCGACGGCCGCCTGCAGATCTTCTGGCACGGCGAGCAGATCGTCGACGTCGACCCCTCGACGGTCGCCGTCGACGGCCCGGTGTACGAGCGCCCCGTCGCCTACCCGACCTGGATCGATGCGCTGCGCGACGACTCGGCATCCGCCCTGCCGCGCACCGACGACCCCGACACGCTGCGCCAGCAGTTCACCCAGCTGGTCGCGAGCCCCAACCTCGCCGACACGTCGTGGGTCACCAACCAGTACGACTACTACGTCATGGGCAACACCGCCCTGAGCTTCCCCGACGACGCCGGCATGATCCGCGTCGACGAGGAGAGCGGCCTCGGTTTCGCAATCGCGACCGACTGCAACGGCCGCTACTGCCAGCTCGACCCGTACGCGGGTGCGCAGCTGGCCCTCGCCGAGGCGTACCGCAACGTCGCCGTCACGGGTGCCGTCCCGACCGCCGTCACGGACTGCCTCAACTTCGGCAGCCCCGAGAACCCCGAGGTCATGTGGCAGTTCGAGCAGGCCGTCGACGGCCTGGCCGACGGATGCCTCGAGCTCGGCGTGCCGGTCACCGGCGGCAACGTCAGCTTCTACAACCAGACCGGCGACACCCCGATCTTCCCGACGCCCGTCGTCGGTGTGCTCGGCATCATCGACGACGTCGCCCGCCGCATCCCGTCGGGGTGGCAGGATGCCGGCGAGAACATCTACCTGCTGGGTGTCACCTCGACTGAGCTGAGCGGTTCGCAGTGGGCCGGCACCATCCACGGTCACCTCGGCGGTCACCCGCCGGCCGTCGACCTGCAGAACGAGCGCAAGCTCGCTGACCTGCTGCACGCCGCCGGTCAGCAGGGTCTTGTCTCGGCCGCGCACGACCTGTCGTCGGGCGGGCTCGCGCAGGCTCTCGCCGAGGGCGTCATGCGCTTCGGCGTCGGCGCCCGCGTGTGGCTGCGCGAGATCATGGAGCGCGACGGCGTGGATGCCGCGACCGCCCTGTTCAGCGAATCCACCGGTCGCGTGATCGTGTCGGTGCCGCGCGAGGAGGACGTGAAGTTCCGCGGCCTGTGCGACGGACGCGGCTACCCGGTGCTGCGCATCGGCGTCACCGACGTCGCGGCCGACGGCGACGAGCCGGCGCTCGAGGTGCAGGATATCTTCACCGTGCCGCTGACCGAGCTCCGCGAGCAGTCGCGCGGCACGCTGCCGGCCGCCTTCGGTCCCGTCATCGAAGAGGTCAGCGCATGAGTGACCTCGACGAGTACTCGGGCTTCGCCGACAAGCGCGCCACGCGCATGAAGGTCATCGCCTGGTCGGTCATCATCTCGATGATCCTCGTCGGCGGCGGCGCGACGGTGCTCGCCCTGCTCTTCGGCTGAGCTCGTTCCGGTCGTTGAGCGAGCGCAGCGAGACGAACCGTCGGCCCGGGGCTGCGTTTCGTCTCGTCGCTGCGCTCCTCGCTCAACGATCGGGTGTCGCGCGGTAGCGTGGCGGGCACGACGAGGGATGGAGGACGACGATGTCCGACCAGGTCTACCTGTTCATCGCGTTGGGCGTGTACTTCGCCGGCATGCTGCTGATCGGCTACTTCGCCGCCAGGCGCACGAAGACGCATGAGGACTACATGCTCGGCGGGCGCAACCTGCCGCCGTGGGCTGCGGCGCTGAGCGCCGGGGCATCCGACATGTCGGGTTGGCTCGTGATGGGTCTGCCCGGTGCGATCTACGCCGCCGGGCTCATCGAGGCGTGGATCGCGATCGGCCTCACGATCGGCGCGTACCTCAACTGGCTGCTCGTCGCCCCGCGCCTGCGCGCCTACACGGAGGTGAGCGCGAACTCGATCACGGTGCCGAGCTTCTTCGAGAACCGGCTGAAGGACCGCACCCGGCTGCTGCGGATCCTCTCCGCGGTCATCATCCTCGTCTTCTTCACGCTTTACATCTCGTCGGGCATGGTCGCCGGCGGGGTGTTCTTCGAGAGCGCGTTCGACGGCGACTACCTCGTCGGCATGCTGCTGGTCACGATCGTGACCCTCGCCTACACACTGTTCGGCGGGTTCCTGGGCGCATCGCTGACCGACGTCGCGCAGGGCCTCATGATGCTCACGGCGCTGATCGTGGTGCCGATCGTCGCGATCACCCAGCTCGGCGGCATCGCCGCCGTCGGCGAGACGCTCACCGAGGTCGAACCCGCCCATCTGTCGATGTTCGGCGGCGAGGAGTTCACCGGCGTCACCCTCATCGCGATCATCTCGGCGCTCGCGTGGGGGCTCGGCTACTTCGGGCAGCCGCACATCATCATCCGGTTCATGGCACTGCCGAGTGCAGCCGCGGCCAAGCCCGCGCGTCGCATCGGCATGACCTGGATGGTGCTGTCGATGCTCGGCGCCGTGGTGTCGGGTCTGATCGGCGTCGCGTTCATCGCCGACCGCGGCATCGACCTCGCCAACCCTGAGACGATCGTGCTGCTCATGTCGCAGACGCTGCTGCATCCACTGGTCGCGGGCCTCGTGCTCGCCGCCGTGCTCGCCGCGATCATGTCGACGATCTCGAGCCAGCTCGTGGTGTGTTCGTCGGCCCTCGTCGAAGACCTGTTCCGGGTCATGCGCAAGACGCCGCCGAGCGACCGGATGCTGGCCTACCTCGGCCGGGGCTGCGTGCTGGCCGTGGCGGTCATCGCGGCGCTGCTGGCGATCAGCCCGAACGACACCATCCTCGGACTGGTGTCGTTCGCGTGGGCCGGGTTCGGTGCGAGCTTCGGGCCGATCATCCTGCTGAGCCTGTTCTGGCGTCGCCTGTCGACGTGGGGCGCGCTTGCGGGCATGGCCACCGGCGCGGTCATCGTCTTCACGTGGGGCCTGCTGAACACCGGCATCTACGAACTGCTGCCCGGCTTCGTCGGCGCGCTGCTCGTCGCGATGCTCGTCAGCCTCGCAACGCACAAGCCCGACGAGCGCATCGAACGCGAGTTCACCGACACGCAGGCGATCGTCGTCCAGAAGGCCTGACCCCGAGCACCCCCGATCCTGAGAGATGTTCAGGCGCGCTGGCTAGGCTGGGCGCGTGGATCCGCTGTGGGCATCGGTCGCAGAGCTGTGGTGGATCGCGCCCGCGGCCGTCGGCGCGGGAACGCTCGGATTCGTGGGGGTGCGCATGGCTCGTCGTGACACCGCCCGCCGGCTCGCGTACGACGCCGCACGCGTCGAGCTCGCCAAAGCCCGCTCGGCGGTCACGTCGTCTCGCTCGGCGGTGCGCATCGCGCGCGCCGAGGTCGCCCGTGTGCAGGCCGAGCGTGCCGCATCCCGCGCCAGTGCGCGCGATGTGAGCACCGCCCGCCGCGAACTGCAGACCGCGCAGCGCGACGCGCGTGCCGCGAGTGCGACCGTCCGCGCCCGCCGCGCCCAGCTCACCGCCGCGCGCGCTGCCCTCGGCGACCGCGCCGCACCTCCGCCGCTCGACGCGCTGCGCACCCGGCACGATGCGATCACGGCGCGCTGGATGGAGTACGAGACCGACCCGGCCCGCCTCATCGCGTTCCCCGCCATGAGCGACGCGAAGGTGCCGACGACCTCGGTGTTCCTCGAGGTGCGCGCCCGCGCGTCGCACGCCCGCCCGAAACCGGATGCCAGGGTCTCGCCCGACGAGTACGCCGCGTACCGCGATGCCGTCGTCGACCTGGAGCGCACGTTCGAGGCGGCCGAGAAGGAGGCGTGGCGGCAGGCTCGGGCGAGCGGCGCCGTGCCGGCCGAGCAGCCGGCGTGGACCGTCGCCGCACAAGACGTGCTGGCCCGGTCGACCGACGCGCTGGCCCGTGCAGCCGAAGCAGCCGCCGAACTGATCGAGTCGCGCCGCACGGCCCGCGACGAACGCGCCCGAACCGAGCCCGGACGAGCCGATCCCACCCAGACGACTCGCCCGCCGAGCGCCCCGCCGCAGGACGCACCGCCGCCGTCCGGAGCGCCGGCATCCGACGTGCCACCGCCCCCGACCGCACGCCCGATCTGGCCGGTCCCATCACGCACCGATCGCCGCCCCCGCGACTGACGCCACGAGCTCCCCGCGTAGCATGGCAACGTGGACGCGTTCTTCAACTTCCTCGGGAGCTACTGGTGGCTCGCGTTCCCGCTCATCGGGGCGTCCGGCGCGATCCTCGGGCGCTGGGACTACTACGCCAAACGCCGCCACAAGCGTCGCCTCGAAGTGCTGCGCGCCAAGGCCGAGATCGCGGGGGCGAAGACCGCGGCACGGGCGTCGGAGCCGAAGCCCATCACCAAGCCCGCGCCACTGCCGAATCAGCTCGAGAAGCTGTTCGCGACGCACGACGAGGTGACGGCGCGCTGGCTCGATTACGAACTCGACGTGGCGAAGCTCATCGCCTTCCCCGCCATGAGCGACGGCCGCCAAGACCTCACCGCCGCCTTCTTGCGGGCCAAGAAGATCGCCGACCGGCTGCGCCCCGATTCGGTGGATGCCAAGGTCACCCCCGACCAGGTCACCGAATACCGCGCCGCCGTCACCGACTACGAGGTCGCGTTCGACCTCGCCGAACGCGAGGCGCGCCGCACGAAGGACGCCGGGTTCACCGAGGTCGAGCGCAAACGCCTCGGCACGGCGCAGCGGCTGCTCGCGACCGCCGTCGACCAGGCCGCGACACCGGCCGAACGTCACCTCGCCTATCGGCGCGTGCGTGAAGAGCTCGACGGGCTCATCGCCCTCTCTGACGAGGCGGTCGAGGTGCTCGAGAAGCGCGTCGGCCTGCAGCTGGAGCAGCGTCCGTCCACCCCCGCGAACCCACACAAAACGAACGAACCCTCACGTTCTGCGCGTGCAGAACGTGAGGGTTCGTGAAGAGCGTGAGGGTTCGCGGCAACTACCGCGCGCCCCTTACTCCGCGATGAGGGTGTCGAACGCGTCGGGGTTCGCCTCGATCCACGCGTCGACCGCTTCGGTCTCCTTGCCCTCGCCGTACTCGTTGACGACCATGTCTTCGAGCGACGCGTACTGCGCGTCGTCGAGCTGGATGCCGGCGATCAGCTCGGCCGCCTCCGGGTACTCGTCGGCAAGGCCTGCGGTGCCGAGGAAGTGCAGCGCCTCGGGCTCGCCCATGGCGCCCTTCGGGTCTTCGAGGTCCTTCAGGCCGTAGGTCTCGTTGGCCCAGAACGGACGCCACGAGGTCACGACGATGTCCTCCTCGGCGCTCGTGGCGGTGTCGAGCTCGGCGAGCATGGCCGCCGTCGACGAGGTCACCAGCTCGTACTCGTCACCCAGCTCGTAGGCGGGGATCATCGAGTCCTGCGTCTGCGCGGTCAGGCCCGCACCGGGCTCGATGCCGATGATCTTGCCGTCGAAGCGGTCGGCGTTGCCGGCGAGGTCTTCGATCGAGTCGATGTCGACGTACTCGGGCACCGCGATCGTGAGCTTGGCGCCCTCGTAGTACGCGCCGAGGTCTTCGATCTGGTCGCCGTACTTCTCCATGTACGAGGCGTGGGTCAGCTCGGGCCAGGCCGACGGGTAGATGTCGACGTCACCCTGGGCGAGCCCGGTGTACAGGGGACCGGCCTCGGTGAGCTCTTCCATCTCGACGGTGTAGCCGAGCTTGGTGAGCTGGTCCTCGAGCAGGTACGCGGTGCTGAGCCCGTCGGTCCACGACGGCAGGAAGCCGAGCGTGATCGTGCCGAGACTCTCGGTGCCGCCCTCCTGCGAGCCGCCCTCGGTCTGGTTGCCGCTCGCGCAGCCGGCCAGGGTGAGGGATGCGACGGCGCCGAGCGCCAGGGTTGCTGTGAGGTGTCGCTTGTTCATGTGATTCCTTTCCGTATGGATTCGTTCGTTCCGTATAGGTGTGTGGTGCGGCCGTAGACCGGTCAGACGGTGCCGCCTGCGAGCACGGGCTCAGGAGCCTGCGCGGCGCGACGCGTCGTCGATGCCGCCGTCCGTCGCCGACCGAGGAGTGCCCGCAGAGAGCTGTCGTATGCACTCGGCTGACCGAGCGCGGCGCTCAGGCGATCGAGGTAGACGGCCAGCAGCACGACGCTGAGCCCCGCCTCGGCGCCCTTGGCGATGTCGACGGTCGACATCGCCTGCACGACCTCCTTGCCCAGGCCGTCGGCACCGGCCATGCCGGCGATGACCGCCATCGACAGGGCGAGCATGATGACCTGGTTGACGCCGGTCATGATCGTCGGCATCGCCAGCGGCAGCTGCACGCCGCGCAGGATCTGCCCCGGGGTGGCGCCGAACGCCATGCCCGCTTCGACCGTCTCGGCATCCACGCCTCGAATGCCGAGCTCGGTCAGTCGCACGCCCGGGGGCAGCGCGAAGATGACGGTCGCGACAAGGCCCGGCACGTCGCCCAGGCTGAAGAACACGATCGCCGGGATGAGGTAGACGAGCCCCGGCATGGTCTGCATGAGGTCGAGCACCGGCTTGATGATCGCGCTGAAGCGGTTGCTGCGCGCCGCGAGGATGCCGACGGGCACCGCGATGACGACGGCGATCAGCGTCGCGACCACGACGAGCGCGAGGGTCTGCATCGCGCCGACCCACTGCCCCATCGCCAGGATGAGGACGAACGAGATGGCGGTGCCGATCGCGAACTTCCACGAGCGCACGAACCAGCCCAGCAGCGCCGCGATGATGACGAACACGACGATCGGCAGGCTCAGCAGGGCGCCGGTGAGCGATTCGATCAGCCAGCCCAGGCCGTCCGAGATCGCCGACAGCAGCCAGGCGAGGTTGTCGCGGATCCAGTCCACGATCGCCTCGGCCCACTCGCCGACGGGAATGCGGAATCCATCCATCAGCGCACCTCCTCACTTTCGCCCGACACGGCTTCGACGACGGCCTCCGCGAGCACCTCGTCGATCAAGGCGTGCGGCACGGGCTCGGGCAGCACGGGAATCTCGGTCGTGTCGGTGGTCTGCGGGCCGAGCGCGGTCAGCAGCGTGATGCGTGGGATGACGCCGACCAGGCGACCCTCGGCATCGGTCACTGCGAGCGGCAGCGGCGACTCGGCGGCGGGCACGAACAGGTCGGCCAGCACGTCGTCGACGCCGACGCTCTGCGGCGCCGGGCGCAGGGCACCGCGCAGGTCGCTGTCGCCCCGACGCACGAGCTTGAGGGCGTCGCGGTCGGTGACGATGCCGATGAGCTTTCGCGCACGGTCGGTCACGTACACGGCGGCCATGCGGGCATCGCGCATCGTGCGAAGCGCCGTGCGGGGGCCGGCCGATTCGGCGACGACGGCGGGGCTCGGGCGCTCCATGACGTTCGCGGCCGTCAGCACGCGGGCACGGTCGACGTCTTGCACGAACTGCTCGACGTAGTCGTTGGCGGGGTCGGTGAGGATGTCTTCGGGTGTGCCGATCTGCACGATGCGACCGTCGCGCATGACCGCGATGCGGTCGCCGAGGAACATCGCCTCGTTGAGGTCGTGCGTGATGAACACGATCGTCTTCTGCAGGCTCTGCTGCAGTTCGAGCAGCTGCTCCTGCATCTCGCGGCGGATGAGCGGGTCGAGGGCGCTGAACGCCTCGTCCATCAGCAGGATGTCGGTGTCTGCGGCGAGCGCGCGGGCGATGCCGACGCGCTGCTGCATACCACCCGACAGCTCCGAGGGCAGCTTGTCGCCCCAGCCCTCGAGCCCCACGAGCGAGAGGATCTCTTCGGCCTTCGCGAGCCGCTCGGCCTTCGCAACGCCGCGCAGTTCGAGCGGGTAGGCGACGTTGGCGGCCACGGTGCGGTGCGGCAGCAGTGCGAAGTGCTGGAACACCATCCCGATGCGCTCACGGCGGATGCTGCGCAGCCGGTTCGCCGGCACGTCGGTGATGGGGTCGCCGTGGATGAGCACCGAACCGTCGGTCGCGTCGTGCAGACCGTTGAGCATGCGGATGATCGTCGACTTGCCCGAGCCCGACAGGCCCATGATCACGAAGATCTCACCGCGCTCGACGGTGAACGACGCGTCGATGACGGCGGCGGTGCCGGCGTCGGCCACCTCGGACCGCGTCTGGCCGGCTTTGAGGCGCTTGATGGCGTCTTTCGGGTTGCGCCCGAAGACCTTGAACAGATTCCTCGCTTCGACAGCGGGTGCAGAACTCACAGATCTCGCCTCAGCGGCCGCGCGTACAGGCCGCATCTCGGTCACGCCCGGGTCGGTGGCATCCGGTGCAACGGCCTGCGTGTCAGGGGAGGACACGCGCTCACTGCACAGCGGCGACGTACATCGGGTTCGTCGCCCAACTCACCGACCATACGTCCGTCGTGCGGGCCTCGGGTGCCTCAGCGTTCGACGTGCGCGGACTGGTCGTTCGGGGCACACGGCCCTCTTTCCACGGTAACGAGGTCGATCTGCAAGTGCAAACCGGGGAGATTCGAGCAGAACGCTTGACAGCGCGGCATCCATCGTTGCATGGTTAGTTAGTCAAGTAAGTAACCGACCAAGTACGAGGAGGTCCGGTGTGATCGAAGAAGGCCGACCACTGTTCCTGCAGATCGCAGAGACCGTGGAGGACTCGATCCTCGCCGGCGGCCTGGCCGAGAACGACCAGGCGCCGTCGACGAACGAGCTCGCCGCCTTCCACCGCATCAACCCCGCGACCGCCGCAAAAGGAGTCGCGATGCTCACCGACAAGGGTGTGCTCGTCAAGCGCCGCGGCATCGGCATGTTCGTCGCCGAAGGCGCCCGCGACCTGCTCCTGGCAGAGCGGCGCGAGGCGTTCGCCGACCGCTTCCTCGACCCGCTGCTCGCCGAGGCGCGCAAGCTCGGCCTCGACCCCGACGACCTCGCTCTCCTCCTGCGGGAGCGGGCCACCAACACGGAAGGAAACCCCCGATGACGAGCGTGATCGAGGTGTCGAACCTCACCAAACGCTACCGCCGCAAGACGGCCGTCGACGCGGTGTCGTTCTCCATCGAGAAGGACACCATCTACGGCCTGCTCGGGCGCAATGGCGCCGGCAAGACCACCATCATGTCGATCCTCACGGCACAGAACTTCGCCACCTCGGGCGACGTGCGCGTCTTCGGCGAGCACCCCTACGAGAATGCCCGCGTGCTCAGCCGCATGTGCTTCGTTCGTGAGAGTCAGAAGTACCCCGACGACGCCACCCCGACCCACGCGTTCCGCATGGCGCGGCTGTGCTTTCCGCACTGGGATCAGGCCCTCGCCGACCGGCTCATCGCCGACTTCCAGCTGCCCATGAAGCAGCGCATCAAGAAGCTCTCGCGCGGGCAGCTCAGCGCCGTCGGCGTCATCATCGGACTGGCATCGCGCGCCGAGATCACCTTCTTCGACGAGCCGTACCTCGGCCTCGATGCCGTCGCCCGACAGCTGTTCTACGACCGACTGCTCGAGGACTATGCCGACCACCCGCGCACCATCATCCTGTCGAGCCACCTCATCGACGAGGTCGCGAACCTGCTCGAACGCGTGCTCGTCATCGACAACGGCCGCATCATCATGGACGAGACCACCGAAGACGCACGGGCCTCCGCCGCGACCCTCGTCGGCGACGCCGCGCTCGTCGAATCGTTCATCGCCGGCCGCGAGATCATCCACCGCGAATCGCTCGGCCACGTCGCCAGCGTCACGGTGCTCGGCGGGCTCTCGCCACAGGAGCGGCGCGAAGCCCAGGATGCCGGTCTCGACCTCGCCCCGGTCTCGCTGCAGCAGCTGATCGTGCGCCGCACGCAGCACGCCGCCGGCACCGCCGACATCACCGAAGGAGCCCTGTCATGACCACGGTCGACGCCGCAGCGTACGCTGCTGCCCCCGCCGCGCCGCGCGGCCGCATCTTCAACGTCGTGCGCCTGCAGTACGTCAACCGGCAGACCTTCATCTGGGTGCCGCTCATGGTGCTGGGGGCGTCGTGGCTCATCTCGCTGATGATCTACGGCATCCTCCACAGCGCCGGCATCCCCAACGTCAACGAGACCGGCAACGGCGACGGCAGCGTCATCGGCGGCGGCGCGCAGGCACCCATGTGGTACTACCTCGCCGTCGGCATTCAGGCATTGTCGCTGACGTTCCCGTTCTCGCAGGCAGTGAGCCTGACGCGGCGGGAGTTCTTCCTCGGATCGCTGCTGGCCGCCGCCATCAGCGCCGCCGGGATGGCGTTCGTGTTCGTCGGCCTCGGCCTCATCGAACAGGTCACGAACGGCTACGGGCTCAACGGCTACTTCTCATACCTGGGCTGGGTGTGGGCGGCGGGCCCGGTCGGCGCATGGTTCGCGTACTTCACGACGATCATGCTGTTCTTCGTGCTCGGCTTCTGGTTCGCCATCGTCTACAAGCAGTACGGCGCCGCGTGGCTCACCGCGATCATCATCGCGATCGCGCTCCTGCTCGTCGGGCTGATCGCCCTGTTCACGTGGCAGCAGATGTGGCCGGAGGTCGGCGCGTGGCTCGCGACGACCGGCATCGTCGGCCTCACGCTGTGGGAGGTGCTCCTCGGCGCCGCCCTCGGGCTCGGCTGCTTTCTCACCCTCCGCCGCGTCCCGGCCTGACCGGGCGCATGCGGCACGAGGCCGTCGGGCTACCGCTCGGCGGCCTCGGTGTGGTGGCGGATGACCTCGGCCACCACGAAGTTGAACCACTTCTGGGCGAACTCAGGATCGAGGTCGGCCTGCTCGGCGAGCGCACGCAGGCGCGCGATCTGCTGCTCCTCGCGAGACGGGTCGGATGCCGGCATGCCATGCTCGGCCTTGAGCACGCCGACCTGCTTCGTGCAGCGGAAGCGCTCCGCGAGCATGAAGATCAGCGCCGCGTCGATGTTGTCGATACTGGCCCTGAGGCTGTGCAGCTGAGCGGTGGCGTCGGTCATGGTTCCTCCCGGGTCCGACCCTACCGCCCTAGAGTGTGACCATGACCGACGAAGCGTCGTCCCCCGGCCGCCCGAGCCTGCGACGGATGCTGCGCCGTGGCGAACCCGTCACCGGCGTCGACGCAACCGTCGGTACGGCCGCGGCACCCGATGCGCCGCCACCGGGACGGACGGTCTGGGCGTTCCTGAACCGGCCGTTCGCGATCGGCTTCTTCCTCGTGCTCGGCGGACTCGTCGCAGTGCTGCTCGGCATGGCCGTGAGCCAGCTGGTCACGGTGTGGATCTACATCGCCTTCGCGCTGTTCGTCGCGCTCGGCCTGGATCCGGTGGTGCGCCGGCTGCAGCAGGGCAAGCTGTCGCGTGCGGGCGCCATCGCGATCGTCTATGTGCTGTTCGCGATCTTTCTGGCGGCCGTGCTGTGGCTGATCATTCCGACCGTCGCGACGCAGGTGGCCGCGTTCATCTCCGACCTGCCCACGACGATCGAGTCGTTCGAGCAGACCGCGTTCTACACCTGGGTGACCGCGCAGCTCGGCGACTCGGTCTCGTCTCTGCTCTCCGAGCTCGAGAGTCTGTTGACCGATCCGAACAATCTCGCGGCGATCGGCGGCGGGGTGCTGCAGGTCGGGGTGTCGGTGGTCTCGACGCTGTCGGGCATGCTGATCGTCATTGTGCTGAGCCTGTACTTCGTGGCGACCCTGCCGCAGATCAAGCAGACGTTCTACCGGCTGGCACCGGCGCGCACTCGCCCGCTGCTCGGGGAGCTCACCGAAGAGATCACGGCGTCGGTCGGCAGCTACCTTGCGGGCATGGTGATCCTCGCGTTCTTCAACGCGCTGTTCACGTTCTTGCTCTACCTCGCGCTGGGGCTGCCGTTCCCGCAGCTGCTGGCGGTGATCGCGTTCTGCATCACGATCATTCCGCTCGTCGGACCCGTGCTGTTCTGGGTGATCGGCTCCCTCGTCGCACTCATCTCCGACCCGCTGCTCGCACTGATCTTCGCGGGCGTCTACCTCCTGTACATGCAGATCGAGGCATACGTCATCACGCCGAGGGTCATGAACAAGGCGATCTCGGTCCCCGGCTCGCTCGTCGTCATCGGTGCACTGGTCGGCGGCACGCTCATGGGACTGCTCGGGGCACTCGTCGCCATCCCGGTGACGGCCTCGATCCTGCTGATCCTCAAGAAGGTCATCATCCCGAAGCAGGACGCCAAGGTGTGACATGCCCGACGAGCTCGCCCTGTTGCGGCGCCGTGCCTACGGCCCCGACTCGGGCGCGCTGACGCCGACCGAACGCGCCCGACTGGCAGAGCTCGAAGACCAGCACCGCCTCGCCCACCCGCACGCCGGATCGCAACACACGGCATCTCCGGCATCCAGATCGGCACCCGCTGCGCCCAGTGCGGTCGTGATCGGTGCGCGCAGTCGGTGGCCCGTCGTCGCCCTCGGCGCCGCATTGCTGCTCATCGGGATCGTCGCCGGCCTCACGGCCGCCCCGTTCCTGCCGCGGGCCGGCATCCAGGCGTCGAACCCGTCGGCCACCCCCGACGCACCGATCTCCTTCGCCGAACGCGAGCGAGAGCTCTCGGCCCTCGGCCCGTGGGATGCCGGATCGCTGCGCCCCATGGTCTCGATCCGCGACGACGACGTCTGGTGGGCCACACGCGACGACGGCAAGACGACCTGCGTGCTCGTGTCGTGGGTCGGCGAAGAGCTGCAGATGTGCGGACCGACCCACGTCGTGCGCGAGAACGGGCTCGTCTCGGGGTCGTACTCCTACAGCGACGACGGCGAATGGCGCCGCGGCACGACGCTGCACGTCAACCCCTACACGGGCCTGTTCGTCGTCGGCGCCGAACCCTGAGCCCCGCCGGCAGCCTACGCGCGGTCCGGCAGCAGGCGGGTCGGCGATGGGGTCGCTGTCCGGTGACGTACACGCGAGGGGATGCCGGTGCGCTCGTCGAACCCGAGCGAGACGACCTCGTCGGAACGCTGGCCCGCGACCACGATCGCATCGCGTTCGATGAGGTGATGCCGCGGCCAGTCGACCCCCGAATCGGCGAGCGCGACGGGCGCGAACTCCGCGCCGCCACCGCCGACGCGGAGCACCGCGAGTGTGTTCGATCCGCGCAGGGCCGACACGACGAACTCGCCGTCACGCGACAACGCGATCTCGGCCGCCGTGTCGGTGTCGGGCGCCCCCGGTGCCAGCGGGGCTCCCCCCGCGATGCGCCACGTTCCCGCGCCGTCGGAGGCGAGCGCGAACAGCTCGCGTGAAAGCTCGGTCACGACATACAGGTGCCCGCTCGGATGCCACACCATGTGGCGCGGACCCGACCCCTTCGGCAGCACGACGGTCTGCACCAGCCGCAGCCCGTCGCCGGTGACCCGCCACAGGCGCACGACGTCGCGCCCCATGTCGGTCGTCGCCGTGAGCCCACCGGGCAGGAACACCGCCTGGTGCGCGTGGGACGGGCGCGGCTCGGCGCGTTTCGTCTCGCTGCGCTCGCTCAACGGCCGGGGAGTACGTTCGCCGGGCGACCCGGGAGGGCTTCCGCCGAGCAGCTCGTCGTACTCCTCGCCGACAGCCGCGCGCAGCGCCTCGCGTGCGGCCGCAACCTCGTCCGCGTCGGGCTCGACCGGATCGACGACAGCACCATACGGGTCGATGACCTCGGGCGCGATCGACGCACGCCCGAGCCGGCCATCGGCATCCAGCGGCAGTCGCACGACCCGACCGTCACCCCAACACGACGCCAGCAGCATCGTCCCGTCCGGCGATGGCGCGACGTGGCAGACCGCCGATCCGACCGCGACCGGCGCGGCAAGCGGCTCGAACCGCTCCTCGCCCGTGCGCAGATACGCCTGCACCATGCCGGCGCCCTCGAGCGCGGCGTACAGCACATCGAGCGACGGATGCCACGCGATCCACGACGGCGACATCGCGGCGACGGCATCCGGGCCGACACCCAGCGGACCCGACGCGAGCGGCGAGTCGACCGCGCCGGCATGCAGCACGCCGATGCCGGTCGCCTGGCCCTGCATGTCGGCGCCGTACGCGCCGAGGAACAGTCGCACCGCGCGGGTCAGTCGACGAGGTCGTGACGCACGACGACCGCGTCACGCGCCGCGCCGACACCGATCACCGAAATGCGGGTGCCGCTCATCGCCTCGAGCGCGAGCACGTAGTCCTGCGCCTCGAGCGGCAGGTCTTCGAACGTGCGGGCACCCGAGATGTCTTCCTTCCACCCCGGGAAGTACTCCAGGATCGGGGTCGCATGGTGGAAGTCGGTCTGGTTGACCGGCACCTCGTCGTAGCGCACACCGTCGACGTCGTACGCGACGCACACCGGAATCTGGTCGAGTCCGGTGAGGATGTCGAGCTTGGTGAGCACGAGGTCGGTGATGCCGTTGATGCGCGTCGCATACCGGGTGATCGGGGCGTCGTACCAGCCGACACGGCGCGGACGCCCCGTCGTCGTGCCGAACTCGAACCCGCGCGAGCGCAGGAAGTCGCCGTTCTCGTCGAACAGCTCGGTCGGGAACGGACCCGACCCGACCCGCGTCGTGTACGCCTTCACGATGCCGACGATGCGGTCCAGGCGGTTCGGACCGACGCCCGAACCGGTCGCCGCGCCACCGGCCGTCGCCGACGACGACGTCACGAACGGGTAGGTGCCGTGGTCGATGTCGAGCATCGTGGCCTGACCGCCCTCGAAGACGACGACATCACCGGCATCCAGCGCCTGGCCCAGCAGCAGCCCCGTGTCGGCGACCATCGGACGCAGCCGGTCGGCATACGACAGCAGGTCTTCGACGACCTCGTCGACGGTCACGGCGCGACGGTTGAACACCTTCACGAGCAGGTGATTCTTCTGATCGAGGGCGCCCTCGACCTTCTGGCGCAGGATGTTCTCGTCGAAGAGGTCCTGGATGCGGATGCCGACACGGTTGATCTTGTCGGCGTAGCTCGGACCGATGCCGCGACCGGTCGTACCGATCATGCGCTTGCCGAGGAAGCGCTCGGTGACCTTGTCGAGCGTGCGGTGGTACGACGTGATGACGTGCGCACTCGCGCTCACGCGCAGCCGCGACGTGTCGATGCCGCGAGCCTGCAGCGCGGTCAGTTCGTCGAAGAGCACCTCGAGGTCGATGACGACACCGTTGCCGATGACGGCGTTCACGCCGGGCGAGAGGATGCCGCTGGGCAGCAGGTGCAGGGCGTACTTCTCATCACCGATCACGACCGTGTGACCGGCGTTGTTGCCGCCGTTGAACTTGACGACCCAGTCGGTGCGCTCACCGAGGAGGTCAGTGGCTTTGCCCTTGCCCTCGTCTCCCCATTGCACTCCGACGATGACGATGCCTGGCATGCCTACTCCCCCGTTATCGGACGGTTAGACCCCATCCTATCGGGCCGGGTGCCCGGCACCGACGTGCGGTCATCAGCGGCGCCAGTCCTCGATCGAGCGGCGCGAGCGCATCACCTGACGGAGTTTCTGCAGCACGTACTCGAGGGCGTCCGACTCGGTGTCGAACACGCGCAGCGTGCGGCCCATGGCCCCGCCCCGCTCGTCGGACACCCATACCCGCCATGCGCCGTGATCGTCGCGCGCGAGGACGACGGCGTCCGTCGCCACCGTGCCCACTCCGTACAGCACGGGCGAGTCCAGCGCCTCGTCGCGCACGATCGCCTGCAGCTGTCCGACATCCACCCGCCCATTCTCGTCGCGGCAGCCACGCTGACGACGTCGTCTCCGCACGGTGCTCCGCGCGCTATCGTTCGCTCATGCGTACCCGAACGTGGCCGACGGTGTGCTCGCCCTGCTCGCTGCCGTCGTGTGGTTCTGGATGCGGCCGCATCACGAGCAGCGCGAGCCGCGAGGCATCGCGCTGGCACTCGCGGTGGCGACCACGTGCCTCCTCATCACGGGCGTGGTCTACAACATCCTGCTGCGTCCCCTGCCGAACAACGCGGACGACCACGTCGCGTGGGCGAACGAGATCGTGCACGTCGTGGCTCCGGCGTTCCTGCTGCTAGACCTGCTCATCGCCCCCACCCGCCGCGCGCTGCCCTGGCGGTCGGTGCTGGCCGTCCTCGCCGTGCCGAGCATATGGATCGCCTACACGCTGCTGCGGGGGCCGTTCGTCACCGACCCTCGGCTCGGGGTCGCGTTCTGGTACCCCTACCCGTTCCTCAACCCGAACGGCGTCGCAGGCTGGGGCGGGGTGTGGGCCTACGTCGCGGGTATCGCCGCCGCCTTCGTCGCGGTCGGCTCCTTCGTGGTGTGGATCTCGCGTCTGCGCGGGCGGGAACGCGAGGCATCCCCCGCCGTCGTCCCCGCGACCCCCTGAGTCGTCAGCGCCCCGAGGACTCGCGCACGATCAGGTGCGTGGGCAGCGGGGTGTCCTCGGTGAGACCGTCGGGCTCCTCCACCGCGAGCAGGACCTTCTGCATCATGAGCTCCCCGAGCGCGCGGAAGTCCTGCCTGACGGTCGTCAGCGGCGGCGACAGGTACGCCGCCTCGGGCACGTCGTCGAACCCGACCACTGCGACGTCCTCCGGCACCCGCAGGCCCCGCGCGCGGAGGGCCGACAGCAGCCCGATCGCCATGTGGTCGTTGCCGACGAAGACGGCGTCGCCCGGCTCGACGGCAAGGGTGCGGCCGATCTCGAACCCGCTCGCGGCCGACCAATCGCCGTGCACCGGTTCACCGGCGGACAGTCCGTGCGCGGCGAGCTCGTCCCGCCACCCGCGGATGCGCTCGACCGCGTCCGGATTGCGCACCGGTCCTGCGATGTGCAGGATGCGTCGGTGCGCCAGTTCTGCGAGGTGGCGGACCGCCGAGCGCGCACCGCGGTACTGGTCGATCGACACGAGGGACGGGTGCCGTCGCTGCGTCGCCGCCGCGGCGACCATCGGCACTCCGAGGTCGAGGCCGCGGACGACCTCGAGGACGCCGAGGTCGGTCACGACCAGGACGATCGCGTCGACGCGCTGGCGCAGGAGGCCCTCGACGACCGAGCGGACGCTCGCCGGGTCGGTGTCGGGCGATGTGACCGAGTCGACGGAGTACCGCTCGACGCGCGCCGCGACGTTGAAGTGCATCGCGATGGACGTCGGCCCGAAGTCCGCCGTGCCCGGCGTGATCAGCCCGATGGTCCGGGTGCGCTTGGAGACGAGCGCGCGGGCCGCCGGCGACGGGCTGTAGCGCAGCTGCGCCATCGCCTGCTCGACCCGCGCGCGGGTGGCGGGCCGGACGTTCGGCAGGTCGTTGAGCACCCGCGAGACGGTCTGGTGCGAGACGCCGGCGAGGCGCGCGACGTCGAAGATGTTCGCGGACTTCGCACCGCGCTCGTCGCTCACGACTCGTCCTCGGGTCGGGCCACGAGCGCCAGCAGCGAGTCGACGGTGAGCGAGTCCGCCGGAATGGTGTCGACGAGTCGACCGCCCCGCATGATCGCGATGCGGTTCGAGACCCGCAGCACCTCCTCGAGCTCGGCCGAGATGAACAGCACCGACAGGCCGTTGTCGGCGAGGTCGGCGACGAGCCGCTGGATCTCGACCTTCGCGCCGACGTCGATGCCGCGGGTCGGCTCGTCGAGCACGAGCACCCGGGGCGAGAGTGCGAGCAGCCGCGCGAGCAGCACCTTCTGCTGGTTGCCGCCCGACAGGGTCCCCGCCGGCCGGTCCGGATCGGCGGGACGGATGTCGAGCGCCTCGATCCAGCTCACTGCGAGCTCGCGCCGGCGGGCGCGGGTGAGCCGGTGCAGGATGCCGCGATCGGCCTGCAGCGCGAGGGTGATGTTGTCCTGCACGCTGAGCTCGCCGATGATCCCCTCGGTGCGCCGGTTCTCGGACGAGTAGACGATCCCCTGCCCGATCGCCCGTCGCGGCGTCGCGAGCACGGCGGGCGCACCGCGGACCTCGATCTCACCGGCATCCGGTCGATCCACCCCGGTCAGCGCGCGCGCCAGTTCGGACCGTCCCGAACCGAGCAGCCCCGCGAGACCCACGACCTCGCCCTCGCCGATCGCCAGGGTGGCCGAGGTCAGCCCCGTCCCCGAGACGAGGCCGCGTCCGGCGAGGGCGACGGGAGAGGATGCCGCGGCATCCTCCCGCTGGTGGACGTCGAGCTCGTCGGCCCCGCGTCCGAGCATCTTCTCGACGAGGTCGATGCGCAGCAGCTCGGTCGGCACGTACTCGCCGATGCGGCGGCCGCCGCGCAGCACCGTGATGCGGTCGCAGATCTCGTAGACCTGGTCGAGGAAGTGCGAGACGAACAGCACCGCGACACCGCGGGAGGTCAGTTCGCGGATGACGCGGAAGAGCTCGGCGACTTCGTCGAGGTCGAGGCTCGAGGTCGGCTCGTCGAGCACCACGACACGGGCGTCGACCGAGATGGCCCGCGCGATCGCGACGAGCTGCTGGATCGCCAGGGAATGCCGCGACAGTCGCGTGCGGGGGTCGATGTCGAGCCCCAGCCCCTCGAGGATCTCGCCCGCGCGGCGGTGCGTCTCGCGCCAGTCGATCGCCCCGAACCGCCTGCTCTCGCGTCCCAGCAGCACGTTCTCGCCGACCGAGAGGTTCGGCAGCAGATCGATCTCCTGGTAGACGGCGCTGATGCCCGCGGCGAGCGCATCGGCGGGCGAGGCGAAGTGCACCGGCTCACCGCCGACGCGGATCGTCCCGGCATCCGGTCGCAGCGCACCCGTAATCGCCTTGATGAGCGTCGACTTGCCGGCGCCGTTCTCGCCCATCAGCGAGTGGACCTCGCCGGGCAGCAGACGGAAGTCGACGGCGTCGAGCACCGTCTCGGAGCCGAAGCGAACGGTCGCGCCGGTCACCTCGACGACCGGCGCGACCGCTGCTTCGCGCGCATCCATACGGACCATCATGCCCGCGGTGAGCTCCCCACGAGCGTCACCGCGACGTTCGCGCGGTCCGCGCCACGAGCAGGCGCTGCACGACGACGAAGACGAGCAGCAGTGCTCCGATCGTGATGCGGGTCCACGACTGGTCGACTCCGAGGAAGGAGATGACCGTCTTGATGGTGCCGTAGACGAACACGCCGATCATCGATCCGAGCACGAACCCGCTGCCGCCCGTGAGCAGCGTGCCGCCGATCACCACCGCGGCGATGGTGTCGAGCTCGGTACCGATGCCGTTCAACGGGTAGGAGGCCCCGGTGTACGCCGTGAAGACGACACCCGCGAGTCCCGCGCACACACCGCTGATGACGTACGCGAGCAGCTTCGTCCGCACGACCGGCAGACCCATGAGGCGCGCGGACTGCTCGTTGCCGCCGATCGCGTAGATCGTGCGTCCGAAGCGGGTGAACTGCAGGATCAGGATGCCGGCGAGCACGACCAGCAGCGCCAGGATGCCGGTCGGGGTCAGGTAGAAGCTGCCCGGCCCGCCCTGCATGCGGGTCGACTGCAGCCACAGGATGGCGGGCTCCTCGACGCGGATCGACGACAGGCTCACCATGAACGCGAGACCGCGCGCCGCGAACATGGCCGCGAGCGAGGCGATGAACGGCTGCACCCCGAAGTACTGCACGAGCACGCCGACGAACAGACCCATGAGGGCGCCGAGGACCAGCATGACCGGGATGACGAGGGCCACCGGCATCCCCTGGCTCAGCATGCTGGCACCCAGCATGCCGGTGAAGGCCATCACGGCGCCGACCGACAGGTCGATGCCGCCGGTGAGGATGACGAAGGTCATGCCGACGGCGAGGATCAGCAGGTACGCGTTGTCGAGCAGCAGCGCCGACAGCACGCGCGGGGTGACGAAATTGCCGAAGTAGGCCTGCGCCCCGATGAGCATCGCGACGAGGATGACGACGGCCGCGAAGACGGGCACCCACGAGGCGTGCCGGCTGCGGAAGCGCTGGACCGTGTCGGCGAAGCCGCCGGTGCGTCCGAGGTCTGCGGTGATCGCGCTCACGAGGCCACCTCCACGGTGCGACGGGTGCCGCCCCGGACGGCATCGGCTCCCTTGGCGAAGAGGGACCGCGTGCGCGGGGACTGCACGAGGACGACGATCACGACCACGATGGCGAGGAACAGCGGGCTGACCGCCGGCGGCACCCCGAGGAAGGTGATCGTCGACTTGAGGGTCTGGATCGTGAAGACGCCGACGACGGTGCCGGCGATCGTGAACTTGCCGCCCATGAGGCTCGTGCCGCCGAGGACGACCGCGAGGATCGCGTCGAGCTCGATGTAGAGGCCCGCGGCGTTCGCGTCGGCCGCCATGATGTTGGACGAGTAGAGGATGCCGGCGAAGCCCGCCAGCAGACCGCTCGCCGCGTACGCGCCCCAGACGATGCCGCGCGAGCGGACGCCGGCGAGGCGGCTGGCCTCGGGGTTGATGCCGACGGCCTCGGTGAGGACGCCGAGCGCGGTGCGCCGCTGCAGGACGGCGACGATGACGATCGCGACGACCGAGACGTAGAACGCGAACGGCAGACCGACGAGGTACCCCTGCGCCATGAAGCGGTACGGCGCGCTCGTGATCGTCGTGATGAAGCCGCCCGTGATGAGGAGGGCGACGCCGCGGCCGGCGAGCATGAGCACGAGGGTCGCGATGATCGGCTGCACCCCGACGACGGCGACGAGGAAGCCGTTCCAGACACCCAGCACGAGGGCGACCCCGACGGCGAGCGCGATCGCGATGAGCACCGTCGAGAGGTCCTCGGGTGCCGGCGACGACGAGATGAAGGTGAGGGCCACCGCGCCCGAGACCGCCATGATCGCGCCGACCGAGAGGTCGATGCCGCGCGTCGCGATAACGATCGTCATGCCGAGCGCGACGAGCATGAGCGGTGCGCTGTTGCGCAGGATGTCGATGAGCGGCCCGTAGAGCTGACCGTTCTGCACCGTGATGGAGATGAACGAGGGACGAGCGATCGTGTTGACGATCACGAGCACGAGCAGTGCCGCGATCGGCCAGACGAGGCGGTGCGCCAGGAAGCGCTTGAGTGTCGGGTTCATGCCGCTGTCTCCGGGTTGAGGCGGGACGTCGTCGTCTCGCCGGACTCTTGCGCGATGAGGGCGACCAGGTCGTCGACGGTCACGTCGGTGGCGTCCAGTTCGCCGATCTTAGAACGGTCGCGCAGCACCACGATGCGCTGCGCGATGCGGACGACCTCCTCGAGCTCCGAGGAGATGAAGACGACCGAGAGCCCCTCCGCCGAGAGCTCGGCGACCTTGCGCTGGATGTCGGCCTTCGCGCCGACGTCGATGCCGCGTGTCGGCTCGTCGAGGATGATGAGCTGCGGCGCGGTGGCGAGCCAGCGCGCGAGCAGTACCTTCTGCTGGTTGCCGCCCGAGAGGTTGCGCACGAGTGCGTTCGGGTCGGCGGGGCGGACCCCGAGCGCCGAGATGTACTCCGACACGATGGCGTCGCGCTCGGCGCGGCCGATCGGGCGCATCGCTCCGCGCTTGGCCTGGATGCCGAGGACGATGTTCTCGGCGACGGTCAGGTCGGCGATGATGCCCTCGGCGCGACGGTCCTCGCTCGAGAACGCGATGCGCTTGTCGATCGCGTTCCGCGGGTTGGTGATGCGTGCGGCATCCCCCCGCACTTCGTGGGTGCCCGCGTCGGCGCGGTCGGCGCCGTAGACGAGGCGGACGAGTTCGCTGCGTCCCGAGCCGAGCAGACCCGCGATGCCGACGACCTCGCCCTCGTAGACCTCCATGTCGACGGGTTCGATGACGTTCTTGCGGCCCAGGCCCGCGATACGCAGGACGGGCGTCGCGGTGCGGTCGATCTCGCGCTCGGCCGAGCGCGAGAGGGCCTCGAGCTCGTCGAGCTGCCGGCCGATCATCTTGGCGATGAGTTCGCCGCGGGGAAGCTCGGCGGGCAGATACTCGCCCACCAGCTGGCCGTTGCGCAGCACCGTGAGCCGGTCGGAGATCTCGTAGACCTGGTCGAGGAAGTGCGTGACGAAGAGGATGGCGACGCCGCGGTCGCGGAGACCGCGGACGACGGCGAACAACTGCTCGACCTCGCTGCGGTCGAGGCTCGAAGTGGGCTCGTCGAGCACCAGCACCCGGGCATCGGCGACCGTCGCCCGGCTGATCGCGACGAGCTGCTGCACCGCGATGGAGTGCGACGCGAGCGCCGAGCGCGGGTCGATGTCGAGGCCGAGGGCGGCGAGGTACCGCGTCGCCTCGCGGTGGGTGGCCCGCCAGTCGATGAAGCCCGCCCGGCGCACCTCGCGGCCGAGCATGACGTTCTCGCCGACCGAAAGGTTGGTGCAGAGGTTGACCTCCTGGTACACCGTGGAGATCCCGGATGCCTCGGCGTCGGCCGTCGAGCGGAACACCCGCTGCTCGCCGGCCACCTCGGTCGTCCCGCCGTCGATGGCGTACACGCCCGTCAGCGCCTTGATGAGCGTCGACTTGCCGGCGCCGTTCTCACCCATGAGGGTGTGGACCTCGCCGGCGCGCAGCGTCAGGTCGACCCGTTCCAGGGCGAGCACGCCCGGGAACCGGATGGTGACGTCCCGCATCCGCACGACCTCGTCATGCGCGGGGATGGTGGCCGGGGACTCCGGCGGGGCTGCGACATCGACCATGAGGCGCACCTTTCCGTGGTGACCGCCGGGGACCGGAATCCGGTCCCCGGCGGTGGTTCGGTGATCCGTACGGACCGTGGGGGGTTAGTCGATCAGTAGGGGCGGGAGTCGAGGACCTCGGCGGCCTGCTCCTGCGTGAACGACTGGTCCTCGACGATCGTGCGCTTCTCGACCTCGCCGCCGGCGACGACGGCCTTGACGAGCTCGGCGGCCTTGTCACCGAGGAGCGGGTTGCACTCGACGATGAAGTTGAACTCGCCGTTCGCGAGGGCGGTCATGCCGTCCTTCACCGCGTCGATGGTGACGATCTGGATGTCCTTGCCGGGTGTCAGACCCGCCGCCTTGATGGCGTCGAGGGCACCCAGGCCCATGTCGTCGTTGTGCGCGAAGAGGACGTTGATC
Source organism: Microbacterium sp. bgisy189 (assembly GCF_057707225.1). NCBI lineage: Bacteria > Bacillati > Actinomycetota > Actinomycetes > Micrococcales > Microbacteriaceae > Microbacterium > Microbacterium sp. bgisy189. The sequence continues at coordinate 133,576 of NZ_JBYIPT010000008.1, read as the reverse complement.
TCCTTGCCGTACTTCTGCAGGTAGCCCTCCATGACCTTCTTGCCGCCGTCGCGGGTGAAGTCACCGGTCTGCGAGTCGAGCACGTTGACGTCGGTGCCTTCGATCGCCTCGTTGAAGCCCGTCGCCCGGTCGAGCGCGGCCGACGAACCGGTCGTGCCCTCGAGGACCACGAGGTTCGCGCCCTTGCCGTCGAAGTTCTCCTTGACCCACTCGCCGGCGGTGCGACCCTCCTGCTCGAAGTCGAGGCCGACCCACGAGGCGTAGAGGTCCTCACTGGCCGAGACGGTGCGGTCTTCGAGGATGACGGGGATCCCGGCATCCTTCGCCTCCTTCAGGACGTCGTCCCAGCCGTCGACCGTGATCGGCGCGATCACGATGGCGTCCACACCCTGGTTGATGAAGTTGCGGACGGCGGAGATCTGCGCCTCCTGCTTGTTGTCGGCCGCGTTGAAGATCAGCTCGAAGCCGTTCTCCGCCGAGAAGGCCCTCTTCATCGACTCGGTGTTGGCGGCGCGCCAGCCCGACTCGGATCCGGTCTGTGCGAACCCGACCTTGATGACGTCGTCACCACCGCCGCCCCCGTTGCCCCCGGCTCCGGGAGCCGCGCCGCCGGCGCAGCCTGTTGCGACCAGCGCGAATGCCCCCAGCATGGCTGCTGCGGCGAAAACGCTCTTCTTCATCCCAAAACCTCCTTGTTCGGGTCCGGCTCACCGCCGGTGTTCCGGGCCGCCCTGGCCTTCGGATGCTCGAATGTTAGCCTTCACATTTCTCGCAGCGCTAGATTGTGAGCGATAACATTCCGGTAACACGGCGGGCGGGCAGGGCTACACCTGCGCGGGCGCCAGGCGGCCCGGTCCAGGCGATGTGAGCATTCACATCCCGGCGCACCGACCTGCCGAGCGGAGATTCTCGCCGACACACCGCCCCCCGGCATCCGTTCCCCCGCGTGTCGCCCCGGATCTCCGCCGCAACCGCCCGCGCGTAACCGCGCCGGGGGCCGGACCGCCCGCTCGATAGGATGGAGGCCATGTCGAAGGTCCTTCAGTCCCTGCCCATCGGCGAGCGCGTCGGCATCGCCTTCTCGGGGGGTCTCGACACCTCCGTCGCGGTCGCGTGGATGCGTGACAAGGGCGCCGTCCCCTGCACCTACACCGGCGACCTCGGCCAGTACGACGAAGACGACATCGCCTCGATCCCCGGCCGCGCGCTGCAGTACGGCGCGGAGGTCTCTCGCCTGGTCGACTGCAAGCCGATGATGGTCGAAGAGGGGCTGGTTGCGCTGCAGTGCGGCGCGTTCCACATCCGCTCGGGCGGTCGCACCTACTTCAACACGACACCCATCGGCCGCGCCGTCACCGGCACCCTGCTGGTGCGCGCCATGAAGGACGACGGCGTCGACATCTGGGGCGATGGCTCCACCTACAAGGGCAACGACATCGAGCGGTTCTACCGCTACGGCCTGCTCGCCAACCCGTCGCTGCGCATCTACAAGCCGTGGCTCGATGCCGACTTCGTCACCGAACTGGGTGGCCGCCAGGAGATGAGCGAATGGCTCGTCGCGCACGGGTTCCCGTACCGCGACTCGGCTGAGAAGGCCTACTCCACCGACGCGAACATCTGGGGCGCGACCCACGAGGCGAAGACCCTCGAGCACCTCGACGTGTCGCTCGAGACGGTCGAACCGATCATGGGTGTGCGCTTCTGGGACCCGTCGGTCGAGATCGCGACCGAAGACGTCTCGGTGACGTTCGAGGGCGGACGCCCCGTCGCGATCAACGGCGTCGAGTACGCAGATGCCGTCGAACTCGTCAAGGCCGCGAACGAGATCGGCGGTCGCCACGGCCTCGGCATGAGCGACCAGATCGAAAACCGCATCATCGAGGCGAAGTCGCGCGGCATCTACGAGGCCCCCGGCATGGCGCTGCTGTTCATCGCCTACGAGCGCCTCGTCAACGGCATCCTCAACGAAGACACCCTCGCGACCTACCACGAGCAGGGCCGGCGTCTGGGCCGCCTCATGTACGAGGGCCGCTGGCTGGAGCCGCAGTCGCTCATGCTGCGCGAGTCGATCCAGCGCTGGGTGGGTTCCGCGATCAGCGGCACCGTCACGCTGCGCCTGCGCCGCGGCGAGGACTACACGATCCTCGACACGACCAGCCCGAACCTGTCGTACGCGGCCGAGAAGCTGTCGATGGAGCGCGTCGGCGACGCCGCCTTCGGCCCGATCGACCGCATCGGCCAGCTCACGATGCGCAACCTCGACATCGCCGACTCGCGCGCCCGCATGGAGCACTACGCGAGCCTGGGCCTGATCGGCGGAGCGACGGCAGAACTGATCGGCGAGCTGCAGGCAGGCGGCGCCGCCGAGATCACCGAGCACGCCGCTCCCTACGACGCCGACCGCGAGGACCTCGCCGAGGCCGTCGACGCCGCCGGCGAATCGGCATCCTTCGACTTCGGCGCAGACTGACCCGTGTGATGGCCCTGCGCGTCGAGATTCCGACGCCACACCCGATCACGGACACCCCGTTCGAGATGGGTCACCCGGCTGGCACCCCGAACGGCATCCGCATCAAAAGCCGGCAACTCGAGCGGGACGGCCGGCCGTGGATGCCGAGATCTCGTGGATCGGTGACGTGCTGCGCGTGTACGTCGGTGACGAGCTCATCGCCGACCAGCCGGCTGACCGTCTGCTGAACATCACCGCAAGAACTTGCACATGAGTGTGCAAGTTCTTAGCATGGTTGCCGTGACCACGACCGCATCGACGCGGCGCCCCCGAAAGGATGCCGCGTCGAATCGCGCAGAGATCCTCGACGCGGCCGCCGCCACCATCGCCCACAACCCGCACGCCCCGATCGACGCGATCGCGCGTGCCGCGGGGCTGAGTCGCCGGGCACTGTACGGACACTTCGAAGACCGTGACGCGCTCCTGCGCGCCGTCATCCGCACCGGCGCGGAACGCTACAACGCGGTTGCGGCCGACATCGGCGACGACGATCCGGCGCCGGTCACCCTCGCGCGACTGGCCCTGGCGCTGTGGTCCAACGCTGCGCACATGCAGTGGGCTGCGACGATCGCGCTCGACGACAGCCATGTGGCCGATACGGCGGACGCGCTGGTGCCGGTGCGGCGCAGGGTGCTCGAAATCGTCGCCCGCGGGAGGGCGGAGAACTCGCTGCGTTCCGATCTGCCGGCAGTCACCGTCGCACGGCTGGTCGAAGAGACCGCCCGAACCGTCATCACCAGACTCGATCCCGCCAGCCCCGACGCCTCGACGATCGCCGTGCGCGCCGTCTTGGGCATCGCCGGGCTCGACTGGCGGACAGCCGACAACGTGCTGCGCGACGCGATGGCGGCGACCCGCGTACCGCAGGAGCCCGTCGCGTGAGGAACAGCATGCGGGTGTTCCGTCGCGATGTGAAGCGGCTGCTGCGCGTCCCGAAGAGCTTCATCATCGTGGTGGGGATCATCGTCACGCCCGCCCTCTACGCCTGGTTCAACATCAACGCGTTCTGGGACCCGTACGAGAACACCGCCCACATCGCGGTCGCCGTGGTGAACCTCGACGAGGGCGCCACCAGCGATCTCACCGGTCCGGTTGACGTCGGCGCGCGGGTGGTGGGCCAGCTCGAAGACAACGACCAGCTGGGCTGGACCTTCATGGATGAAGCCGAGGCCGCCGCTGCGCTGCGCAGCGGCGACGTCTACGCCTCGATGCAGATTCCCGCCGACTTCAGCGCAGATCTGCTCAGCGTGACAAGCGGGACGTTCGCGCAACCGGCGCTCGTGTACTCGGTCAACGAGAAGCTGGGTGCGATCTCACCGAAGATCACTGACGTGGGCGCCTCCACGCTCGACGAGCAGATCACGAGCGCGTTCACGGAGCAGGTCGCCGAGGCGGCGACGAAAGCGCTGCGCGACGCCGGCGTCGACGTCGCGTCGGATCTGACGGGTGCGCGCGACGACTCGATCGCCGCGTTCGAGCAGGCGTCGCAGACGCTCGGCGATGCGCGGGAGAAGCTCGAGCGGGTGCAGTCGGGCATCGACGACTCCCGCGGGTCGCTGGCCGACACCGCCGCCACGCTTCGCGGCGTCGACACGACGCTCGGCGACGTGCAGACGGCGATCGCGCAAGCGCAGTCCATCATCGCTGACGCGCAACAGCAGGTGGTCGATTTCACCGATGCGGCCACCACCGCCTACGTGGACGGTGCCACCGCGCTGGCCGATGCCACCTCGGGTGCGAACGTGGCCATCACCGAGCTGACCCAGACCCTCGACGAGGCCGGCGCTCGCGTCGACGGCGCGATCACGAGCGTGACTGCGGTCGCCGAGGCCAACGGCGCCGCCATCCAGCGACTGCAGGACCTCGTCGACACCGCCGGGTTCGACGAGGCCACGACCCAGCGACTGACCGATGCGATCGGCGTACTGCAGGAACGCAACGCCACCGACCAGCAGCTGCTGTCGGATCTGCAGACGCTGAACACCGACGTGGGGTCGACTGTCGATGCGATCCAAGCCGCGAGTGATTCGCTGGCGGATGCGACCTCGAACGCGCAGTCCGCTGCCGGAGCGATCCGTGGCGCGATGACCGAGTCGGTCCCCGCGCTGAACCAGGCGATGTCGACGCTGTCGACCAGCGCGGGTGCATTCTCTGCGGCGATCGACGCACAGCGCGGCCAGCTGTCCCAGGCCCGCACATTGCTGGGTCAGTTGGACACCCAACTGGTGAGCACGGGCGCGTCGCTGGAGAGCCTCGACGCCAATCTCGCGGCCGCCCAGGACGGGCTGGACACCGCGCAGACCGATGTCGCGGCGCTGGGCACCGCGTCAGTGTGGAACAACCTGGCCACCGTCACCGGACTCGACCCGGCAGCGATCGCCGCGTTCATCGCTTCGCCGGTGTCGGTCGACGAGCAGGTCGTCTACCCGGTCGACACCTACGGCTCCGCAATGGCGGCGCTGTTCACCAACCTGTCATTGTGGATCGGTGCGTTCGTGCTGACAGTGATCTTCAAGATCGAGGTCGACACCGAAGAGGTCGAAGACATCACCGTCGGGCAGGCCTACGTCGGCAGATTCCTGCTGTTCGCCTGCCTGGCCACCGCCCAGGCGCTGCTGGTGTGCATCGGCAACCTCGTCATCGGCATCCAGACGGTGAACCCGGTCGCCTATGTCGCAACCGGTGTGTTCACCGGGCTCACCTACCTGAGCATCATCTACGCGCTGTGCGCGGCGTTCGGGCACGTGGGCCGCGGTCTTGCGATCCTGCTGGTGATCATGCAGATCCCGGGCGCCTCGGGCCTGTATCCCATTGAGCTCATGCCGGCGTTCTTCCGAGCGATCTACCCGCTGCTGCCGTTCACCTACGGCATCGACGCGATGCGCGAGACCATCGGTGGGTTCTACGACGGCCATTACTGGCGGTTCATGGGTGTGCTGGCGCTGTTCATCGTGCTGGCGTTCGTGGTGGGCATGGTGCTGCGACGTCGCTTGGCGCACCTGAACCGCATGTTCAACCGTCGGATCGCGCAGACCGATCTGCTGATCGGCGAGAACGTGCAGGTCGTCGGCAGCGACTACCGCCTCACCGACGTCATGCATGCGCTGTCGAACCGGCGCGAGTACCGCGACGACCTGGCGCGCCGTTCCGCGGCGTTCGCCGCTCGTTACCGCCCGCTGGTGCGGCTGACGCTGCTCGCGGGGCTTGCCGGACTGATCGCACTCGGTGTGGTGGCGTGGGCGATCCCCGGCGCCAAGCCAGTGCTGCTGGGCATCTGGGTGCTGTGGATCCTGCTGGTGATCGCGTTCCTGGTCACCCTCGAGTATGTGCGCGACAGCTTCGAGTCGGCCCGCCTGGTCGACCGGCTCGACGACGATGCGTTGCGTGACGCGGTGGTCGTCGAGGCATCCCACGGTCGCCTGCATGTCGAGCACACCGATCCGCCCACCAAGCTGCTCGAAACGCAGGAGGGGACCCAGGCATGAGCGACATCCTTCGGCTGTTGCGCCGCGACCTGCGCCAGGCGACCTCGAACACGATGGCCATCATCGTCATGTTCGGCCTCGTGGTGATCCCGTCGCTGTTCACGTGGTTCAACGTGATGGCCAGCTGGGACCCGTTCTCGAACACCGGCGACCTCAAGGTGGCTGTGGCCAGCGCTGACACCGGCTACGAGAGCGACCTGGTGCCGCTGCGTGTGAACATCGGCGAGCAGGTGCTGTCGGCGTTGCGCGCGAACGAGCAGCTCGACTGGCAGATCACCAGCGAAGCCGATGCGATCGACGGCACCGAGTCGGGCGAGTACTACGCGGCGATCGTGCTGCCGCCCTCGTTCAGCACCGACATGATGACGTTCTATTCGGACGGGTCGGATCCGACCACGATCACCTACTACAGCAACGAGAAGAAGAACGCGCTGGCACCCAAGATCACCGGCCAGGGCGCCGAGGGGGTTTCGGCGCAGATCACGGAGGTGTTCACGCAGACCCTCGGCGATATCGCGTTCGGCGTCATCGACGAGCTGTCCGACTACCTCACCGACGACCAGACGCAGGCTGCGCTCACCCGCCTTGAGGCGCGCGTCGGGTCGGTTGCCGCCCAGTTGGATGCCGGGGCGCAGACCGCGGACATGTTCGCGGCCCTGGCGGGTGCCGGCGTCCCGCTGATCCAAAGCGGTCAGGCACTCATCTCGGCATCCGGTGCGTCGCTGTCCGATGCGGCCGGCGCCGTCGGGTCGGGTCGGGCAGCGGTCGACGGGCTGCAGCAGACGCTGTCCACGGCCACCTCGTCGCTCTCGCACGCCCTGGATTCGACGGCGGCCGGGTACGACGCGGTGAGTACGCGGGTGGATGAGCTGTTCGCCGATGCCGGTGAACTCACCGACGCCCGCGTCGCCACCGTGCGCACCCTCGCCGATTCGGTGCAGCAGCAGGTCGACCGCTACACCGCCGTGCGCGACGGATTGGTGACGAATGTGGGGCCGCAGGTGCCGGATGCTGCGCAGTCCGCGTTCGACGAGGTGATCGCGCGAATCAACGAGGCCATCGATCGGCAGCAGAACGTGCACGACCGTTTGGTGGCCGCGGCCGACGACGCCGCGGCAGGCGGCGACACCGCCCAGCAGCGCCACAAGGCGCTCACGGCATCCCTCGGAGCGGCGCGCGACGCGATCGCGGATGCGCGATCGGCGTACACCGACGAGCTCCGCCCCCAGCTGGACGCGCTGTCGACCACGCTCGACACGATCGACGCCGACGTCGCCGCCGTGCGCGGCGACCTAGCCTCGGCCGCGAGCCGTCTCGCCGCCGACGGTTCGGTCACCGCCGCGCTCACCGGTGCCCAGTCTGCTGCAGCCGAGGTCTCGACGACCCTGCACGAGGGCGCCGACCGGTTGCGCAAGCTCGAAGACGCCATCGCTGAAGCCGCGGACACGGGTGACCTGACCGCGCTGAGCAAGATCATCGGCGCCGATCCGAGCACGCTGGCGGCCTCGCTGGCCGAGCCGGTGCGTGTCGACCGCGTGCCGGTGTATCCCGTGGCCTCGTTCGGTGTCGCGATGGCACCCCTGTACACGATCCTTGCGTTGTTCGTCGGTGCGTTGCTGATGACCGTCGCAATCCGGGTCGACGTGCACGAGGGCACACTGCCCGGCACCGAGCTGACACCGACGCAGAAGTATCTGGGCCGCTACGGATTGTTCGCCCTGACCGGGCTTGCACAGAGCACGCTGCTCGCGATCGGGCTCATCGCGTTCATCCAAATCGACCCGGTGCATCCGTGGCTCCTGCTGCTCGCCGCCTGGGCGACCTCGCTGGTGTTCACCCTCATCACCTATACCGCGGTCGTCGCGTTCGGCAATGCCGGTAAGGCGTTGTGCGTGCTGCTGCTGGTGATCCAGATCAGCGGATCCGGTGGAGCCTACCCGCTCGACCTGCTGCCGCAGTGGTTCCAGAACATCTCGCCGTTCCTGCCCGCAACGCATGCCATCGATGCGCTGCGGTCGGCGATCGCCGGCATGTACGGGGCCGATTTCTGGCAGGCGCTCGGGATGCTGGCGCTGTTCGCGGTCCCGCTGCTGCTGCTCGGCCTGGTGCTGCGCCGTCCGCTCATCCGGTTCAACCGCAAGCTGATCGAGGCCCTCGAGTCGACCAAGCTGATGTGAACCCGTCAGCGCACGGGATACGATGCGACGACGGACTCATCACGGTCACAGGTGCTGAGACCGCGTCGCGGGATGCCTGATACCGCGTTGCTGGAACATTTGGGGAGCTTCACCGACGATGCCCGACACGACACCCGTGCGCCCGCGTCGCTCGCTGCGCCGCCGCATCGCGATCGTGCTCTTCTCGATCGTGGCCGCCGTCACCGTCATCGCGCTCATCGCCGCGGGCGTCGTGGTCTGGACGATTCAGCGCTCGTTCCCGCAATTGTCCGGCACGGTCTCCGCCGCAGGACTCGACGCGCAGGTCGCCGTGCACCGCGACGCGCAGGGCGCCGCGACGATCGTCGCCGAGACGACCGACGACCTGTTCTTCAGCCAGGGGTACGTGCACGCGCAGGACCGCTTCTGGGAGATGGACTTCCGCCGGCACGTCACGAGCGGCCGCCTCTCGGAGCTGTTCGGCGAATCGCAACTCGGCACCGACTCGTTCTTGCGCACCCTCGGATGGCGGCAGATCGCCGAGCAGGAGGTCGAAGCGCTCGACGAGACGACGCGCACGTACTACGACGCGTACGCCGAGGGCGTCAACGCCTACCTCGAGTCGCGCTCGGGTGCGGAACTCTCCCTCGAATACGCGGTGCTCGGCCTGCAGAACCCCGACTACGAACCCGAACCGTGGACCCCCGCCGACTCCGTCGCGTGGCTGAAGGCGATGGCCTGGGACCTTCGCAGCAACGTCGAGGACGAGACCGAACGCGCGCTCCTCGCCCAGACCCTGTCGCCCGAACTGATCGCCGACCTCTACCCCGACTACCCCTTCGACACGAACCCCGTCATCGTACCGACGATCACGGAGGTGGATGCCGCCCCCGCGTCGACCTCGGCATCCGACGCGGACACCGACACCGTGCCCGCGATCTCGTGGACCGAGGTCGGCGACGTCGTCGAGGCGGCGAGCGCACTCGTCGGCGGTGCGGGCGAGGGCATCGGCTCGAACTCGTGGGTCGTCTCGGGCGAGCTGACCGAGACGGGCATGCCGTTGCTGGCCAACGACCCGCACCTCGGTGCCGCCCTGCCGAGCGTGTGGCACCAGATCGGCCTGCGCTGCGAGACGACCTCGGCTGAGTGCCCGTTCGACGTGGCCGGGTTCGGCTTCTCGGGTGTGCCGGGCGTCATCATCGGCCACAACGCCCAGATCGCGTGGGGGTTCACGAATCTCACGACCGACGTCACCGACCTCTACCTCGAGAAGGTGTCGGGCGACGAGTACTGGCGCGACGGCGAACTCGTGCCGCTCGATGTGCGCACCGAGACGCTCGTGGTCGCAGGCGGTGACGACGTCGAACTCGAGATCCGCTCGACCGTGCACGGCCCGATCGTGTCGGGACTGACCGACGGGTTCACCGAGATCGCCGCCGATCCCCGAACCGGCTCGACCGCCGAGACGACCGCACCGAACGACGAGCTCGACGGCGAGTACGCCGTGAGCCTGCGATGGACGGCGCTCGAGCCGGGCACGACCGCACAGGCGATCTTCGCGCTGAACACCGCAACCGACTTCGACGGGTTCCGTGCAGCGGCCGAGCTGTTCGACGTGCCCGCGCAGAACCTCATCTACGCCGACGTCGAGGGCAACATCGGGTACCAGACCCCCGGCCGGCTGCCGATCCGCGGGGCAGGCGACGGGTCCATGCCCGCACCCGGCTGGGACTCTGACTACGACTGGACCGGCTTCATCCCCTTCGACGAGCTGCCGGTCGTGCTCAACCCGGAGTCGAGCTACATCGTCACCGCGAACAACGCGATCGTCGGCCACGACTACCCGTACTTCCTCACGAACGACTGGGACTACGGGTACCGCGCGGCCCGCATCACCGACCTGCTCGCCCGCACGTCGTCGGTGCGACCGCTGACGGCCGACGACATGACCCAGATCCAGGCTGATCAGGAGTTCTGGATGGGCAAGCGGCTCGCCGCCGCCTACGCCGACGTGCAGGTCGACGACCCCGACGCCCAGGCGGCGATCGACGCACTGCAGACGTGGGATGCGCAGAACCGCCCCGAGTCCTCTCCCGCCGCGTTCGCGAACGTGCTGTGGGACGAACTCGTCCTGAACCTCTTCACCCGCGGCGAGGTGACCGCACCGGCCTCGAGCCAGAGCCGCATGTTCACCGTCGTCGGCGCGCTGCTCGACAACCCGGCATCCGCGTGGTGGATCAACGACCGCATCGGCGTGAACGGGCGCGACGAGATGCTCGCGCAGTCCGCCCTCGACGCCTACGACCGCATCGTCGAACTGCAGGGCGAGGACCCCAACCACTGGAACTGGGGCTCGCTGCACGCCCTCGACCTGCGCAGCGACACCTTCGGCTCGAGCGGCATCGCACCGATCGAGATGCTCTTCAACCGCGGCCCCTACCCGGTCGGCGGCGGCGCGAGCGTCGTGGATGCCAACGGCTGGGTGCTCGGCGAGTCGTTCCGCACGGTCACGGTGCCGTCGATGCGCATGACGATCGACCTCAGCGACCTCGACGCCTCCCGCTGGAACCACCTGACCGGCAACAGCGGCCACGCGTTCCACCCGAACTACACCGACCAGACCGAGGCGTGGCAGCAGGGCGTGCAGACCCCCTGGCCGTTCACGCCCGACGCCGTCGAGGCCGCCGCCACCGACACCCTCGTCCTCACGCCCTGACCGACGCCACCACTCCGGTCACCGGATTCGGATATTGCACGCAGATTCGGATGCCGCAGTCCCTGGCATCCGAATCTGTGATCAGTATCCGAATCTGTGACACCCCGCGCCGCGCGCGAGAGCGCTCAGCCGCCGGCGGCAGGCGGGGTTCGACGCGACTCGTCGAGCTCGTCGACGAAGAGCGAGCGCTCATCGATCGTGCCGTTGCGGTAGGCCTGGCGGCCGACCATGTGCGCTGACAGCGGTGCGGTCGCCATCTGGATCAGCACAACCGGCACGAGAAACGCGACGACGGGCCATGACCGCAGCGACAGCGCCACGGCGATGCAAATGAGCAGCAGACCCAGCACCTGGGGTTTGGTCGCCGCATGCAGGCGCGAGGGCACGTCGCGGAATCGCAGCAGGCCGATCGCGGCCGTGAGACACAGCAGTGCGCCGATGAGGATCAGCACGAGGGCGACGATGTCGAGGATCTCGTTCATGAGCCCTCCCTATCGCGTCGGGCCACGAAACGGGCGATAGAGATCGAGCCGAACACGCCGACGGCCGCGACGATCAGCAGCAGCGGCAGGGTGCGGGTGTGGTGGTTGATGGCCATCTCGGCCCCCAGCACGCACATGACCAGGGTCAGCAGCACGTCAGAGGCCACGGCGCGGTCGAGGATCGACGGGCCGACGATGATGCGCCACACTGTCAGCAGCGCCGCCGCCCCGAAGGCGACGTACGACGCGATCAGCAGCCAGGTCATGCCTTGCCTCCCTGCACGGCGGCCTCCACCTGCGCCACCTGCGCTCGCGAACCGACGGCGCGCACGATGCGCTCCTCCCAGTGCTGCACGTGCCGCTTCTGCGCCGCGACGTCGTCGGCGCCGCGCACCCCGATCACGTGCAGGTACAGCACGCGCCGGTCGCGGTCGGAATCGACGATCAGCGAGCCCGGAACGAGGGATGCCGTGACCGCGACGTGCGTCATGATCAGGTCGTCGTCGGTGCGCAGCTGCACGCCGATGATGGCGGTGCCGGGCTGTCCCGGCGTGAGCGCCTGCCACGCGACGAGCAGCGATCCGCGCACGAGCGCGACGAGGAACTCGAGGAAGAACACGAGGCCCCACCACAGGTTCACCCGCCCCGACAGTTCGACCGGCGGCAGGCGGAAGATGCGGGTTACGAAAATCGCGACGGCGAGCCCCGTGACGAACGCGAGCACCGTGAACTGGCCCCACAGCAGCATCCACAGTGCGATCAGCCAGATGAAGAACGGCAGCTGTCGCCAGATCGTCTCCAGCGCGGTGCGCGAACGCGAGGGCGCCGGGGTCATTGCCGGTCCCCTTCCAGTTCGGACAGGCTCGTGGGCTGCATGAGCGCTTCGCCGATGCTGTCGCAGAGACGGTACAGCGGTCCGGCGAACACGGTGAGGGCGATCGTGACGGCGACCATTCCCGCGGTCGCGGCCGTCATGATGCGTGGAATGACCCGCCGCTCTGTCTGCGTGGATGCCGCCGGTGCCGCGCCCAGGTAGGCGTTGCGGTCGGCGACCTCAGCCTCTTCGCCGTGTTCTTCGTCCTCACGCCAGAACGACAGGTTCCAGGCGCGCATGAGTGCGTAGAGGGTGAGCAGCGACGTCACGATGCCGCCGACGATCAGCACGTACATGAGCGGGTCGCCCTCGCGGGCTGCGGCGTCGAAGAGCGCGAATTTGCCGATGAACCCCGAGAACGGCGGCAGGCCGCCCAGGTTGATCGCGGGGATGAAGTACAGCACGGCGATGACCGGCGCGGCGCGCATGAGGCCCTTGACCTTGAGGATCGATGTCGACCCGGCGCGACGCTCGAGCAGCCCGACCGCGAGGAACAGCGTCGTCTGCACGACGATGTGGTGGACCATGTAGTAGATCGTCGCGCCGAGCGACGCGGCGGTGGCCACCGCGAGCCCGAACACCATGTAGCCGATGTGGCTGACGAGCGTGAACGACAGGATGCGTTTGAGCTCAGCCTGCGCGACGGCGCCGAGCACGCCGACGACCATCGTCGCGAGCGCCACGACCAGCAGCAGCACGTTGAGGTCGCTGTCGCGGAAGATCTCGGTCTCGGTGCGGATCATGGCGTACACGCCGACCTTGGTCAGCAACCCGGCGAACACTGCGGTGACCGGAGCGGGCGCGGTCGGGTACGAGTCGGGCAGCCAGAACGACAGCGGGAAGACGGCGGCCTTGATGGCGAACGCGAGCAGCAGCATGAGGTGCAGCACGAGCTGCACTTCGGGCGAGAGCTCCGTCATCCGCTCTGCCAGCTGCACCATGTTGACGGTGCCGAGCGCTCCGTAGATCGCGGCGATGGCCGACAGGAACAGGATCGACGAGACCAGCGAGACGACGATGTAGACGGCGCCGGTGCGGATGCGGGACTCCGTCGAACCGAGCGTGATGAGCACGTACGAGGCGACCAGCAGGATTTCGAACCCGACGTACAGGTTGAACAGGTCACCCGCGATGAACGCGTTGAAGATGCCCGCCGACAGGATCAGGTACGACGGGTGGAAGATCGTGACGGGCGTGTCGTCGTCGCCGTCGGCCGCACCCTGGCCGACCGAGAACAGCAGAACGGCGAGCAACACGATGCTCGAGACGACGACGAGCAGCGCGGCCAGCCGATCGACGTAGAGCACGATGCCGAACGGAATCGGCCAGCCGCCCACCGACACCGCGATCGAGTCGCCGGTCGTGTCGACCGTGTAGAGCAGCACACCCGCGATCGCACACACGAGCGTGAGCGTCACAATCGAGACACCCACCTGCACCTTGGGCCGGCGACCGAAGATGAGCGCGACGGCGGCGCCCATCAACGGCAGGGCGACCAGCAGGGGCACGAGGGCACTCATCGGGCGTCCTCCGGTGATGACGTGGATGACGGGGAGTCGGTGGGGGCGTCGTCGCGGATGCCGTCGAAATCACGGTGCTGCAGCACCGTGATGGGCGCGGTCTCGGTGCCGATGAAATCGGTCGTGGCGTCGTCGTCTTCGTCGGTGATCGAGTCGTCCATCGCGCCCCCGTCGTCGGCCGCCCGCTCACGGATCTCGAGGTCGGCCTCGTCGTCGGCGACGGTGTCGGCCTGACCGAGCTGCCAGGAGCGATAGATCAGCGCGAGCAAGAACGCCGAGACGGCGAAGGTGATGACGATGGCGGTCAGCGTCAGCGCCTGCGGCAGCGGGTCGCTCATCTCCGACGGATCACCCGCACCGTAAAACGGCGCGATGCCGGGCTGGCCCATGACGATCAGCAGGAAGAGGTTCGCGGCGTTGCCGAGCAGGAGGAACCCGATGAGCACACGGGTGAGGCTGCGCTCGAGCATCGCGTAGACACCGGCGGCGAACAGCACGCCCATGATGATGATCAGCACGAGAGACACGTTCATGACGCGCGCCCCCGTCCCTGCAGCTCTTGCGCCTGCCGGTCGACCTCGGCGCCGAGGGAGCGCAGCACGTCGAGCACGAGGCCGACGACGACGAGGTAGACGCCGATGTCGAACAGCGTCGAGGTGACGAACTCGATGTGTCCGATCACGGGGATCTCCGCCTCCCAGAACGTGCTGCGCAGCGGCTCCTGCCCGAACACGATCGGCACGATCGCGCACGCGACGGCGATCGCCATGCCTGCGCCCAGCAGTCGTCCGGCATCCGTGGGTGCCGCCGCACCCAACTCGTACCGGCCGCCCGCGACGTAGCGCATCACGAGCGCCATCCCGGCGACCAGGCCGCCGGCGAAGCCGCCGCCGGGCAGGTTGTGCCCCGCGAACAGCAGGTAGATCGACACGACGATGATCGTGTGGAACAGGACGCGAACGATCACCTCGAGGATGATCGAACGGTTCTCGGGCCGCACCCGCTGCCCGCCCACAAGCCACGCGAGCCGGCTGCCGGTGTTCTCGGCGCTGCGCGGGCGCGGACCCTGATCGGTCTCCAGCAGCGGACGGCGCGTGCGGGTGGCACCGGTGGGCAGCGACGACGCGCGCGAGAGCAGGTCGGAGCGGTGCGTCACGAACACGAGCGACGCGACACCGGTCGCGGCGAGGATCAGCACCGACAGTTCGCCCATCGTGTCCCAGCCGCGCAGGTCGACGAGGGCGACGTTCACGGTGTTCTTGCCGTGCCCGCCGTCGTAGGCGAGTTCGGTCCAGGTCGTCGAGATGGGTTCGGCGACGCGTGCGCCGGTGGCGACGAGCGCGACCCCTGCCATCGTCGCCCCCACCGCGACGGCGAGCACGGCGCGGGCGACCGGCCACACCGAGGCGTTGTGCTCACCCATGCGCGACGGAATGCGCCGCAGCACGAGCGCGAACGCGACGAGGGTGACGGTCTCGACGAGGATCTGCGTGAGCGCCAGGTCGGGGGCGCCGCTCGTGGCGAACAGCATCACCATGCCGAGACCCGTCACCGACACGAGCACGACGCCGGTGTAGCGCTTGCCGGCCCGCACCGCGAAGAACCCGGCGAGGATCATGATGGGCGCGACGAAGATCTGCATCGGCGTCTGCCACGCGTCGAGCTCCATGCGCCACGGCGCGCCGGCGAGCAGCGCCGTGCCCTCGGCGGCGACCAGCACGACGAAGATCGTGCCGACGTACACCGGCAGCGAACCGCGCTGCGTGAGCGAGGTGGTCTCGACCGCGACGCGGGCGATGCCGCGCAGGGTCGCGTTGTAGGCGTCGGCGGCGGTGAACGGCAGCACCCGCTTGTGCCACCCGGTCACCTGCACGAGCCAGAAGACGAGGGCGCCCATCGCGATCGACCCGATCGACAGGAACAGCGCCGGCTCGAGCCCGTGCCACAGCGCCAGGTGGTACGGGTGCTCGTCGATCGTGCGGGTCGAGACGGTGTCTGCGTAGCCGGCGAGCGCCGTGTCGAGCAGGGGTGCGACCAGACCGCTCAGCAGGCTGAGGCCGGCGAGCACGATCGGCGCGGCCAGAAAGCCGACCGGCGGATCGGGCCACTCGGTGCGCTGCAGCGGCGCGGCCTGCGCGTCTTTCTTCGTCCAGAACGCGCCCCACACGAACCGCAGCCCGTAGGCGGCGGTGAGGGCTGAGCCGAGCAGCATCCCCACGAGCGCCACGATCGCCCACGGCTCACCCGACGCGTCGAGAAAGCCGGTGATCGCGGCTTCTTTCGCGACGAAGCCGAGTGTGGGTGCGACGCCCGCCATCGAGGCGATCGCGATGATCGAGAACACGGCGAGGGTCGGGGCCTGCTTGCCGACGCCCGACAACTCGCGGATGTCGCGGGTCGACAGCTGACGGTCGATCACACCGACGACGAGGAACAGCGCCGACTTGAACAGTGCGTGCCCGAGCAACAGCGCGAGCCCGGCGAGCGCTGCGGTGCGGCTGCCGTAGCCGAGCACGACCGTCAGCATGCCGAGCTGGCTGACGGTGCCGAAGGCGAGGATGCGTTTGAGGTCGGTCTCGCGCAGCGCCTGCACGCCGCCGAGCAGCATCGTGAAGACCCCGAGCGCGATGACGATGGGCCGCCACGGCTCGATCGCCCAGAACGCCGGTGCGAACCGCGCGATGAGGTAGATGCCCGCCTTCACCATCGCCGCGGCGTGCAGGTAGGCGCTCACGGGGGTGGGCGCCGTCATGGCGCCCGGTAGCCAGAAGTGGAACGGGAAGATCGCCGACTTGCTGAGAGCGCCGACCAGCAGCAGCACGACCGCCACGGCGATCAGCGGTGGGGTGGATTCGGCCGAGCGGCTTGTCCACAGCTCAAGGATCTCGGTGATGCTCGACGTGCCGAACTGCACGACGATGATCACCACGCCGACCAACATGACGAGCCCGCCGAGGGTCGTCACGAGCAGCGCCTGCAACGCGGCACGACGGCTCGCGCCACGCTGGTGATAGAAGCCGATGAGCAGGTACGACAGGATGCTGGTGACCTCCCACAGCATCACCAGCACGACGAGGTCATCGGTGAGCACCAGCCCGTACATGGCGCCCGCGAAGGCGAGCAGCACGGCGCTGAACTGCCCGACGCCGTCCTTCTTGCCCGCGAAGTACCAGGTGCAGTAGATCATCACGAGCGCGCCGACGCCCGTGACGATCAGGGCCATGATCCAGCCGAGCGTGTCCATGCGCATCGACAGGTCGATGTCGAGGTTCGGAATCCACGCGTACGTCTCGAACGGCACGTCGCCGGCGAGCACGCGCGGCCCCTGCAGCGCGGCGTGCACGAACGTCGCGGTCGGCAGCACTGCTGCGACGAGGAAGGCCCTGGGACCGATGCGACCTACCAGCCACGGCATCACCACGGGGGCGATCGCGAACGCGGCGAGCAGGATCAGCAACCTGGCCTCCTCAAGCTCGCGGGGGTCGGATCTTCAGTCTACCGGGGCGATCGACCTCTTCGGTCGGCCGATCGCGACTCAGCGGGGCGCGGGACCGGTCGTGTTGCCGTCGCGGAACGTGCACGTGAAGCGGATCGAGGCGGGGTCTCGGCCCTGGAGCATCGCGGCGATCGCCTCACCGGCCGCCCGCCCCTTCTCGGTCGAGGCCTGCACGAGCGTCGTCAGCTGATAGGGCGCGAGGCCGTCGACGACGACACCGTCGAAGCCCGTGATGCTGACGTCATCCGGCACGCGCAGCCCGGCATCCTCCGCCGCGCGGATGACGCCGGCGGCCAGCAGGTCGCTCTGCGCGATGACGGCCGTCGGCCGGCGGTTCGGGTCGGCGAACAGCACCCGGCCTGCCGCGTACCCTTCGTCGATCGAACTGGCGGCTGCGGCGTAGACGGGTGCGTCGGGGTACACATCGCGCGCACCCTGCAGCCGATCGCGGGTGACGTCGATCGAGATCTCCGCGTCGGATGCGATCCAGCCGCGCCGGCGCTGCTTGTCGAGCGGGAGCGTGACGATCGAGACGGTCTCGTGCCCGAGCCGGCGCAGGTGTTCGGCGGCCTGCGCCTGCGCCTCGCGGTTGTCGAGCAGAATGCGCGGAATACCCTCGCCCGCGTCGCCCTCGATCACGACGACGGGGATGCCGCGGGCCACGACGGTCGCGAGTGACTCCCGCAGTCGGCCGCTGTACCCGACGAGCACGGCCGCGTCGATCGGCGCTGTCGTGAGGGTGGGCCCCTCAGGTGTCGTGGCCTCCGCTTCGCCGGCGGCCGTGCGCAGCAGGAGCAGTCCCGCACCGATGGGCGAGACGGCTTCACTGAGTCCGTCCATCATGAGGCGCGTGACGGGGTCGAGGAATGCGACGCCGAGCCGCTCGTCGAAGACGACGCCGACGATGCCGCTGCGACCGCGGCGCAGCGATGCGGCCCGCGGGTCGGGACCGGTGTACCCCAGTCGCTCGGCGGCGGCGAGCACTTTCTCGCGCGTCGCCTGCGAGACGGCGGTCTTGCCGCTGAAGACCACCGACGCCGTCGACGCAGCGACCCCCGCCTCTCGGGCGACGTCGCTGATCGTGGCGCGGCGTGTGCTCATCCCCTCGATCGTAGCGTGCTGCGTTTCCGGGCATCGAATCGATTCGGTACGATGACCTGGTGGACACCGCCCTCACCCGCTCGCAACTCGTCGCGTGGCGTGCCGCGATCTTCACGATCTTCTTCGCGACCGGCCTCGGCTTCGCGTCGTGGGCGTCGCGGCTGCCGGCGGTCAAGACGGCGCTGGGCATCGACGACGTCGGCATCGGGGTGCTGCTGTTCGTCTCGGGCGCGGCATCCATCCTCGGTCTGTCGATCGCGAACGTCGTCGTCGCACGGTGGGGCGCCCGCCGGGGCATGATCGGCACGATCCTCGCCTTCGGGCTCGGCGTCATCGTCACCGGATACGGCGTGCAGTTCGCGCAGTCGTTCACGGTCGCCGCGGTGGGCCTCGCGCTCATGGGGCTCGGCATGGCCTCGACCGACGTGATGATGAACGTCGAAGCGGCCGCCGTCGAGCAGTCCTTCGGCAAGACGCTCATGCCGCTGTTCCACGCCTTCTTCAGCCTCGGCACCGTCGCCGGCGCCGGCATCGGCATCGCGATGGCCGGCTGGCAGGTCGGCGTCGCGTGGCACCTGTGGGGCGCGGGCGTGCTCGTGCTCGCGGCCGGGTTCGTCGCGCTCGTGTACGTGCCGTCCCGCGACATCGTGCACGACGACGAAGCGACTGGCCCCACGCGCAGGGAGCGGATGCGAGAGCTGCTCGCCGTCTGGCGCGACCCCCGCACCTACGCGATCGGCGCGATCATGCTCGGCATGGCGTTCGCCGAGGGCAGCGCGAACGACTGGCTCACGATCGCCGTCGTCGACGGGCACGACGAGACCGAGGCGACCGGCGCAATCGCGCTGACCGTGTTCTCGGTCGCCATGACGCTCTTCCGCATCCTCGGCGGTCCGATCGTCGACCGGATCGGCCGCGTGTGGGCGCTGCGCGTGCTCGCGGTGACCGCCGCGGTGGGCCTCGTGCTGTTCATCCTCGCGCCGTCGATGCCGGTCGCCTTCATGGGCATCGCGCTGTGGGGAGCCGGAGCCTCGCTCGGTTTTCCGCTGGGCATGTCGGCCGCCGCCGACGACCCGGCGAAGGCGGCCGCATCCGTGTCGGCCGCGGCCACCATCGGCTACCTCGCGTTCCTGTGCGGGCCGCCCGTCCTCGGCTGGATCAGCGAGCAGATCGGCATCCTGTCGACCCTGTGGATCATCGTCGGACTCATCGTCATGAGCGGTCTGGCCTCGGGCGCCGCCAAGCCCCTCGCCGGCTCGAAGGTCGGCGCCGGCCACCACTGACCGCGGCCGGCTGCCGTCACCAGATTCGGAGAATTGCACCGGATTCGGATCAAACCGCCCCCGGCATCCGAATCCGGTGGTTCCATCCGAATCCGATGCACCCGGCACGGTGGGCAGCGGCGTAGGCTCGTCGGGTGCGTCTCGTCATCGCCCGCTGCTCCGTCGATTACACCGGTCGCCTCAACGCGCACCTGCCGCTGGCGACCCGGCTGCTGGTGCACAAGGGCGACGGGTCGCTGCTCGTGCACTCCGACGGCGGCTCCTACAAGCCGCTCAACTGGATGAGCCCGCCGTGCACGCTCACGGTCGAAGAACCGGATGCCGAGTCCGCTTCGGCCGGCGTCGCAGAGCACTGGCGCGTGACGCACGCGAAGACCGGTGACGCGCTGCTCGTGCGCATCTACGAGGTGCTGCACGATTCGACCCACGAACTCGGCATCGACCCCGGCCTGCAGAAGGACGGCGTCGAAGCCGACCTGCAGCGCCTGCTCGCCGAACAGGTCGACGTCATCGGCGACGATCTGCAGCTCGTCCGCCGCGAGTACCCGACCGCGATCGGCCCGGTCGACCTGCTGCTGCGCAATCCCGAGGGCGGCACGATCGCCGTCGAGGTCAAGCGCCGGGGCGACATCGACGGGGTCGAGCAGCTCACCCGCTACCTCGAACTGCTCGGCCGCGACCCGCACCTGGCACCCGTGACCGGGGTGTTCGCGGCGCAGGAGATCAAGCCGCAGGCCCGCGTGCTCGCGACCGACCGCGGCATCCGCTGCGTCACCCTCGACTATGAGGGCATGAAGGGCATCGAGTCCGGCGTCCCCCGCCTGTTTTGACCTCACGTGTCACCGCGCCGACGGCCGCAACTCCTGACTTTCGCCGCCGGGCGACCGGATCCAGGCCCCGTGCGCGCTGAAAGAGCTGGAATCCCAGGAGTTGCGCGCGCCGAGACACCACCGGCGCCCATCCCGCCCGTCGGTAGGCTGGATGCCATGGCGCGCTCCCCCTGGACCTGCATCCTCTGGGACGTCGACGGCACGATCGTCGACGCATCCGACGGCATCCTCGGGCGCTTGACGCGCTGCCTCGCCGACTACGGGTTGCCGGCGCCGACGCGTGCCGAGCTCGTGCACTGGATCGGCCCGCCGATGTATGAGTCGTTCCAGAAGAACGTCGGCATGAGCCCCGAGCAGGCGGCCGACGCGGTCAAGCACTACCGCACGATCGGCAAGGCCGACGGGTACACGACGGGCGCGAAGCTCTACCCGGGCGTCGCACAGTTGATCGCCGATCTGGATGCCGCAGGCATCCCGCAGGCGACCGCGAGCTCGAAGCCCGAGGTGCAGGTCACCGCCCTCATGGACCACTTCGACCTCGCCCCGCACCTGCGGGCGATCGTCGGTGCCACGGCCGACGAGAAGACGCTCGCGTCGAAGGCTGCGATCGTGGGTGAATCGCTGCGCCAGTTGCGGGCTTCGGGTGTGGACACCTCACGTCCCGTGCTCATCGGCGACCGCCACCACGACATCGACGGCGGCCGTGAGCAGGGTGTACCGGTCATTTTCGTGCGGTGGGGTTTCAGCTGGCCGCACGAGTCCGAGGGGGCACAGGCGGTCGTCGACGACATCGACGGGCTGCGCGCGTTGCTGCTCGTGCAGGACGAGGCGTGACCGCCGGCGAGGTGTGGGGCTGGGTGTTCCCGGCGCTGGTCGTCTTCGGTGTCGCGGCCGCGCTCGTGGCGGCCGGCGTGTGGTTCGCCCGGCGGGCTCGACGATCGCCCAAGGCGGTCGCCGCCGCGGACGCGGAGCGTGCGCAGGCCGGCATCGCGCTGGTGCGCCTCGATGATGCGGTCGGCGAACTCGATCTCGAGGTCGGTCTGTCGGGTGCGCTGTATGAGGGTGCGGCATCCCCCGCCCTGCGCCGCGCGCGCATGACGGCGCAGCACGCCCGCGACGATGCGTTCTCGCAGTACCGCGACCTCGACGATGCGCCCACGCCTGCCCAGCGCGCCATCGCTGCGCAGCGAATTCGCACTCGCGCCGAGGCGGCGACCGCCGCTGTGGCGCGTGCCCGCACCGAGCATGCCGACTGGGTGCAGCAGCACGTCTCGGCCGCAGAGCAGGTGGATGCCGCGCGCACGCGCCTCGCGGCACTCCGCGTCGAGATGGGCGATCCGTCGGCGCTCATTGCCGAACTGTCGCAGCGTTACGACGCGGTCGAGTGGGAGCGCGGTGCCGCCGCCTCGACGACGGCGATCGAGGCACTGGATGCCGCGGACCAGCTGCTGGCGGAGGCGTCGGAGCGGGCAGCCGATCCGACGCGCACGGCCGTGCCGGTGCTCGCCGCCGCAGAACGCGAGGTGCGCCGCGCTCGCGAGGCTGCGCGTCGGCTCGACGAGACGTATCGCCTCGTGACAGATGCGGGCGCTGCGGTCGGTGAAGAGCTCGAAGCGGCGCGTGTCGCGGTGCGTCAGGCGCTCACGATCCGTGAGGGCCTCGAACCCGCCGACGCGGAGCGGCTGGGCGGCGAGCTTCGCACGATCTCGGAGCGCCTGGCGGCATTGGAGGCCTCGGCGCCACGCCGACCAACGGCGACGGTGGATGAACTGGCGCGGCTGCGCGACCGGCTCGACCTGGCCCTCGGCGATGCGCGCACGGCACAGCAGCGACTGCGGGGCGCGCGCTCGGCACTGCCCGGCGCGCTGGCGACGGCGCGGGCCGCGATCGCGCACGCGGAGCCGAGGGCGTCACGCGCGGGCGCGGATGCACGCGTCAGATTGACGTCGGCGCAACGGGAACTCGCGGCCGCTCGCGGCACGCAGGATCCCGTCGAGGCGCTCGACGCCGCTCGGCGTGCCGCACGGCACGCCGAGGATGCCGCCGCCCTGGCCGATTACGATCGCGACCGACCCGGGCGGCGGTGACCCGACGGGTCAGACGGGACGAATGTTCTCCGCCTGCAGGCCCTTCGGGCCCTGGACGATCTCGAACTCGACGCGCTGGTTCTCTTCGAGCGACCGGTAGCCGGTCGAATCGATTGCCGAGTAGTGGGCGAAGACGTCGGCGCCGCCCTCATCCGGGGCGATGAACCCGAAACCCTTCTCCGAGTTGAACCACTTGACGGTACCGCTGGTTGCCATGACTGCCTTACCTGTATTGCGAAGCCGGCGCCGATGCGCCGACGGGGATCACGCTACGGCAGGCGCGCGCGGGTGTCGCGTGCGCCGACCGATGGTGACACAAACGTTGCACGGGGAGGACGCCCCCATTCGACGCCCGGGCCTGACGCAGAGCGCGTAACAGCCCGGGCGTCGACGGATCCCCCCGGATAAGCCACGCGAAGCGTGACAGCCTCACTCTAGCGATATATCAGTCCGGTGACGGTATCGAATGGATCACTCCCAGCGGCCTCTCGGCGACATAGAATCGTCCTCTATGACAGCCGCCCTCGAGCCGCTCGACCTGTCGCGCGGCGGCATCCTCGGCGACCAGGTCTACGAGAGCATCGCCACCGCAATCCTGACGGGGCGCTTGGCCGCAGGGCAGCGCATGCGCGACGTCGATCTGGCCGCAGAGCTCGGCGTTTCGCGCACACCGGTGCGCGAGGCGCTGCAGCGGCTCGAGCGCATCGGACTGGTCGAGATCGCGGTCGGCCGCTACACGCGAGTGTCGACGCCCGACGACGAACTGCGCCAACACACGGCCGAGTTCACGGCGTACTTCATGGGCAATGCGCTGCGCCTCGCACTGGCACACGGGACGGATGCCGAAGTGGCCGGCATCCTCGAAGCCTGCGACCGGGTGATCGAAGCGTCGAAGACCGGCGACGGAGTCGTGTTGTTCGAGACCTCGACGTTGATGTTCATGGAGATCACGCGGGCCACGCACAACCGCCTGTTCCTCGGCGTCATCCGCGAAGCGCAGCACGCGATCGCCCGCAACCTGCACGGCTGGGACCCGTTCATGCGCGACCCGCTGCTGCGCACGGAGGGGTATGTGCGCCTGCGCGAGGCGATCGCCGCGCGCGACGGCGACACCGCCGAAGCGACTCTGCGCTACC
The DNA here is from genome assembly GCF_057707225.1 of Microbacterium sp. bgisy189. NCBI lineage: Bacteria > Bacillati > Actinomycetota > Actinomycetes > Micrococcales > Microbacteriaceae > Microbacterium > Microbacterium sp. bgisy189. The sequence goes on along the minus strand of NZ_JBYIPT010000008.1, from coordinate 109,901 downwards.
TGCACGCGCTCGTCTGAGCTCCGGTGTCGGCCGTCCCTGGCATGATCGCTTCGGCCGGGGAGAGGAGACACCCGGACCCGTGGGCACCAACCGCCGGTATGCGCGCCAACTCAACGGACGCATGGATGACCGCATCCTCGAGCGCACGGCCGCGTCGGGTCCGCTCGAGACGCTGCTCGCGGCCGAACTGCAGCTGGATCGCCTTGCGGTGACGACCGATCCGCAGCCGGCGCCGGTGCGCGCGTGGGTGCGGTTCGGCGGCGTGCCGATCGAAGTCGACGCCGAAGCATGCATGTGGACCGCCCGGGCGGTGGCGATCCGGTTCCGGGTCGGCGCGAAGGAGTTCCGCACGTGGGTGTGGTCGTCAGCGGTCTCACCCGTCGAAGCCGCTCCGTGACGGCCGAGGGAAGTACGCTCAGGCGGCGCGGGCCTGCAGCCCGTCGACGAGCAGTCCGATGCCGAAGTCGAAGTCTGCGTGCAGGTCGCGGGCACCGGCATCCGTGCCACTCGTTGCGCTCAGGCCGATGCGGTCGTAGGCGAGCAGCTGTTGCTCGTACTGCACGTGCCCGAGCACGAACAGCAGCATCGCGGTTGCGGCCGGTCGCACGGCCTCGGATGCCGGGGAACCGGCTGCGATCACCTCGACGAACCGGTCGTGCGCGGTCGATGATCCGAGGCCCAGCGCCATCGAGCTCGAGACGACTTCGGCGCCGTCGCGGTGTGCGAGCAGGGCCGAGCGCAGTGCACTCGCCTCCCCGCGAAGCCGCGCCGGCCACGACTGCTCGGCGGGGACGGGCGCCGTCTGCGCGACGATGCGGTCGGACAGTTCGGCCAGCAGGCTCTGCTTGTTGGGAAAGTGCCAGTACAGGGCGCCGGCCTGCACGCCGAGTTCGGTCGCGAGTCGTCGCATCGTGAAGTCGGGCAGCCCGTATGCATCGAGAATGCGCATCGCCGCCCGAGCGACGTCGTCTCGGGTGTGGCCGCGGGTGCCAGCTTCTCGCGTCATGCCGCTAGTCTATTGAACGCCGTTTAGGTGAACACCGTTCAAGTCATCTCTCGCCACCAGCCATCACTGTAGGAGTGCCGCCATGCCCACCACCTCCACCCGCGGGCTCGATGCGACCGCCATCGCCCGTGTCGCCGTGTTCGCCGCCCTCATCGCCGTGCTCGGCCTGCTCGGAGCCTTCACGGTCTTCGGGGCAGTGCCCATCACCGCGCAGACACTCGGCGTGATGCTCGCCGGGGCGATCCTCGGGCCGTGGCTCGGCGCAGCATCGGTCGCCGTCGTGCTGGCGCTCGTGGCGGCGGGTCTGCCGCTGCTGGCCGGGGGACGGGGCGGCATCGGCGTCTTCGTCGGCCCGACCGCCGGCTACCTCGCTGGTTGGCTCGCCGGTGTCATCGTCATCGGCCTGATCGTGCGCCACCGCGGCCGCATCCCCACGCCCGTCCGCACCGTCGTGGGCGTGCTCACCGGCGGCATCCTCGTCATCTACCTCTTCGGCATTCCGGTGCAGAGCCTCGTCATGCGCCTGCCGCTCGGCGAGACCGCGCTGTCGAGCCTCGTCTTTCTGCCCGGCGACCTCATCAAGGCGGTCATCGCGTCGGTCGTCGTGCTGACGCTCGTCCGCGCGTACCCGCGCGCGTTCCGACGCGAGACGATCGCCGACGCCGCCGAGACCGAAGAGCGCGACCCGGTCCGCGTGTGATCGTCCCCGTCCGCGGCGACACCGACCGCCTCGTCGAGCGCATCGCCGGCATCCGTGCCGCGGGCGATGCGCCGCTGGTGGGCGATCCACGGTGGCCCGAGGACCAGTGGCGAAACGCCGTCGCCGCGGTCTCGCAGGTGCCGGCGGGCAGCATGGCGGCGTGGGCGGCGCTCACGTCGGGCAGCAGTGCGCATCCGCGCATCGTGCTGCGCAGCGAGGCCTCGTGGGCGGAATCGTTCGACACCGTCGCCGAGCTGCTGGATGCCGGTGCCGACGACGCCGTGCTGCTGCCGGCCCCGCCCGCCGCATCGCTCACGCTCTTCTCCCTCGCCCACGCGCTCGGCGGCGGGCCGCGGCCGGTGCTCGCCGGTGAGCCGGATGCCGAGGTCACCTGCCTGCACGGCACCCCGAACGCGCTGCGTGAGGTACTCGACCGTGGCGTACCGCCGCGCCTGCGCACGGCGCTCATCGGCGGGTCCCGCCTCGACGCCATGCTGAGGGAGCGGGCGGAAGCGGCCGGCATCCGCCTTGTCGCGTACTACGGGGCAGCAGAACTGTCGTTCGTCGCGGTCGATCGCGGCGACGGACTCGTGCCGTTTCCGGGTGTCGACCTCGAGATCCGCGACGGGGTGGTGTGGGTGCGGTCGCCGTTCGTCGCCGACGGGTACGCCGGTGCCGCGGGGCCGCTCCGGCGCGACGGGGCGTGGGCGACGGTCGGCGACCGAGGCGAGCTCGTCGACGGGCGCCTGCACCTGCACGGCCGCACCGACGGCGCCATCTTGAGCGCATCGGCGACGATCATGCCCGATGAGGTCGAAGAGGCCTTGCGTACGATCCCTGGTGTGCGTGATGCGATCGTGTTCGCGAGGCCCCATCCCCGGATCGGCGCCTTGCTGGCCGCGTTCGTCGAGTTCGACGGCGAGCCGGTCGCGAACCTGGCCGCCGCCGCGGCGCAGCTGCTCGCGCCTGCGCACCGTCCGCGCCTGTGGTTTTCGGGTGCGCTGCCGCGCACAGCGTCGGGCAAGCCCGCGCGCGCGGCGGCGATCCGTGCGGTCGACGACGGAACGGCGGTGCGCCATGCCCGCTGACCCGGTGATCATCGCCGCGCGGCGCACGCCCATCGGCACGCGCGGCCGCGGACTGTCGGGCGTCACACTCGACCGGCTCGGCGCGGCCGCCATCACTTCGGCGCTCGCCGACGCCGCCGCGGTCACGGGTCAGGCGCCTGCGGTCGTCGATGTCGTGTGGGGCAACTGCATGGGCCCCGGCGGCAACCCCGGCCGGGTCACCGCGCTGGCGGCCGGCCTCGGACACGACGTGCCGGGTGGCACGGTCGACCGGCAGTGCGGCAGCGGACTGGCCGCGGTGCTGGATGCCGTGACCGCAGCCCGCGTCGACCCCGGCGTCCGGGTCGCGGGCGGCGCCGAGAGCCCTTCGACGGCTCCCGTGCGCGCATTCGACGGTGTCGCGTACGACCGGGCGCCGTTTGCACCGCTCGGGTTCGCCGATCCCGACATGCCGCGCGCGGCCGACGACCTGGCCCGGCACGACGGCATCTCGCGCGAACGGCAGGACGCGTACGCCGCTCGCAGCCATGCGCGCGCGATTGCGGCCCGCGATGCCGGTCGCTTCGACGCAGAACTCGTGCCGATCGCGGGCCTCGACCACGACGATTCGATCGGTCACGCCGCACCGCTGCTGCCGCGGCTGCGTCCACTGTTTGCGGGCGGCACGGTGACGGCGGGTACGGCGACCCGCATCAGCGACGGGGCCGCTGCCGTCGTGGTCGCGCCGGCCGGTGCCGCGCCGGGCCTCGCCGTCCGCGGCGGTGCGATCGTCGGCTGCGACCCTGCGCTGCCCGGTGTCGGCGCCGCCGCCGCCGTCCGCACCCTGCTCGACCGCCACGGGCTCACGGTCGCCGACATCGCCGCGTTCGAGATCGTCGAAGCCTTCGCGGCGCAAACCCTCGCCGTCCTCGACCGGCTCGCCCTCGCCGACGACGACCCGCGCGTGTGCGCCGACGGTGGCGCGCTCGCCCTCGGACACCCGTGGGGCGCGAGCGGCGCGATCTCGGTGGTGCGCCTGTTCAGCCGGCTGGTGTGCACACCGGCAGTGCCCGGCACGCTCGGTGTGGCCGCGGCATCCATCGGGGGCGGCATGGGTGTCGCCGCGCTCGTCGAGGTGGTGCGCTGATGCTGCACCTCGATCGGGTCGGGCTCACGGTGGGCGAGACGACGGTGCTGCGCGACGTGACCCTCGACGTCGATGTGCGCACGCTCGCGGTGATCGGCGACAACGGGTCGGGCAAGTCGAGCTTCGCGCGCGTGGTCGGCGGGCTCGTGCGGCCCACGACCGGCACCGTGCGGGTGCTCGGGGTCGAGCCGCGTGGCCGGTCGGGCGCGCTGCGCAAGCGGACCGCGCTGGTCTTCAGCAACCCCGACACGCAGATCATCATGCCGACCGTGGTCGAAGACGTCGCGTTCTCGCTGCGTGGCGAGGGCCTGTCGAAGCAGGAGCAGGCGGCGCGTGCCGGGGAGGCCTTGGCCCGGTTCGGGCTCGCCGAGCTCGCGGATGCGTCGGCGCACGAGCTCTCGAGCGGTCAGAAGCAGTTGCTCGCACTGTGCGGCGCGTTCGTGCGAGACCCCGATCTGGTGATCGCCGACGAGCCGACCGCGTACCTCGATGCGCGCAACGCCCGCGCCGTCGCCGACCACCTGTTCGCCCCCGACGGGCACCGCCTCGTGCTCGTCACCCACGACCTCGCCCTCGCGGCCGGCTGCGACGCCGCGGTCCTGTTCGCGGACGGCGGCGTGGTCGAGGTGGGACCCGCGGATGCCGTCATCGCCCGCTACGAGCGGGAACTCGCGTGCTGACCGCGTACCGCCCAGGTCAGGGGCGCCTGCACCGCATGTCTGCGGGTGTGAAGACGGTGCTGCTGCTTTTGCTCGCCATCGGCATCCTGCTGCTGCCGTCGCAGTGGTGGTCCGCCGGCGTCGCCGTGGGCGTCACGGTGGCCGGCTACGCCCTCGCGCAGTTGCGCGACGGGCTCTGCGGCATGCGCGAACTCGGCCGACAGGTGCGGGCGATGTGGTGGATCATCGCGTTCACACTCGTCAGCCAGCTCATCTTCACGGGCGTCGAGCCGGCCGTCGCGAACACTGCCAGGGTCACGGCATCCCTCGCCCTCGCCGGACTGCTGGTGCTGACGACACGGGCGAGCGACCTGCTCGCGGTCTACGAACGTGGCCTGTCACCGCTGCGGAAGGTGGGCGTCGATCCGGAACGCATCGCGCTGCTGCTGATGGTGACGCTCAGCACGATTCCGGCGCTCGCCCGCGCCGCCCGCGACGTGCAGGAGGCGCAGCGGGCGCGGGGTGCGCGGCCGAATCTGCGTACCTTCGCAGTGCCGTTCCTGGTGGTCGCGCTCTCGCACGCCGACCAGCTGGGCGATGCACTCACCGCTCGGGGCGTGCGATGATGCGTCCGGTCGTGCGCGGCCCGGTCGTCGACGCGCAGACCCGCTGCATCCACTACGCGACGCCGCTCGACATCATCGCGATCGAGTTCGCCTGCTGTCGCGCCTTCTACCCGTGCCACCGGTGCCACGACGAGACGGCCGACCATGCGGCACGGCCGTGGGGCGCGGATGCCGGTGGTCACCCCGCCGTGCTCTGCGGCGTCTGCGGACACCTGCTGACGATCGACGCCTACGCAACGGCGAGCGCGTGCCCCGCGTGCGACGGCGCCTTCAACCCCGGCTGCAAACTGCACTGGGAGCTGTACTTCGATCCGGCGCTGCGGGGCTGAGGCCGGCAAGCTCAACGACTGACGAGCAGCTCCGTTGCCCAGGGGAGGTCTGCGCCACGCCGCGAGACGGTCACCGCAGCGCAGGACTGCGCGAACGATCCCACCCGCGAAAGCGCCTGCAGGTCGAGCATCTGGCCCCGGTCGACGACCGGCAGCTCCACGTCCTCGAAGATCTCGCTCAGCGCGTGGATCATTCCCGCCATGAACGAATCACCCGCACCGATGGTGTCCACGACGCCCGGCACCTGTGTGGCGAGCGCGATGCGATGCGCACCGGTGCACACCAGCGCACCGTCTGCTCCTCGGGTGACCGCCACAACCGCGGCCCCGAGCGCGAGGAGGCGGTCAGCCACGCGGTCGAGGGCCCAGCCCGGGTAGAGCCAGGCGGCGTCCTCGTCGCTGAGTTTCACGACGTCGGCCGCGCTGAAGAACATCTCGGTCACCGGCAGCTGCTGCGCATGCGGACGCATCAGCGCGGGCCGCACATTCGGATCGAATGTGGTGATGGCATGGGCGCGGGAGGCACGCATGGCTTCGAGAGCGGTGGCATCGCCAGGTGGAAGCGCCGCACCGAGCGAGCCCGTATGAACGAATCTCGTGGCCGGAGACACCTCGACGGACGCGACCTGCCAGTCGACGTCGAATTCGTATCGCGCGGACCCGTCGTCCTGGATGGTCGCGACCGCCGACGCCGACCGCACCGGCGGCATGTCATTGCGCAGGCTGACTCCGGACGCGTCGAGGTGGTTGAGGATCACGGCGCCGTTCGGGTCGTCCGCGACGCCCGCATGGAGCTCGACGGCGTGGCCGAGTCGGCCGAGCCCGACGGCAACGTTGAGGGGCGATCCGCCAGGGGTCGTGGACGGCTTCCTCCCCGGTTGTTCGACGATGTCCACGAGGGCTTCTCCGATGACGACGATGCTCATGGAACGATGAGGACCTTTCCGGAGCTGTCGTTCGTCGCGGCGGCGAATGCATCCGCGACGGCTTCGAGACCGAAGACCTGGGAGATGATCTCATCCGTGGGCAGACCACCGTCGGCTGCGATGTCGATGGCGGTGCGCACGTCCGCCTCGGTGTACGCGGCGCAGCCTTGGACGCGGATCTCCCAGTCCTGGATGAGCGGCATCGGCAGGGACGCGTCGCGAGGAGGAACGCCGACCACGACCAGCGTGCCCGCCCGACGCAGGAGCGCGATGGACTGCGCGAAGGAGCGTTCGTTCGCGACGCAATCCAGCACGACGTCCGCCGTCGGACTGCCCAATGCGTTGAGAACCTGCTCGTTGACGTCGGGGGCTGAGGCGAGCACGGCCCCGCGTGCTCCGACGCGTCGCGCACGTTCGAGCTTGCCGGTGTCCATGTCGGTGACGACGACGGATGCCGCGCCCGCGTGCAGTGCAGCGACGACGCACAGCACCCCGATGGTGCCCGCTCCGAGGACGACCACGTGCGCGCCACGCAGGTCGCCGGCGATGCGTGCTGCGTGGACCGGAGTGGCGAGGCACTCGACGAGCACAGCGGTGCGGTCATCGACCCCTTCCGGGACGGCGAAGAGATTGCGCGCGGGTGCGACGAACTCGGTCGCCATGGCGCCGGACCACTGCTGCGAGGGATCGCAGCCGATCCACGTCAGCTGTTCACACGCGTTCGACCGATTCGTGAGGCAGTTCACGCAGCTTCCGCAGCTGACGTTCGGCTTCAGGATGACGCGTTGACCCACGGTGAACCCGTCGACGTTCTCCCCCCACCCGGCGACGACGCCGACGGCCTCGTGGCCGGGAACGTAGGCGCTGGTGAGGAACGGGTGAGCGCCTGCCAGCGCGTGGGTGTCGGACCCGCAGATGCCGACGACGCTGGAGTGCACCAGCACTTCATCCGGCTTCGGGATGAGGGTGGCGGCATCCTCGAGGTGCACGCCATCGAGCGGGATCGACACCGCGCGGCGGAAGGTGCCCGTGGGGAGATCGGATGCGGGGGTGCGGGTGAGTGCGTCAGACATGGCGATGGTTCCTGATTCAGGTCGGTGCGGTCAGGCTGCGAGAACTTCGGTGCGAGCGGGGATGCGGTGGCCCCGCTCGTCGAAGCCGGGCTGTGGGGGTCGAACGAAGTAGGTGAGGCCGGCGCCGATGACGTAGAGGACGGCGAAGGCCCAGCACACGCCCCCGATGCCGAGAGTCGGCAGCAAGAGCGCGGCGATGGCCGGCCCGAGGAATGTGCAGACACCGGCCGCCAGGTTGTGCGCCGAGATGGCCGCTCCGGTGTGCTCAGGTGCCAGGGACGGGAAGACGGCGCCCATCGGGACGAACGCGGAGACGGTGATGCCGAGGAGCACGGCGGCCGCCGACATCATGATCATGTCGGGGCCGAACCATTGCGGCACATAGTAGAAGGCGAGTGTCGCCACCGCGCAGCCGATGCATCCGAACCAGCGCATCTGCCGCATCCACCCCGCTTTGTCGCCGATGCGTCCCCACACGACGTTGGTGACGAGGGTGACGGCGAACATGAGACCCCACAGCTGCATCCACTGGGCGAGGGAGAAGGAACCGACCGCGTCGTAGCTGTCGGTGGTGAGGTAGAGCGGCATCACGACGGGGAATCCGAAGAGCGTCAGATTGCAGATGACCCTGACCAGCGCGATGACGAGGATCTGGCGGTTCTCGACGAGGATCGTCGCGCCGCGCGCGAGTTCGCGCCAGCGGTCACCGCGGCTCAGCGTCTCCGGAGCAGCGACGGACACCCCTGCGCTCCGACCCGAGCGGTCGCTCCAGAGGCAGAACAGCACGCCCGCAGCCACCCAGGGAAGCGCCATCCAGAGGGTTGCTCGCTCACCGACGACCGGAATGATCCAGCTGGGCAGGTATGTGCCGAGCACGCCGATGCCGAGGGAGTAGGCCGCCCAGTACCAACCCATCGCGGTCGCAAGGCGACTCTTGTCCACCGTCTGGGCGATGAGCACGACGAACGAGTAGATGAACAGCGGGTACGCAGCGGCGCGAATGCCATAGACGAGGAGGATGAGCGGCAGGCTGCCGGCGTCGATGACGAATCCGAGGAACACCGCCTGCAGCACGAGCCAGCTCGTCCCTCCGATGATCATGATGCGCCTGGCCCCGAACATCTCCGAGATCACGCCGGAGCTCCACGCGGCAATGGCCGCGATGAATCCGTAGACGCTGAAGGTGAGCGCGGCGTCCACCGGGCTGTAGCCGAGCCCGACGAGGTGAACGGACAGGAACGTCAGCTCGAACCCGTCGCCGGTCATGAACAGTGCGATTGCGGCGTATCCGAGCGTGAGGCTCAGTGGCCATCGTGAGGACATGTGGTCACCTCATTGTGATGGGCGCAGTGTCAGTGCGCCGAGCGGGTCGTGCGTCATCCATATTCCGTTGCACGCTGGACACGCTCTAGAGCACTGGAACCGGGTGTTCTGATACGAAATTGACATCTGGTTCCGCGAAGAGGACGCTCGTGCACATGGATTCACCGGTATCGGAGGAGGGTGCGTCGGCATCACCGTTTCAACGGCGACCACCCGCACCCGAGGTCGTCATCCCGGACGTGGACAGCATGGTGCGCTGGCACCAGCACGACTTTCCACATCCATTGGCCAGGTGGCACACCCACCCTGAGGTCGAGGTGCATCACATCCGCGCCAGCAGCGGCATCGCGTTCGTGGGCGACTATGTCGGCCGCTTCGATCCGGGCCACTTCGTCCTGGTCGGCTCTCATGTGCCGCACAACTGGATATCGGATCTGGTGGAAGGCGAGGTGATCGCGACGCGCGACACGGTGCTGCAACTGCACCCGGACCGCATCCAGGCGCTCGCGGCAGTCGCGCCGGAAGCGCAAGAAGCGGTCAGTCTCTTCGTGGCCGCCGCGCGCGGGATGACGTACACGGGTCGAACGCGCGACCGCGCCATCGCACATCTGGATGCCGTCGGGGCCACCAGGGGCATCGAACGCTTCGCGCACGTGTTGAGCCTGCTCGCCCTCCTCGCCCGGGCACCCGAAGGGGATCGGTCCTACCTCGGGCGCCGCCGAACGACGGTGCGCTCCGATGCGGCCGCGCAGCGGAAGGTGGACGAGGTCCTCGACTACATCACGACCAATCTCTCGGATCAGGTGTCGCTGACTGCGGCAGCGGAGCTGGTGGGGATGAGCCCGTCAGCCCTTTCCCGATTCTTCACGCGGACTGCGGGGCGGGGGTTCGTGGAGACGGTTCGCCGTCTTCGCGTCATCGAAGCGTGCCGTCGCTTGGATGAGACAACCGCCCGCGTGAGTGATATCTGCTTCGAGGTGGGCTACGAGAACCTCTCCAACTTCAACCGACAGTTCCGAATCGAGACCGGGATGACCCCGCGTGAATATCGCGTTCGAGCCGCAGCGCCACACGGCTGAACCTTCCGGGGGTGGAGCGCGGCCTGGAAACGAATCAACCCCCGCCCGGATAATCCCAGGTCGGGGGCTGATTCTTCGCTGTGCGCGAGGGGGGAGTTGAACCCCCACGCCCTTTCGGGCACTGGCACCTGAAGCCAGCGCGTCTGCCTATTCCGCCACTCGCGCGAACCCGTGTCTCCAAGGACTCAACTTCCCGAGGATATCACGCGCTCACGCGTGCACAGAATCACCGGCTTCTCAGCCGATTCCGCAGGTTCACAGTGAGTGCAACTAGCATGTCCCGTACCGGTCAGCCTGCCTGAGGAGCCCCGTGGGACTACTTGACAGCTTCGAGAAGGGACTCGAACGCGCCGTCAATGGCGCGTTCGCGAAGACCTTCCGCAGCGGCGTTCAGCCTGTCGAGATCGCCTCGGCGCTGCGCAGCGAACTCGACGCGAAGGCCGCGGTCGTCAGCCGCGACCGCATCCTCGCGCCCAATACGTTCACCGTGCGGCTTGCGCCATCCGACGAAGAGCGGATGCTGGCGCTCGGCGCCACGCTCGACGAAGAACTGCACCGCCTCCTGGCGCAGCACGCGAAGGATCAGGGCTTCAGTTTCGCCGGCCCCGTGACGGTCGCGCTCACCTCCGATGACCAGCTGTCGACCGGCACGTTGCGCGTCGAATCGCGCACCGCCGCCGGTGATGTCGCGTGGCGCGGCGTGGTCGAGGTCGAGGGCAAGCGGCATCCGCTCGCGAAGGGCCGCACCGTCATCGGGCGCGGCAGCGACGCCGACATCACCATTTCGGATGCCGGCACGAGCCGCCGTCACGTCGAGGTGCTGTGGGACGGCGAGCGCGCCATGGTGCGTGACCTGGGATCGACCAACGGCACCCAGCTCGACGGCCGCAAGGTGGGCGAAGGGCCGCTGCTGCCGGATTCGGTCATCCGCATCGGACGCACCGACATCACGTTCCGCGTGGTCGCACAGGCCACGCCGCCCCGTCCGTCCACCTCGGCCGCCGACGCGACCCGCGCCTACGACCGGGGAGGGCGCCCGTGAGCGAACTGACACTCCTGCTGCTGCAGATCGGCTTCCTCGTCCTGCTGTGGTTCTTCGTGTTCGCGGTGGTCTACTCGCTGCGCGCCGACCTGTTCGGTGTGAAGGTGCGAAAGCTGCCCGAACCGGCGCCCGCCGCAGCAGCCCCGCCCACGGCAGGACCCTCGGATGCCACGGCTGCCGTCGCGCCGGTGGCCCCACCGCGTCCGCGGTCGTCGGGCCCCGAGAAGGCGACCCGCGACGCCGTGTCGCGCATCGTCATCACGAGCGGACCGAAGACGGGACTCGAACTGCCCCTCACCGGTGAACCGCTGACGATCGGCCGCTCCAGCGAGTCGGGCCTCGTCATCCGCGACGACTACACCTCGAGCCACCACGCCCGCCTGCTGCTGTGGGGCGAGCAGTGGATGATCCAAGACCTCGACTCCACCAACGGCACCTGGCACGACGGGCAGCGCGTCTCGACGCCGGTTCCGATCATCGTGGGGGCGACGGTCAAGGTGGGCGCGACGACCTTCGAGCTGCGGAAGTAACCGGATCTCGGCATGGTCTTCCAGGGATCGAGCACGGCCATCTCCCACACCGGGAAGGTGCGCTCCAACAACCAGGACTCGGGCTACTGCGGCTCGTCGCTGTTCGTCGTCGCCGACGGCATGGGCGGCCACGCCGGCGGCGACGTCGCCTCGAGCCTCGCGGTGCATCGCCTGAAGACCATCGACGAGCCGTTCCCCTCGACCGCCGCGGCAGAACGCGCCCTGCGAGAGACGATCACCGACACCGCCGCCGAACTCATCGAGACGGTGACCCGCAAGCCCGAACTGGCCGGCATGGGCACGACGGTGACGGCGCTGATGATGGTCGACGACCTCGCCGTCATCGCCCACATCGGCGACTCGCGGCTGTACCTGTTCCGCGACGGTGCGCTCACCCAGATCACCACCGACCACACGTTCGTGCAACGCCTGGTCGACTCGGGGCGCATCACGCCCGAAGAGGCCCGCTACCACCCGCGACGTTCGGTGCTGATGCGCGTGCTGGGTGACATGTCGCCCGACCCCGAGGTCGACACGTTCATCATGCCGACCCAGCCCGGTGACCGCTGGCTGCTGTGCTCCGATGGGCTGTCGGGTGTCGTCGACGACGCGCACATCTCCAAGGCGCTCGCGCAGGACATGGCACCCGCCCGCACCGCCGACGTGCTGCTCAAGCAGGCCCTGGACGGCGGTGCACCCGACAACGTCACGATCGTGATGGTCGACATCGGCGGGCAGCACCCCATGTTCGCGGGCACGCCCACGATCGTCGGCTCGGCGTCCAACCCGACCGGCATCGAGGTGCCGGCCGCACGCCCCGGCCGGGGCGGCTGGCTGCACCTGAAGAGCCAGGCCGCGAACGAACCCACCCACTTCGAGCCGGCGGCCGAGTTCCTCGAAGAGCTCATCGAAGAAGACCGGCGCCGTGCACGCTGGCGCCGCATCTGGTGGTTCGTCGGCTTCGTCGTCATTCTCGGCGCACTCGCGGCGGGCGTGTTCGCCGGCTACCAGTGGACGCAGACCCGCTACTTCGTCGGCACCGACGACGACAGTGTCGTCATCTACCGCGGCGTGCAGGCCAACATCGGTCCCATCACGCTCTCCTCGCCGTACGAAGACACCGACATCCTGCTGTCCGATCTGTCGATCCTCGAACGCCAGGCCGTCGACGAGACGGTCTCGGCTCGTTCATTGGCCGACGCGATCGCGATCGTCGACCGTCTGCGACCGACGGAGGAGGAAGAATGACCGCCTCCGTCGAGACCGACACCACGGTTCTGAAGGCACTGCGCAAACTGCGGATGCCGCAGACCCAGCGCAACCGCGAACTCGGCCTGCTGCTGTTCGTCTTCGTGATCAACGCGGTCGCCGTCGCCCTCGTGCAACTCGGCGCGACCGACGCGATCGACTGGACGTTCCTCAACTACTGCGGCGGGCTGACACTGCTCGTGCTCGCATTGCACGTCGTGCTGCGACTGAAGGCGCCGCAGGCCGACCCGTTCGTCGTCCCGATCGCGACCCTGCTGTCGGGCATCGGGCTCGCCATGATCTACCGGCTCGACATCGCCGAGTCCTCCACCGGGTGGGGCGCACTGTCGACGCGCCAGCTCGTGTGGCTGGCGATCGCAATCGTCGGGGCGATCGCGATCGTGATCCTGCTGCGCAACTACCGGGTGCTGTTCCGGTACACGTATCTGTTCGGGCTCGCCGGCGTCCTCCTGCTCCTGCTGCCGTTCGTGCCGTTCCTCGCGGTCGAAGAGAACGCCCAGGTGTGGGTGTCGGTCGGCGGCATCTTCTCGTTCCAGCCCGGCGAGCTCGCCAAGATCTGCCTCGGCATCTTCTTCGCCGGCTACCTCGTGCGCACCCGTGAGGCGATGACCTCGGTCGGTCATCGCTTCCTCGGCCTCACCTGGCCGCGCCCGCGCGAACTCGGCCCGCTGCTGATCGTGTGGGGCGTGTCGATGCTCATCATCGTGATGCAGCGCGACCTCGGCACCGGTCTCCTGCTGTTCGGCATGTTCGTCGCGATGCTCTACGTCGCGACCGGCAAGACCAGCTGGGTGTTCATCGGTGTCGCTCTCGCCGTCGGCGGCGCGATCCTCGCGTCGCGCGTGCTCCCCTACGTCACGGGTCGCTTCGCCGCCTGGCTGAACGCCTTCGACCCCGAGGTCATCGAGCAGTACGGCGGCAGCTACCAGTTGGTGACCGGCCTGTTCGGCATGGCCAACGGCGGCCTCATCGGCACCGGGTGGGGCCGCGGCTACCCCGACCTGACGCCGCTCGCGCACAACGACTACATCTTCCCGAGCCTCGCCGAAGAGCTCGGTCTCGTCGGGGTGTTCGCGCTGCTGGCGCTCTATATGGTGTTCACGAGCCGCGGCATCCGCATCGGCATCGCCGGGCAGGACGACTTCGGCAAACTCCTCGCGACGGGCCTGTCGTTCACGCTCGCCCTGCAGGTGTTCATCATGGTCGGCGGTGTGACCCGCCTCATTCCGCTGACCGGCCTCACGACGCCGTTCCTCGCGGCCGGTGGTTCCTCGCTCGTTGCCAACTGGCTCATCGTGGCGCTGCTACTGCGCATCTCGGATGCCGTGCGCTCCCGCCCCCGGGTGGTGATCGGCTGATGACCAAGGAATTGCGACGCCTCAGCATCGTGATGCTGGTGATGTTCCTCGGGCTGTTCGGTGCGACGAGCTACATCCAGGTCATCGGCGCCGAAGAGCTCAACGCCAATCCCGAGAACCGCCGCACGCTGTACGAGTCGTACGAAGTGCAGCGCGGCTCGATCGTCGCGGGCGACGAGGTGATTGCGTCGTCGACGCCCAGCAGCGACCTCTACTCGTGGCAGCGCACCTACACCGACGCCGAGATGTGGGCACCGGTGACCGGATACCTGCCGGTGTCGGGGCAGACGACGGGACTCGAGCAGGCCATGAACAGTGAACTGTCGGGCACCGGCAGCTCGCAGTTCCTCGCCCGGCTGGAGCGCATCGTGTCGGGGCAGGACCCGCGCGGCTCGAACGTGCTCATCACGATCGACCCCGCCATCCAGCGCGCCGCGTGGGAGGCGCTCGGCGACTACGAGGGCGCGGTCGTTGCGATGGACCCGAAGACCGGCGAGATCCTCGCCATGGTGACCAGCCCCAGCTACGACACGAACCTGCTGGCCGTCCACGACACGGCATCCGTCAACGAGACGTTCGACGCGCTCGTCGACGACCCGCTCGACCCGCTCTACAACCGTGCGATCGCCGGCGACCTCAACCCGCCCGGCTCCACCTTCAAGCTCGTCGTGACCTCCGCCGCCCTGTCGACCGGCGAATACACGCCCGAGTCGACCTTCGACAACCCGGCGACGTGGCAGCTGCCCGGCAGTGAGAGCGTCATCCGCAACCACGACGGCGGTACGTGCGGCTCGGGCGACGAGGTCACCCTCGCGACGGCGCTGCGCCTGAGCTGCAACATCCCGATGGCGCAGCTCGCCGTCGAACTCGGCGACGAGGTGATCCGGGCCGAGGCCGAGAAGTACGGCTTCAACAGCTCGTTCGAGATGCCGCTCACCTCGACCGCGTCGGTCTATCCGACCGGCCTCGACGACGCCCGCACCGCACTCAGCGGGTTCGGCCAGGGCGACGTCATCGCCACGCCGCTGCAGATCGCGATGGTCTCGGCGGGCATCGCCAACGGCGGCGTCGTCATGAACCCGCGCCTGGTCGACTCGGTGGTCGCACCCGACCTGACGGTGCAGCAGGAGTTCGGCGACACCGAGTTCGGGCGCGCGCTCGAGTCCGATGTCGCGGCGACCATGACCGACCTGATGATCGCCAATGTCAGTGATGGCGCGGCGAGCGGTGCAACAATAGATGGCGTCGAAGTGGCGGGGAAGACGGGCACCTCCGAACACGGTCCCGGGGACCCCTACACGCTGTGGTTCACCGGATTCGCGCCGGCAGACGACCCCGAGGTCGCCGTCGCCGTCATGATCGAGAACGGCGGCGGTCTCGGACAGTCCGGAACGAGCAACGGGATCGCGGCCCCGATCGCGAAGAAAGTCATTGAGGCGGTGCTGAGCAGATGAGACCGACGCAAGGTGTGAGCTTCGGCGGACGTTACGAGCTGGACTCGCGGATCGCGATCGGCGGGATGGGCGAGGTGTGGGAGGCCACCGACCACGTCATCGGTCGAACCGTCGCCATCAAGATCCTCAAAGACGAGTACATGGGCGACCCGGGATTCCTCGAGCGCTTCCGCGCCGAGGCCCGTCACGCCGCACTCGTCAACCACGAGGGCATCGCGAGCGTCTTCGACTACGGCGAGGAGAACGGCTCCGCCTTCCTCGTCATGGAACTCGTGCCCGGCGAGGCGCTGTCGACCATCCTCGAGCGCGAGGGGTCGCTCTCGAGCGACAAGACCCTCGACATCGTCGCGCAGACCGCATCCGCGTTGCAGGCGGCCCACGCCGCGGGCCTCGTGCACCGCGACATCAAGCCCGGCAACCTACTGATCACGCCCGACGGCCGCGTGAAGATCACCGACTTCGGCATCGCGCGCATCGCCGACCAGGTGCCGCTGACGGCCACCGGTCAGGTCATGGGCACCGTGCAGTACCTCTCGCCCGAGCAGGCGTCCGGCCACGCCGCGTCGCCCGCGACCGACATCTACTCGCTCGGCATCGTCGCGTACGAATCGCTCGCCGGCAAGCGCCCCTTCACGGGCGAATCGCAGGTCGCGATCGCGATGGCGCAGATCAACGACGCCCCGCCGCCGCTGCCGAACACGGTCGCCGAACCGGTGCGCAACCTCGTCATGGCGATGATCGCCAAGAAGCCCGACGACCGCCCGGCCACAGCATCCGCCGTCGCCCGTGCCGCCACGGCCCTGCGCCGCGGCGACATCGCGGCCGCTGCCGCGGTGGTCCCTGCGATCGCCGGCGGCGCGGTCGTCGACGAGGTCACCCAGCTGCTGAGCCCCGCGCTCGGCACCGAGGAGGCCACGCGCATCCTTCCGACCACCTCGCCGCTCGCGGCAGGTGCCGGCGGTGCCGCGGGCGCCGCGGCTGCCGGCTCGGAGACGAAGACACGCAAGCGCAGCCCGTGGACGTGGCCGCTCGTCGCCCTCATCGTGCTGCTGCTGCTCGTGCTCGGCGGCACCGTGTTCACGATGCTGCAGGGGCAGGCTGACCCCGAAGCGACGCCGTCCGACACGCCGACGTCGCAGACGCCCGCAGAATCGCCCACGCCGAGCGACACGCCGGAAGCGACGACGGTCAACGTCGATGACCTCGACCTCCTCGGCAAGACGTGCGACGAGGCCCTGCAGATCGCCCGCGCGGCGGAGCTCGAGAACGCGAGCTGCGAGACCGGCGATGCTGCACCGACGGCCGAGGACGTGGGCACCGTCTACGAGTACTCGCCGGCCGGCAACGTCGCCTTCGACGCGGCGTTCGTGATGACCGCCTACGACGAGCTCGCGCCGATCGACACGCCGTCGAACCCGACCCTGCAGGACGAGTCCGGCAACGCCATCACCACTGCGGAGCAGGGCACGACCGTGTATGCCGGGTGGGACACGTTCTCGTGCCCGGCCGGCAGCGCCGTGAAGTCGTACACGCTCACCGTCAGCGGCGGCATCTTCACCGTCAACAACGACACGTCGGCGAGCTTCAACGCCGAGCAGCGCCCCGCACCGATCACCGTCAACGGTGATGTGGGCGGACGCCTGGGTGTGTCGATGGTCGTGACCTGTGAGGGTGAGAACGGCACGCGCGACTCCGGCTCATCGGGCACCACCGAAGCGACGATCATCGCTGCCGCGACGCCCGATCCCGAAGAGCCCGACGAGGGCGCCGACGGCTGACGTCGAGGGTCGTCCCAGCATGGGGTCGGATAGGCTTGCGAGGTCTGCTCCAGGGGGGTGAAGTGTCCGAACAACGACGAGTGCTGTCCGGGCGCTACCGTGTCGACGAACTCGTCGGCCGGGGCGGTATGGCCAGCGTCCACCGCGGCCACGACCTGACCCTCGGGCGGCCGGTCGCGATCAAGCTGCTCAAGCGCGAGCTCGCCGAGAACGACACCTTCCGCACGCGGTTCCGCCTCGAGGCGCAGGCGGCCTCGCGCATGTCGCATCCGACGATCGTCCGCGTCTACGACGCGGGTGAAGACACCGAGACCGACCCGGACGGGTCGACGCATCCGGTGCCGTACATCGTGATGGAGCTCGTCCAGGGGCGGCTCCTGAAAGACATCGTCGACGCGGGCCCGCTCTCCACAGCGGATGCCGTGCGCTACACCGACGGCATCCTCGAGGCGCTCGAGTATTCGCACCGCGCCGGCGTCGTGCACCGCGACATCAAGCCCGGCAACGTCATGATCACCGAGGCCGGGCAGGTCAAGGTGATGGACTTCG
Organism: Microbacterium sp. bgisy189; assembly: GCF_057707225.1. Classification (NCBI taxonomy): domain Bacteria; kingdom Bacillati; phylum Actinomycetota; class Actinomycetes; order Micrococcales; family Microbacteriaceae; genus Microbacterium; species Microbacterium sp. bgisy189. The sequence goes on along the minus strand of NZ_JBYIPT010000008.1, from coordinate 92,007 downwards.
GCATCGCCCGTGCCGTCTCCGACTCGTCGTCGACGGTCGCCGAGACCACGACGATCCTCGGCACGGCGTCGTACTTCTCGCCCGAGCAGGCCAAGGGTGAGCCGGTCGATGCGCGCGCCGACCTGTACTCGACCGGCGTCGTGCTGTTCGAGTTGCTCACGGGGCAGCCGCCGTTCCGCGGTGACAGCCCGGTCGCCGTCGCCTACCAGCACGTGAGCGAAGCGCCGACGGCACCGTCGGAGGTCACCGACACCGTCTCGCGCGGGCTCGACGCCGTCGTGCTGCGCGCGCTCGCGAAGGATCCGTTCCAGCGCTACCAGGATGCCGCGTCGTTCCGTGAGGCGCTCGATGCCGCCGTCGACGGCAAGGCGCCCAGCAAGCGTCAGGTCGGTGCGCTCACCAGCGAGCTCTACGGCGCCGACCCGCGGCAGGCGGCCGAGACCGCGCGGTCGCTGCGGCAGCTCTCGACCGACACGACGATGCGACGCACGCAGTCGGGACCCCCGGTGTCGTGGATCTGGACGGGTGTCGTCGTGCTGGCGGCGCTGCTGATCTCGGTGTTCATCTGGGTGATCTCCATCCGGCCCACCGACGGCATCAACCCGAACGCGCGAGAGGTACCCGACCTCGTCGACACGTCGTGGGAGCGCGCTGAAGACCGACTCGCCGAGCTCGACCTCGTCGCCCGCAAGATCGAAGAGGCGAGTGCTGAGATCAATGAGGGCAACGTCATCCGCACCCAGCCCGAGGCGGGAACCACGGTCACGCCCGATCAAGAGATCCGCGTGTACGTCTCGACGGGGCAGCAGATGGCGACGGTGCCGAACCTGTCGACCATGACCCGCGATGAGGCGGTCGAAGCCCTCGAGAAGGCAGGGTTGCAGTTCGGGACGGAACGGCGACGCAGCGACCCCGACACCGCGGCCGACATGGTCATGGATGCCAGCGCCGGGGGCTCGTCGGTCACAGACGGGTCTGAGTTGCCCCTCGGTACACGCGTCGATCTGGTGGTCGCCACGGGAACCGTGACGGTTCGTGACTTCACCAAGACGAGCACGCTGGCGTCGGCGATCGAAGAGCTCGAGTCCGACCGGTTGCAGTTGACGGTCGTCCGTGAAGAAGACCCCGATTGCCCGGCCGCAGACCCCGAGATCGTGATCGCTCAGGACAAGGTCGGCGAGGTGCCGATCCACTCCGACGTGACCCTCACGGTGTGCACGGGCGCCGCCGACGGCTGAGTCATTCCGAGCGGTGCGGATGCAGGGCGCTGCCGCGATCGGCCGCACCCCGGCATCCGAGTGATTCGAGCCAATTGCCGAGCAGGCGGTACCCGCCCTCGGTGAGCACGCTCTCTGGGTGGAACTGCACGCCGTGCGCCGGTGCGTCACGGTGCGAGAGGGCCATCACGGTGCCCGACCCGGTGCGGGCCGTGACGGTCAGCTCCGGCGGCAGGGTGGCCGCGTCGACGGTGAGCGAGTGATAGCGGGTCGCGACCATCGGATCCGGTAGGCCGTCGAACAGCCCGGCGCCGTCGTGGTGCACCTCACTGGTCATGCCGTGCATGAGTTCGGGCGCGTGCACGATGTCGCCGCCGAGCGCGGCCGCGAGCGCCTGGTGGCCGAGGCAGACGCCGAGCAGCGGGGTGCGTGCGGCGAGCGCGGCACGGACGACGTCGATGGACGCACCGGCATCCTGCGGGGTGCCGGGCCCGGGTGAGACGAGCACGCCGTCATAGCCCGAGATCGCCGCGGCCGCACCGGCAGGATCGATCTCGTCCGCCTCGACCATGTCGACGGCGGTGCCCAGTTCGACCAAGTAGCCGGCGAGGGTGTGCACGAAGCTGTCGCGGTTGTCGACGACGAGCACACGCGTGGATGCCGGGGTCATCCGCCGATCGTCGCATCCTGCGGGGTGATGATCTCGGACACCCACGGGAACACCCACACGAACAGTCCGTAGACGGCCGCCGCGACCAGCGCGAGCAGGATGACCAGCCGCACCCACCAGGGTCCGGGGAGCACATGCCACAGTGCGGCGTACATCAGGCGGGCGCTCCTTCTGCGGCGGGGGCGGCTTCGACGGGCGCCGACAGCACGGCGGGTGCACCGTCGGCGCGGGGGGTGAACTCGTCGAACAGCGCGTACGCGATGATCCGCTCGAGCATGTTGAGCTTGGGCGCGCAGCTCGTGAGGGTGAGGTAGCGCCCTTCGCCCTCGACGCCGGCGCGCTGCGGCACCGGCAGCAGGACGTCGGTCTGGGTGTCCTGCACATACTCGAGGGTGCGGAAGCGGTAGGTGTACCAACCGTCCTTGGTCTCGATGACGATCGCGTCGCCGACGACGAGACGGTCGATCGGGTCGAAGGGCGCACCCGATGTCCACCGGTGTGCCGCATACGCGGTGTTGCCGACGGCCCCGGGCATCGCCGTGTCGGCGTAGTGGCCGATCATGCCCTCGTCGAGGATGTCGTCACGCGTGACGCCCGAGGCGATGCGGAACTTCCAGTCCGACCCGAACCGGGGCACGTACATCACGCCGAACTGGTCACCGTGCGACGCGTCGCCCATGACGGGGATGACGACCGGTTCGGCCGGGTCGACGGGAGCCATCATGGGCGGGGCGCTGGGCTCAGCCCACGACTGGGCGAGCGCCTCGGCTTCGGCGTGCTCCCGGGCGCCGGCGATCGCGTCGCCGATCCACAACTGCCACGCGACGAACAACAGGGCGACGACGCCGACGGTGATGAGGAGTTCGCCCAGCACGCCGATGATCGAGACCCGGCGACGACTGCCGCCGCGCTCGCCCCTTCGATCCGCCGCGAGTGCCACACGGGGATTCTATGTCGACGGGATTCGGGCGCGCAGACCGTTAGAATCTCCCCATGGCACGTTCTGGCAATGACGACGAACCGATCGTCGAGCGCACCGACAGCGAGCAGGCTCCCAACCCGGTGTGGTTCAAGCCGATCATGCTCGGACTCATGCTCATCGGACTCGTCTGGGTCATCGTCTTCTACCTGACGAACCAGCAGTACCCGATCCCCGGCATCGCCGGCTGGAACCTCGCGATCGGCTTCGGCATCGCGTTCATCGGATTCCTCATGACCACGCGCTGGCGCTAGCCGCCCGCAGACACACGAAAGGCCGAGATCCTGCGGGATCTCGGCCTTTTCCACATGTGGACGGGGTGTGAATTACACCGGTGTGATTCATCCCCATCTGTGGATGAATCTGTGGATAACTTTCGTCAGCGGTACACGACGACGGGGATGACGAGCAGTGCGCACAGGCCGACAGCCACCGCGATCAGCAACCACAGCTGCGTGCGCTGCTGCCGCTGCGCACGGGTGCGCGCGAAGATGAAGCCCACGAGCGCGCCGACCAGGCCGCCGCCGATGTGCGCCTGCCACGAGATGCCCGAACCGGGCAGGAACGTGATCACCAGGTTCAGGCCCAGCAGGACCGCGATCGCGGTGACGTTCGCGCCGAGGTGCCGGCCGATCACGAACATCGCACCCAGCAGGCCCCAGACCGCGCCCGATGCGCCGACGACCCAGGTGCCCGGCGCGAGGAGCGCCACCAGCACCGACCCGCCGAGCGCACTGAGCAGATAGAGCGCGAGAAAGCGGAGTCGGCCGAGCAGCGGCTCGAGGCTGCGGCCGAGCGCCCACAGCGCGAGCATGTTCAGGGCGACGTGCCAGATGCTCGCGTGCACCAGCGTCACCGTCAGCAGGCGCCACGGCTGGAAGGCCACATCGGGGAACAGGAACCCGCTGTTGAAGGCGAGCCACCATTCCACGGTCGCCCCGAAGCCGGGGATGAGGGTGATCAGATAGACGAGCGAGGTCAGCGCCACGAGCCCGTACGTCATGAGGGGTCGCGAGTCGGTCGCGAGCGCCCGCACGGCACTGCGCCCGGGCGAGCGCCTCGGCATCCGAGTGACGGGTGCGACGTTCGCCTGTTGCTCACGCAGGCACTCGGGGCAGATCACCCCGACGGGCATCTGGGTCTGGCACTCGGGGCAGATGGTGCGCAGGCACCGCTGACACAGCACGAAGCTCTGCCGCTCCGGGTGCCGGTAGCAGAAGTTGTCCGGGTTGCTCCCGAAGTCGGCAGAGCTCACGTGATCTGGTGCGCCGGTCAGGCGGCGGCGATGTCGACCGAGGTCAGCACGACCGGCTCGATCGGGCGGTCACCGGCAGCGGTGGGCACGGCGCTGATCGCGTCGACGACAGCGCGCGAGGCGTCGTCTGCCACCTCGCCGAAGATCGTGTGCTTGCCCTGCAGCCACGGAGTCGGGTCGGTCGTGATGAAGAACTGCGAGCCGTTGGTGCCCTCGGGCTGGCCGGTGATCGCGTTGCGGCGAAGGCCGGCGTTGGCCATGGCGAGGATGTAGGGCTGGTTGAAGTTCAGTTCGGGGCTGATCTCGTCGTTGAACGTGTAGCCCGGGCCGCCCACGCCCTGACCGAGGGGGTCGCCGCCCTGGATCATGAAGCCGGGGATGATGCGGTGGAAGATGACGTCGGTGTACAGCGGGCCCTCACCGGGCTGGCCGGTGGCGGGGTGGGTCCACGAGCCCGAACCGTCGGAGAGTCCGACGAAGTTCTGCACCGTCTTGGGTGCCTGGTCTCCGAAGAGGTTGACGACGATGTCGCCGTGGTTGGTGTGGAGCGTCGCGACAGCGGTGTGAATCGGCATGCTCACCATTCTCTCACCCACCGCCGCTTCCCCCGCCCGCCCTGTCTGGCAAGATGGGGGAAAACGTCCCCGATCTGGGAGGGTCACCGTGAGCCTCAGCCGCAAGCGCAAGAAGGAACTCCGCAAGCTCCAGGAGCAGGCGAACAAACTGTGGGAGTCGCAGGAGGTGCTGCTCGGCCAGGCCGGTGACGTCGCCCGCGAGGCCGGCCGTCAGTTGGGCAACTACAACCGCGAGCACGTCGTGCCCGCCGTGCAGGGCGGCTACCAGAAGTACGCCGCGCCCTACGTCGACAAGGCCGCTTCGACCTCGACGAGGGTCTACAACCAGAGGGTCGTGCCGGCCGCCGGTGCCGTCATCGGTTCGGCGCTGTCGATCTGGGACGCCGCGAACGACACGCGCGACCGCATCTCGAAGGGTCGCGGCCTCGCGCAGGTCGACATGAACGACTTCGCCAAGCGTGCCGAGAAGCACGCCAAGAAGGCGCAGAAGCTGCTCGCAGCGAAGGCGCCGGCACCGACCGTGAAGAAGCAGGGCATGAGCGCCGGTGGCGTATTGGCTCTCGTCTTCGGCATCGCGGCCGCCGTCGGCGTGCTGTACGCCGCCTGGCAGACGCTTCGTGCCGACGATGAGCTCTGGGTCGCCGACGACCCGCTGCGCGCCCCCGACGCGTGATGAACCCCGACCCGCTCGACCGGGTCCGTGACGCCGCCGCTTCGCGGGGACTGGCGATCGAGCTGCGTGAGCGGCCGGCCGCGAACAGTCTCCCCGAGGCGGCGGCGTTGCTCGGTCTGCAACCGGCAGACATCGTGAAGACCCTCGTGGTCAAGCGCAGTGATGACACGTTCCTGTTCGCGCTGATCCCCGGTGACCGCGCCATCTCGTGGCCGCTGCTGCGCACGGTGGTCGGTGTGAACAAGCTGCAGCTTCCGGCGCCCGAGCTGGCCCTCGCCGCGACCGGATACGAGCGCGGCACCATCGTCCCCATCGGCAGCACGACCGACTGGCCGGTGTTCGCCGACACCTCGATCGTCGGTCGCCGGATCGCGATGGGTGCCGGCGCCCACGGCTACAGTCTCTTCGTGGATGCCGACGAGCTGATCGCCGCCTACGGCGCCACGGTCGCCGAGATCTCCCAGCCCACCGGCTGATCAGCCGAGGTCGGCCATGCGCAGGGCGACGTCGACGAGTTTGACCCGCGACAGCCGCTGCACATGTTCCACGTGGAACCACTCCGCGCGATCGGTCGACCCGTTCTGCTCGTACCGCAGCTTTCCGCCCACGATGTGCGCGCGGTACACGATGCGCAGCGCGTGGAGCGGGACGGCGACATCGCGTTGCAGTCGCCGATTCGCCGGAATGACGAACGAATCGATGCCGAGCAGCTCGTCGACCGCCACCTTGTAGCCGGTCTCTTCGCGCACCTCTCGTCGCACCGCGGCCTCGGGGTCTTCACCGTGCTCGAGCCCACCACCGGGCATCGTCCACGCCGCGCGGCGCCCTTCGTTCCAGTGGGCGAGCAGCAGACGACCGTCATCGTCGGTGACGACCGCGTACGCGGCCACTCGCATATCCATTCCCGCCACCCTAGCGAAGTCGCTCAGCGTGCGGCTGTGGCCGGTGAAGAAGAGATTGTGGAGCCTAGGAGATTCGAACTCCTGACATCCTGCTTGCAAAGCAGGCGCTCTACCAACTGAGCTAAGGCCCCGTGAGGGTGGTGTGGGGCTACCAGGACTTGAACCTGGGACCTCTTCATTATCAGTGAAGCGCTCTAACCGCCTGAGCTATAGCCCCGTGAAGGATCGGCGCCAGCGCCGTCAACCTCCAAGACTTTACCCGACACACGGCGACTTTGGCGAATCCACACGTCCGCCGCGGGAAACTGACATCATGACCCAACCGACGCAGCACCGCGAGCCGCATGACCGGGGAGTGAATCAACGGCTCAACTGGCTCCGCGCGGGGGTCTTGGGAGCCAACGACGGGATCGTCTCGACTGCGGCACTCGTCGTCGGCGTCGCCGGCGCCACCAGTGCGACCGCGGCGATCTTCACCGCTGGAATGGCGGGCCTGGTTGGAGGTGCTGTCTCGATGGCGCTGGGGGAATACGTCTCGGTGTCGAGTCAGCGCGACACCGAGCGCGCGCTCATCGAGAAGGAACGCCGCGAACTGCGAGACATGCCCGCAGCAGAACTCGAGGAGCTCTCCGAGTTGTACCGCGAGCGAGGGCTGTCAGAGAGGACCGCGCGCGCGGTTGCCGAGGAGCTCACGGCGCACGATGCCCTCTCCGCCCACCTCGAGGCGGAACTCGGCATCGATCAGGACGACTTGGTGAGCCCATGGCAGGCAGCCTTGTCTTCAGCCGTCTCCTTCACGATCGGCGCGCTGTTGCCGCTGCTGGCCATCCTGCTGCCACCCGAGCCGTGGCGCATTCCCGTCACCTTCGTCGCCGTGCTGGCGGCACTTGCCGCCACCGGTGCGGTCTCGGCGCATCTCGGTGACGCTCCAAAACTCCGAGCGGCACTGCGACTCGTCATCGGCGGCGCGCTGGCGCTCACGGCCACGCTGCTGCTGGGAACGCTTCTCGGAACGACAGGGATCGGGTGAACTCCTCCTGCGTTGAATGCCTCAGTTCGAGGTGAAGCCGACCAGCAGCCCGCCGGTCACCTTGACCATCATGTTGTAGATTCCGGCGATGACGGCGCCGAGCACCGTGATCACGATGAGGTTCAAGATCGCGACGATCGCGGCGAACGCCATGACCTGCGGCAGGTTCAAGAACTCGTTCAGCGAGAACGTTCCGCTGCTGAACGCCATCACGATCTCATCGAGCTTGCCGAGCAGGTTCGTCGTCTGCAGCACCGTGAAGATGAGGAACACCGACACGACCGTCACGATCGCGAGCGCCACCGCGGTCAGGAACGAGAGCTTCACGGCAGACCAGAAGTCCACGTACACCAGGCGCAGGCGAACCTGCTTCGCGCTGGTCTTGCTCGACGACTTCTTGGCGAGCTTGTCGGCTACCGTGCTCATGACTCGGTTTCACTCTCTTCGGGGGTGGCGGGCGTGGATACATTATCCGGTGCCACCTGAGCGTTGTCAGTGGACTGCCCGGCATTCTCCGCGTCGAGCTGCTCGGCGAGGTTGCGTTCGCTGTTGCGCGCGATGGCGAGGATGCGGTCGTCGGCGTCGGGTCGGGCGAACACGACACCCATCGTGTCACGGCCCTTGGCCGGCACTTCGGTGACGGCCGAGCGGACGACCTTGCCGCCGGCGAGCACCACGAGCACCTCGTCGTTCTCACCCACGATCAGGCCACCGGCGAGCACGCCGCGGTCATCGTTGAGCTTGGCGACCTTGATGCCGAGCCCGCCGCGGCCCTGGATGCGGTACTGGTCGACGGCGGTGCGCTTGGCGTACCCGCCCTCGGTGACGACGAACACGTAGCCCTCATCGGTGACGACGGATGCCGACAGCAGCGCGTCCTCGCCGCGGAACGACATGCCCTTCACGCCCTCGGTCGCACGACCCATCGGGCGCAGTGACGCGTCGTCGGCGGTGAAGCGCAGCGACATGCCGTGGCGCGAGATGAGCAGGATGTCGTCGGTCTCGTCGACCAGCAGTGCCGAGACCAGCTCGTCGCCGCCTTCTTCATCGTCCTGCCCGCGCAGGCGGATCGCGATGATGCCGCCCTGACGGTTGGTGTCGTAGTCGGTGAGCGCCGTCTTCTTGATCTTGCCGTCGCGCGTCGCGAGCACGAGGTAGGTCGCGACCGCGTAGTCGCGGATGTCGAGGATCTGCGCGATGTCTTCGCCGGGCTGCAGCGCGAGGAGGTTCGCGACGTGCTGGCCCTTGGCATCCCGCCCGCCTTCGGGCAGCTCGTACCCCTTGGCGCGGTAGACGCGGCCCTTCGTCGTGAAGAACAGCAGCCAGTGGTGCGTCGTCGTCACGAAGAAGTGCTCGACGATGTCGTCGGCCCGCAGCTGCGCGCCCTTCACACCCTTGCCGCCGCGGTGCTGCGACCGGTAGTTGTCGCTACGCGTGCGCTTGATGTAGCCCCCGCGGGTGACGGTGACGACGACCTCTTCTTCGGGGATGAGGTCTTCCATCGACATGTCGCCGTCGAACCCGTGCAGGATGTGGGTGCGGCGCTCGTCGCCGAACTTGTCGACGATGCCGGTGAGCTCCTCGCGGATGATCTCGCGCTGGCGTCCCTCGTCGGCGAGGATCGCGTTGAGGTCGGCGATCTGCGCCTCGAGCTCGGTGGCCTCGTCGATGATCTTCTGGCGTTCCATCGCGGCCAGGCGACGCAGCTGCATCGCGAGGATCGCGTCGGCCTGGATGTCGTCGATCTCGAGCAGCTGCTTCAGACCCTCTCGCGCCTCGTCGACGGTGGGCGAGCGGCGGATGAGCGCGATGACCTCGTCGAGCGCGTCGAGCGCCTTCAAGTAGCCGCGCAGAATGTGCATGCGCTCTTCGGCCTTGCGCAGACGGTACTGCGTGCGGCGGACGATGACCTCGATCTGGTGCGCGACCCAGTACGAGATGAACCCGTCCAGCGGCAGCGTGCGCGGCACGCCGTCGACGATCGCAAGCATGTTCGCGCCGAAGTTCTCCTGCAGCTGCGTGTGCTTGTACAGGTTGTTCAGCACGACCTTCGCGACCGCGTCGCGCTTGAGCACGATGACCAGGCGCATGCCGGTGCGGTCACTCGTCTCGTCGCGGATGTCGGCGATGCCGGTCAACTTGCCGTCGCGTGCCAGGTCGCGGATCTTCGCCGCGACGTTGTCGGGGTTGACCTGGTACGGCAGCTCGGTGACGACGAGGCAGTTGCGACCCTGGATCTCCTCGACGTTGACGACGGCGCGCATCGTGATCGAGCCGCGCCCGGTGCGGTACGCCTCGCGGATGCCCTTCGTGCCGAGGATCTGGGCGCCGGTGGGGAAGTCGGGCCCGGGGATGCGCTCCATGAGCGCTTCGAGCAGCTCGTCGCGGGTGGCCGTCGGATGCTCCAGCGACCACAGGGCGCCGGCGGCGACCTCGCGCAGGTTGTGCGGCGGAATGTTGGTCGCCATACCGACCGCAATGCCCACCGAACCGTTGACGAGCAGATTCGGGAAGCGGGCCGGCAGGACCGTGGGCTCCTGCGTGCGGCCGTCGTAGTTGTCCTCGAAGTCGACGGTCTCCTCGTCGATGTCGCGGACCATCTCGAGGGCGAGCTGGGCCATCTTCGTCTCGGTGTACCGCGGGGCTGCGGCACCCATGTTGCCGGGCGAACCGAAGTTGCCCTGGCCGTCGGCCAGCGGGTAGCGCAGCGACCACGGCTGCACGAGGCGGACGAGTGCGTCGTAGATCGCGCTGTCACCGTGCGGGTGATACTGACCCATCACCTCGCCGACGACGCGGGCGCACTTCGAGTAACTCTTGTCGGGACGGTAGCCGCCGTCGTACATGCCGAAGATGACACGGCGGTGCACGGGCTTGAGGCCGTCACGCACGTCGGGCAGCGCGCGCCCGACGATGACGCTCATCGCGTAGTCGAGATAGCTGCGCTGCATCTCGACCTGAAGGTCGACCTGGTCGATGTTGCCGTGCGCGTACCCGGCAGTCGGGTCGGGGCGTTCTTCGTCAGTCATTGTGTGCTTTCGGTGATCGAGTGCCGCGCTCGGCGCGGCGTATCGAGATCAGGGTCAGATATCCAGGAACCGCACGTCCTTGGCGTTGCGCTGGATGAATCCGCGCCGCGCCTCGACGTCGTCGCCCATCAGCACCGAGAAGATCTCATCGGCCGCGGCGGCGTCGTCGACGGTGACCTGCTTCAGGGTGCGGGTCGTCGGATCCATCGTGGTCTCCCACAGTTCCTTGGCGTTCATCTCGCCGAGACCCTTGTAGCGCTGCACGCCGTTGTCCTTCGGGATCCGCTTGCCTGCGGCGATGCCGTCGGCGAGCAATGCGTCGCGCTCGCGGTCGCTGTAGACGTACTCGTGCGGCGAGTTCGACCACTTCAGCCGGTACAGCGGCGGCTGCGCGAGGTAGACATAGCCGGCCTCGATGAGCCCCCGCATGTAGCGGAACAGCAGCGTCAGCAGCAGCGTCGTGATGTGCTGACCGTCGACATCGGCATCTGCCATCAGCACGATCTTGTGATAGCGCGCCTTCTCGACGGCGAAGTCCTCGCCGATGCCGGTGCCGAACGCCGAGATCATCGCTTGGATCTCGTTGTTGCCGAGCGCACGGTCGAGCCGCGCCTTCTCGACGTTGAGGATCTTGCCGCGCAGCGACAGGATCGCCTGACGCTCCGGGTCGCGGCCGCTCACGGCCGAGCCGCCGGCCGAGTCGCCCTCGACGAGGAAGATCTCGCTGATCGACGGGTCCTTGCTCGTGCAGTCCTTCAACTTGTCGGGCATGGATGCCGACTCGAACACGCTCTTGCGCCGGGCGGTCTCGCGCGCCTTGCGGGCGGCGAGGCGCGCGGTCGCGGCGTCGATCGCCTTCATGATGACGCGCTTGGCCTGGGCCGGGTTGCGGTCGAGCCAGTCGGTGAGCTGGTCGCCGACGACCTTCTGCACGAACGCCTTCGCCTCGGTGTTGCCGAGCTTCGTCTTGGTCTGACCCTCGAACTGCGGCTCGCTGAGCTTGACCGAGATGACGGCCGTGAGACCCTCGCGGATGTCATCACCGGTGAGGTTGTCGTCCTTCTCCTTGAGCAGGCCCTTCTCACGCGCGTACTTGTTGATGTACGTCGTCATCGCCGCGCGGAAGCCCTCTTCGTGGGTGCCGCCCTCGTGCGTGTTGATCGTGTTCGCGAAGGTGAAGACGTTCTCGGTGTAGCTCGTCGTCCACTGCATCGCCATCTCGAGCGAGATGTGGCGCACGGTGTCTTCGGATTCGACCTCGATGATCTCGTCGTTGACGACCTCGGCCTTGCGTACCTTGTTGAGGTACTCGACGTAGTCGACGAGGCCGCGCTCGTACAGGAACTCGTCGTGCGGCGCGCGATCCTCGCTCGTGCCGTCTTCGAGGTCGACGACGTACACCGACGACGGGCGCAGGTCGCGCAGCGCGATCCGCAGCCCCTTGTTCAAGAATGCCTGTTGCTGGAAGCGGGTGCGCAGGGTGTCGTAGTCGAAGTCGATCGACTCGAAGATCTCGGCATCCGGCCAGAACGTGACCGTCGTGCCCGTCTCGTCACTGGGCTCGCCCTTCGCCAGCGGACCCTCCGGCTTGCCGCCGTCACTGAACGACTGCCGCCACACGTGACCCTGTCGCTTGATCTCGACCTCGAATCGCGTCGACAGCGCGTTCACGACCGACGATCCGACACCGTGCAGACCGCCCGAGACGGCGTAGCCGCCACCGCCGAACTTTCCACCGGCGTGCAGCACCGTGAGCACGACCTCGACGGTCGACTTGGTCGGGTCGGACGCATGCGGGTCGACCGGGATGCCGCGGCCGTAGTCGACGACCTGCAGGCCGCCGTCTTCGAGAATCGTGACCTCGATCGCGTCGTTGTAGCCGGCGAGCGCTTCATCGACGGCGTTGTCGACGATCTCGTAGACCAGGTGGTGCAGGCCACGCTCACCGGTCGAGCCGATATACATGCCGGGGCGCTTCCGAACGGCCTCGAGTCCCTCGAGCACCTGGATGGCGTCGGCACCGTATTCTGCGGGGACCTTTCGGTCCTGCGGCTCGGCCTTCGGGGTGTCGCTGTCGGAAGCGGGAACGCTGTCAGGGGTTTCAGGCGTCATAAGCTCTTCGACCGCTCCAGATTCTGTTGTACGGACTTCACTCAGTCTAGTGGCTGAGGACCGGTCTGCGCCGCTGAAAGGCCCTGTGGCGCGATGAAAGTGTTTCCGAGGCCTCGGGATGTGGGTTACCCGTAGGTATCGCGCGGACCCCGGCCTGGAACGGCTCTGGGACCCCATTTCCATGAGGGGACGTCCGGTCCGATGAAACGCACGTTCTGGACACCCGCGTCCGGGAACCGCTTCATGAGCTCGGTGATGATGGGTGCGCGCATGAGATGGAGGTTCTTCGCCCAGGCCGTCGAGTCGCACTGCACCGTCAGCGTTCCGTCACTCAACGCGACGGGTGTCGCGTGCCGCGCGGTCTCTTCGCCGGCCACGTCCTCCCACTGCAGCACGAGGTCTTCGCGAGCCAATTGCGGGTCCCAACCGGCCTGCTTCGTGAGGTCGGCGAGCACGTCGCCGACGCCGTGCGGGTCGCGCCCCTTCGTGAACGGCTGGTGCTCGTCGTCGTCCCCACGTCGACGACGTTTGCGGCGAGCACGCGCCGACGGCTCGAGACCGCGCAACCGCAGGTACGTCGCGATCGTCTCGGGGTCGGGCGTCGGATCGCTCATGCCTCCGCCTCCACGGCATCCGGCTGCGTGATCGTGCCCGCCTCGACCCGTACCGTGCGCGCACGCAGCCCCTCGGGCACATCGGCCTCGACAGCGGCGGTGACGATGACCTGCTCGAAGTCGGCGACGACGCCGGCCAACCGGGTGCGCCGGTCGGCGTCGAGTTCGGCGAACACGTCATCGAGGATGAGCACCGGGTCGCCGAGCATCGACTGCTCGCGCAGGAGTCGCGCAGATGCCAGGCGCAACGACAGCGCGACCGACCACGATTCGCCGTGCGACGCGTAACCCTTCACCGGCAGCCCGCGCACCCGCAGCAGCAGGTCGTCGCGATGGGGCCCTACGAGCGTGAGCCCCCGATCGAGCTCGGATGCGCGTTTGTCGGCCAACGCCGCACGGAACTGCGACTCCACCGTCTCCCGATCCGGAACGTCACCGACACCGGTCGCGGACTCCGGTGGTTGCGTGCCGGCGCGAAGCGACGGTGTGACTTCCGGTGGTTGCGTGCCGGCGCGACGCGACGGTGTATCGAAACCACCATCCTCAGGATCGGCGCCGCCGATCGACAGCATCCACTCCAACTCCGGCTGGTGATCCGCCCCCGCGATCGCGGTGTACGCCTCGGCGACGGGACGGCCGAGGTCACCCGCGAGCGCAAGCCGGGCACGGATGACTTCGGTGCCGAGCTGCACGAGCTTGTCGTCCCACACCTCGAGGGTCGACAACCCCTCACCGCGCACACCGCGGGCTCGAGCGGACTTCAACAGTGCGGTGCGCTGCTTGAGCACGCGGTCGTAGTCGGCGAGTACGCCGGCCATGCGTGGTGCACGCTGGATCAGCAGCTGGTCGGCGAACCTGCGCCGCGACGACGGATCACCGCGGACGATCTGCAGATCTTCCGGCGCGAAGAGGACGACCGCCGCATACCGGGGCAGTTCGGTCGTCTTCACGGGAGACCCGTTGACGCGCGCCTTGTTGGATCCCGACCGGTTCAACTGCGCTTCGAGCATCACACGGCGTTCACCGTGGGCGAGCCGGGCGCGCACGATCGCGGCATCCGCGCCATCGCGCACCATCGGCGCGTCCTGCGACACCCTGTGCGAGCCGAGCGTCGCGAAATAGCCGATCGCTTCGGCCAGGTTCGTCTTGCCCTGGCCGTTGCGGCCGACGAAGACGTTCGCGCCCGCAACCAGCGACACATCGGCGGCCGCATAGTTGCGGAAGTCGACGAGGCTGAGCTGCTCCACGATCACCGAACCAGCCTAGGCACTCGAACCGACATGCGGGGGTCTGCAGCCCGCACTCGTATCAGTGAGCATCGACGGCGCTCTTCAGGAGGGAGAACGACACCATCCGACGGGAGCTCATCATGGCGCACGGCACAGCAGACCTCGGCCTGCTCACCCCGCAATCGACCTTCTACGACCAGGGCCGATTCGGCCGCCTGTTCCCGACGCTGCCGGCCTTCGCCGCAGACACGCCGTCGGTGCGCGAGGCGCTCACCGAACTCGGCAAACGCGGCGGTCCCATGGATGCCCGCGACAACCTCGGTGATGCGACACTGCTCATCACCAATCCGGGGCGCGCGGTACGCAATCCCGACAACCCGACACAACCGGCGGGCATGACCTTTCTCGGTCAGTTCCTCGATCACGACATGACGTTCGATCCCACCTCGAGCCTCGCCAGGCGGCAGGATCCGGAGTCGATCCGCAACTTCCGCATTCCGGCGCTCGACCTCGACAGCGTGTACGGCGGCGGGCCCGGTGTGAGCCCACATCTGTACGACCGCACGATCGACCACGGTTCGACAACGCTGCTCGTTGAGCAGATCACCGGCTCCGGCTCCGTCAGCATCGACGGCGCCGACCGTTTCGATCTGCCACGCAACGCGCAGGCGACCGCCCTGCTGGGCGACCCTCGAAACGACGAGAACCTCATCGTGAGCCAGCTGCACCTCGCGTTCCTGCGCTTCCACAACCGGGTGGTCATCGACCTTCGTACCGATATGCCGTCACTGACCGCGGACGAACTGTTCGCTGAGGCACAGCGCGTCGTCCGCTGGCATTATCAGTGGATCGTGCTGCACGAGTTCCTCCCCGCCACGATCGGCGCGGACCTCACCGAAGAGCTCATGACCGAGGGGCGC
Organism: Microbacterium sp. bgisy189; assembly: GCF_057707225.1. Lineage (NCBI taxonomy): Bacteria > Bacillati > Actinomycetota > Actinomycetes > Micrococcales > Microbacteriaceae > Microbacterium > Microbacterium sp. bgisy189. Next base: position 76,802 of record NZ_JBYIPT010000008.1, on the reverse strand, counting down.
AAGCACTACAACTGGCGCAACAATCCCTACATCCCGGTCGAATTCGCCGTGGCCGCCTACCGGTTCGGCCACTCGCAGGTGCGTCCGTCGTATCGGGCCAATTTCGGCACCGATGCCGACGACTTGGCACACCAGTTCATCGGCTTCATCTTCGATCACCGAGCCATGGACCCGACCGACCCCGACGATCTGCGCGGCGGATGCCGGGCGGCGCGGCGCTACATCGACTGGCAGACCTTCTTCGACTTCGGCGACGGCCGAATGCGGCACAACAAACGCATCGACGCGACGTTGTCGACGAGTCTGTTTCGCCTGCCCGGGTTCGGTGACGGCGCTGGAGCGTCGCTCGCGACCCGCAACCTGTTGCGGAATCTGACGCTCAAGGTGCCGTCGGGGCAACGGGTCGCCCGCGCGATGCAGTTGCCCGAGCTCGCCGCGGCCGACCTGTCGGAACTGGCCGATCTCGAACTGGATCGGCGCACACCGCTGTGGTTCTACGTGCTGCGCGAGGCGGACGTCCTCGCTGATGGCAAGCACCTCGGCCCCGTGGGCGGTCGCATCGTCGGCGAGGTCATCCACGGTCTCATCGACGGGGATGCCTCGTCGTACCTGTCGCAGGATCCGGACTGGACGCCGACCTACGGCACGGATGACACGTTCGCGATGACCGATCTGCTCACGGCCGCCGGCGTGGTCGGCAGCCTGGGCTGAACGACGCGCGAGCGCGCCGGATCAGCGCAGCAGCAGGTTCGGCTGCAGCAGGTACTTGAAGCTCTCGGGGCCACCCGAGGTCTGCGGCGTGATGAGGATCGGGCTGAGCTTGTTCGCGTTCTCGCTCGAAGTGAACGTGACACGGGTGAACTCGCTCTTCACCGCGCTGAGCGCTTCGAGCAGGTACTGCGGGTTCAGGCCGAGCGTGACCTCTTCGCCGGTGAGGGTCGCATCGACCGACTCGGTGGCGCGAGCCTGCTCGGTGCCCGAAGCATCCATCGACACCCCGTCTTCGCTGAACGTGAAACGCAGCGGCGCCGAGCGGTCGAGCACGAGGGCGACACGACGCACGGCCTCGGTGAGGTCTGCCGTGTTGACGACGGCGTAGTGGTCGGTCGCGGCGGGGAACAGCCGACGAACCGGCGGGAAGTTGCCCTTGATCAGCAGCGACGTGACGGTCTTGTTGCCGGCGGTGAACGCGATGATCTCGCGGTCACCCGACCCCGAGAACGAGACTTGGATGTCACCCGAGTGGGCGAACGTCTTGCCGACTTCGGTGAGAGTGCGTGCAGGGACCAGTGCGGTCGTTGATTCGCCGTCGGTGGCGACACCGCCGCCATCCCACGGCACGTCGCGAAACGCGACACGGTACCGGTCGGTGGCGACGAGGCTCAGCTCGGTGCCGGCGACCTCGAGTTGCACGCCCGTGAGCACGGGCGTGACATCGTCACGCGACGCCGCGAACGCGACCTGCGCGATGGCGGTCGCGAAATCCTCTGCGGGGACGAGTCCCGAGTCGCCCGAGACCTCGGGAATCGCCGGGTACTCCTGCACCGGCATCGACGCGAGGGTGAAGCGGGCCGAACCACACGTCAGCAGAATGCCGCCGTCGGCCTCCTGCTCGATCTGAATGGGCGCATTCGGCAGTCGGCTCGCGATCTCAGACAGCAGTCGGCCGTGGACGAGGATCGTGCCGGGCTCATCGACGGTCGCCTCGATCGTCGTGCGAGCTGATGCTTCGTAGTCGAACGCCGACAGCGACAGCCCCTCGTCGGATGCCTCGATGAGCACGCCCGCGAGGATGGGCTGCGGATTGCGCTGCGGCAGGAGCTTCACGACGAACGAGACTGCTTCGCTGAACACGTCGCGATTCACGTGGAACTTCACTGCTGCTCCCTTGTCGATTACCCAGCCGGTCGTGGGTAGGGCCTTCCCATGCTAGTGCCCTGCACACCGTGCACCGGAAGAGCAGGCTCTCCACGGGCCGTCCCCCACAGGGTGATCGAATCGGCTTTTCTCTAGATGGATCTCTGTCATGGTGTTAACACCTGTGGAAAGTGTGGATAACTCCAGCGATCCCAGTCGACGAGCGGAAACCACACGTGTGTAAGTTGTGAGCGAGCTGCGGATGGCTTGTGTCCACTGTCATCCCGGGCCGCGGCGCAGTCACCGGTTCATCCACAGGATGTCGCCGTTCGTTCACAGGAGACCCGTCTCGACGACGAGTTATCCACAGGCTGTCCACACTGTGAAGAACGCGCATGATGAGACCTCGGTGCTGACACTGTCAAGCACAGAGGTGGGATATATCGGCCGAGATCGGCCGGAACGCACTCAGCGGGATGCGCGGCCGAGCTGCGTCGTGATCTCAGAGACCTGGTTGTAGATCGAGCGACGCTCCTTCATGAGCTCACTGATCTTCTTATACGCGTACATGACGGTCGTGTGGTCGCGGTTGCCGAACAGCTGCCCGATCTTCGGCAGCGACAGGTTCGTGCGTTCGCGGCACAGGTACATCGCGATCTGGCGCGCGGTGGCGACGGCCTGCGACCGGCTCGAGCCGTACAGGTCATCGACCGACAGACGGAAGTACTGCGCCGTCGCACTGATGATGTCGGTCGGCGAGATGACATTCGTGTCGTCGGTGTCGACGATGTCGCGCAGCACCGTCTGCGCCATCGAGATGTCCAGCGTCGACCGGTTCAGACTCGCGAACGCCGACACACGGATGAGCGCACCCTCGAGCTCGCGGATGTTCGACGACACCTTCGTCGCGATGTACTCGAGCACTTCGTCGGGCACCTGCAGCCGCTCGGACTGCGCCTTCTTGCGCAGGATCGCGATACGCGTCTCGAGGTCGGGCGCCTGCACATCGGTGATGAGGCCCCACTCGAACCGACTGCGCATGCGGTCTTCGAACCCGGTGAGGTGGCGCGGCGGAACATCGCTCGTGATCACGACCTGCTTGTCGTGGTCATGCAACTGGTTGAAGGTGTGGAAGAACGCCTCCTGCGTCTCCGCGCGACCCTGCAAGAACTGGATGTCGTCGATGAGCAGGATGTCGACATCCCGGTACCGCGCCTGGAACGCGGAGCCCCGGTTGTTGGCGATCGAGTTGATGAAGTCGTTCGTGAACTCTTCGCTCGAGACGTACCGCACTTTGATGCCGGCGTACAGATTGATCGCGTAGTCGCCGATCGCGTGCAGCAGGTGGGTCTTACCGAGGCCCGAGTCGCCGTAGATGAACAGCGGGTTGTAGGCCTTGGCCGGGGCTTCGGCCACAGCGACCGCGGCCGCATGCGCGAAACGGTTGGACTGGCCGATGACGAAGTTGTCGAAGGTGTACTTCGGGTTCAGTCGGGTGTCGCTGCGGGATGCCGTCGGTGCCGGTTCTGCGTACTCCTCGACGACTGGGCGCAGCGCCGCCGGCGCGGGCAGGGTCTGCACCGGAACGGGAGCTGTCAGATGCGCATCGGCGAGCTCGGGGTTGACGACGACACGGAACGCAGACGCCGAAGGATCGGCATCCGCCACAGAGAGCGCCTCCATGATCGGCGCGCGCAGCCGGGTGTTGAACTGCGCCGCGGTCAGCTCGTTCGGCACATCGAGGTAGAGCGTGCCGCTCATGACGCCTTGCGCCACGGCCAGATTCAAGAATCCGCGCAGCTGCGGGGTGACGCGGTCGTCTGCGTGGAGTCGGTCGAGCACTGCGGTCCAGACCGGAACGTCCGGAACGTCGTGCTGAGACATAGCCCCTCCGGGTGACATTGTGGATGGATGCGCGGATCGCCGCTGATCTGCGCGGACAAGCCTGTGGATAAGTATCCGTGACACGCTAGTCATCCACGTTCGCGGCGCAAAATCCACTGTAGGTGCGCTCCGCGTGTCGTCGCCATGGGCCCTGCGCACCATGGGCATAATGGGCGGTTCCCTGGGTTCGGTTTGCGTGTCACCGCCACTCGACGTACCCTTAGTCGGTTGACTTATGCCCGAATGGGCAGTCCCTGTCTATGTCTGTGTCCCCGGTCTAGAGCGCTCGGGTGACCGCCGATCCGGAGTGATCCTCATGAGCAAGCGTACGTTCCAGCCCAACAACCGCCGTCGCGCCAAGAAGCACGGCTTCCGCGCCCGCATGCGCACGCGTGCCGGCCGCGCGATCCTTTCGGCTCGCCGCGCCAAGGGGCGCACCGAGCTCTCGGCCTGACGTCACGTCACGGTGCTGGCGCGCGGGAACCGCATCACCCGCGGGGCGGAGTACAAGGCCGCCGTCCGCGGGGGTGCCAAGTGCGCCGCGACGCACACCGTGACCTACGTCATCAGTACGGACGAGCCCCGTCCCGCCCGCTTCGGCTTCATTGTCAGCAAGCAGGTGGGCGGGGCTGTCGTGCGTAATACGGTCCGCCGCCGGCTGAAGGCCGTTTGCGCGGAGGCGCTGCCCGCGATCCGCGAGGGCGCTGACGTCGTCATCCGCGCGTTGCCCCGCGCCGCCGATGCCGACTACGCGCAATTGCGCGACGAGGTCGTCCGGTGTCTCGAGCGGAGGGCTGCAGCGTGAGTGCGACGACCCTTCCTTCGTATGCCCTCGGTGACGGCCGCTGGATCGGGGCGCGACCCTGGCAGATGCTGCCCCTCGCGCCGCGCAATGCCGTGCTCACTGTGCTCCACGCATATCGCGCCACCATCTCGCACGTCTACGGCGACGTGTGCAAGTACTACCCCTCGTGTTCCGCCTATGCGGTCGGGGCCGTGCAGCAGCACGGCGCCGTCAAGGGCGCAGCGCTGACCGCCGCCCGACTCGCGCGCTGCCACCCGTGGGCCGCAGGCGGGATCGATGACGTCCCCGCACACCGCGACTTTCGTCATCAGTTGACTCCGCACGGATTCGTCGTGCCCCCCAGAAAGGACTGATCCCGTGCTGGATCTCTTCGCCGCCACCCCGACCCCGGTCGTGCCGACGCCCACAACGCCCGCCCCCGGTGACGGGACGGACTTCTTCAGCATCATCATGTGGCCGTTCAAGTGGATCGTCGAGGCGCTGCTCGCGTTCTGGCACTGGCTGCTCACGTCGGTGGGGCTCCCCGAGGCGTCGGGCCTGACCTGGGTGCTCTCGATCGTCGGTCTCGTCATCGTGGTGCGCGCTGCGCTCATCCCGCTGTTCGTGCGACAGATCAAGAGCCAGCGAAAGATGATGGAAATCGCCCCTGAACTGCGAAAAGTTCAGGAGAAGTACCGCGGGAAGCGCGATCAGCTCTCCCGTGAGGCGATGAGCCGCGAAACCATGGCGCTGTACAAGAAGCACGGCACGACGCCGGTTTCGAGCTGTCTCCCCCTGCTCGTGCAGATGCCGATCCTCCTCGGCATGTTCTACACGCTCAGCGATGTGAAGAAGCACGCCGAATGGGGCGTCGGTGGCGTCGGCCTGCTGAACACCGAGCTGACCAAGCAGTTCTACGACGCTCAGCTCTTCGACGTCGCACCGCTGCACGTCACCATGATCGAGGCCATCAACAACGGCCAGACCGTCAGCGTCATCATCCTCGTGATCCTCGTCGTGCTGATGATCGTCTCGCAGTTCATCACCCAGCTGCAGATCATCTCGAAGAATCTCTCGCCCGAGGCCAAGACCGGCCAGGCGTACCAGATGCAGCGTGTCATGCTCTATGTGCTGCCGCTCGCCTTCATCTTCTCGGGTGTGTTCTTCCCGCTCGGCGTCGTCATCTACTGGTTCACCTCGAACATCTGGACCATGGCGCAGCAGTTCATCGTCATCCGCAATCTGCCCACGCCCGGGTCGGAGGCCGCGAAGGAGCGTGAGGAGCGTCTCGCACGCAAGGGCAAGGCCCTGAACGCCGAGGGCAAGGTCGTGCCGATGGAGAAGTACCAGGCCGAGCAGCAGCGTCTGTATGAAGAGGCGCAGAAGGCGAAGGCCGAAGCCCCCAAGCGTCAGCAGCCGATGAGCAAGCAGCGCGCGAAGAAGCAACAGCAGCAGAAGCAGAACCCGGAACGGACCGACGGCAACTGACCGTCGCCCGGCATCCCCTACCCCCTCCACCGAGAGTGCAGAGACGATCATGACGCAGTCCCCCGATCCCGTCGCCGCCGAGCGCCCCACCTCGAGCGCTGACGCCACCGTGGAGCAACTCGAGCAAGAAGGCGACATCGCTGCCGACTACCTCGAAGGGCTCCTCGACATCGCAGATATCGGCGGTGACCTGGACCTTGATGTGCGCAACGGCCGCGCGTACGTGTCGGTCGAAGCCGATGAGGAGGGCTCGCTGGCGCTGCTTTCGGAACCCGAGACGGTACAGGCGCTGCAGGAGCTGACCCGCATTGCGGTGCAGACGCAGACCGGCCGTTTCTCACGCCTCATCCTGGATGTCGCCGGCTCGCGCGACGCCCGCCGCGTGCAGCTCGAAAAGCTCGTCGACCGCGCTGCCGCCCGTTTGGATGACGGTGCTTCGCAGGCATCGCTCCCCTCGATGTCCAGCTACGAGCGCAAGCTCGTGCACGACATCGTCGCCGAGCGCGGGTTGATCTCCGAGTCGTACGGCGAGGGCGCGGACCGTCACACGGTCATCCGTCGTGGCTGACGTTTCACGTGAAACACCGGTCATCGAACCGGAACCTGAAGTCGCGGCGCAGATCTTCGGTGATCGGGTCGAACTCGCACGCGCCTTCACGGCTGCGCTTGGTGCGCACGGTGAGGAACGCGGGCTGATCGGCCCACTGGAACTCCCCCGGCTCTGGACCCGTCATATCCTCAACAGTGCGGTGGCCGCTCCGTTGTTCTCGGGTCGAGTCGGTGACGTCGGATCGGGTGCGGGTCTTCCGGGCCTGGTGCTCGCGATCGCGCGGCCAGACGTGCAGTGGGTACTGATCGAACCGATGGACCGGCGCGTCACTTGGCTGCACGAGCAGGTCTCCGCGCTCGGACTCGACAACGTCGAGGTCGTTCGTGCTCGTGCCGAGGACTGGGACGGCGGACCGGTGCTCGACGCCGTCACCGCTCGTGCGGTCAGCGCGTTCCGCACGCTCATTCCGCTGACCGCACCGTTGGTGCGTGATGGTGGCGAGCTGATCCTGTTGAAGGGCGCCAATGCGGCAAATGAGATCGGTGCCGCCGAGAAGCAGATTCGTAAGTATCGCCTGTCCGACGTTCGCGTCGAGCCGGTCGGCGATGGTGTGATCTCTGAGCCCACGAGAGTGATCCGCGCGACCGTTCGCTGACGTTTCACGTGAAACATCGCGCCCCCGCTGGTTTCCGGTGGTTGAGTGCCGCGTCGCAGACGCGGTGTATCGAAACCACACCCACAGGCGCCGTTGAGGCGGCGTTTCACGTGAAACATCGAGCGCTGCACGAGAGAACCCGACAACGGCTGCGCGCCCCGGTGGTTGAGTGACGCACTGAAGGTGCGACGCATCAAGGCCAGGCAAGCACGGGATGGTGCCACAGCTCTCGATCGGGCCGTGGATCCGCGCAGCCGCCGCGCTCCCGGTGGTTGAGTGCCGACGCGCAGCGTCGGTGTATCGAAACCACGCTCTCACCAGTCCGCCGCCGTTTCACGTGAAACGCTTTCGACTGAGCAGAGGCAGCGAGCCTGCACGACTTGTGATCAAGGCGATCCGTTTCGCCCGGCTCCACCCCTGCACTTGCTTCTCACGCAGATGCGCTTCATCAACGCGATCGAACGTCTCCGCGTAGACCAGTCGGACAGGGCGACGTCGCTGGGTGTAGGCCGCACCCTCGCCGGCGTTGTGCTGAGCAAGTCGCCGTTCGAGGTCGAGAGTTGATCCGACATAGAACGAGCTATCCGAGCATTCCAGGATGTACATGTGTGCCATCAATTGAGCTTGCAGGACGCATCCAGGTGACTGATCGGGCGTTGAGGCATCTGTGGATAAGGCGACGCGATTCGCTGGTGTGCAGGAGGCGATGTTTCACGTGAAGCACTGCGCCGTAAGCGTTCTGGGAGTGGTTTCGATACACCGCGTCTTCGACGCGGCACTCAGCCACCGGGAGCGTGTGATCCCCGTGATTGGATGGCGGAGCGCACTGCGGATGCGTGGAGGCTGTTCGTTCGGGCTGTGGCGCGGATGTTTCACGTGAAACGCCACCCCTACATGCATTGCGGGCGCGGTTTCGATACACCGTGTCTGCGACGCGGAGCACATGTTTGACGTGAAACGGGATCTGCGGGGTTGCTTTCGATACACCGACGCCGCGCGTCGGCACTCAATCACCGGTCAAGGTGACGGCGGTTGAGTGACCGGGCTCAGCCCGATGTATCTAAACCGGTGCGGTCGCGCTCGAGAACGAGATGTTTCACGTGAAACATCACCCCCACATGAGTTGTGGGGGTGGTTCCGATACGCCGCGTCTTCGACGCGACACTCAACCACCGAGAGTGCGGTTGTGCGTCGGAGCAGATGTTTCACGTGAAACGGGGTCTGGGGGTGTGGTTTCGATACGCGCGTCTTCGACGCGGCACTCACAACCACCGGGGAAGGGGACGTCGGGGCGCGCCCGCCGGCAATCACCGGCGGGTGTTTCACGTGAAACGGGGGTGGGACACCGGGGACGTCGGTGCGGTCAATTACAGTAGAGGAGGCCTTTCGACAACGACGGGAGTATCAGGTGCCGGAATCGGAGAACGCGACCACATCCGCGCCCTTCTCCATCGATGACAGCCCGATCGCCCGTGAACTCGCCGATCTGACGTCGCGCCGCAAGGTGCTCGACGACGTGGAGCTGGAGTTCGATGGCAAGACGCGGATCATCACCGTGTCGAACCAGAAGGGCGGCGTCGGAAAGACGACCACCACCGTCAACATCGCTTCGGCACTCGCGTCGGTGGGCGCCCGCGTGCTTGTCATCGACCTCGACCCGCAAGGGAACGCATCGACCGCGCTCGGCGTGCCCCACACCGCCGAGATCCCCAGCGTTTACGACGTGCTCATCGACGAGTTCCCGCTGGCCGACATCGTGCAGACGAGCCCCGAATCGCCTCGACTGTTTTGCGCGCCCAGCACGATCCACCTCGCCGGCGCCGAGATCGAACTCGTCTCGCAGGTCGCTCGCGAACACCGTCTGCGGACGGCGCTCGAGGAGTACATCCAGGCATCCGAAGAGCCCGTCGATTTCGTGCTGATCGACTGCCCGCCGTCCCTCGGTCTGCTCACGATCAACGCGTTCACCGCCGCCAGCGAGGTCATGATCCCGATCCAGTGCGAGTACTACGCACTCGAGGGTCTCAGTCAGCTGCTCGGCAGCGTTCGGATGATCCAGAAGCACCTGAATCCGCGGCTGCACCTCTCGACGATCCTGCTCACGATGTTCGACGGACGCACCCGTTTGGCCCAACAAGTGGCTGATGAGGTGCGAAATCACTTCCCGCAGGAAGTCCTGCGCACTGTCATCCCGCGTTCGGTGCGCGTCTCGGAGGCGCCGAGCTTCGGACAGACCGTCATCGCCTACGACGGACAATCCGCAGGCGCCGTCGCCTACCGCGAGGCGGCTGTCGAGATGGTCAAGCGGACACAGGCTCACAGCACGAAAGAAGGAGCATCCTGATGGCGAAGCGAACCGGACTGGGGCGCGGCATCGGCGCCCTCATCCCCACGAGCGAGCCGGCCGAGTCGCGCCCGGTCGATGTCTTCTTCCCTGGCGGCACCGCAACGATCACGGCCGAGGATGTCGCTGAGGTTCGCTCGGCAGACAGTGCCGCCGCAGAACCCGAACTCGTCGCCGTCCCGGGAACACGTCTCATCGAGATCGACCCGCATGCGATCGTGCCGAACCCGCGTCAGCCGCGCACCGAGTTCGACCCCGATGACCTCGCCGAACTGGTCCACAGCATCCGCGAGTTCGGCGTGCTGCAGCCGGTCGTCGTGCGCCCCACAACTGAGGGCACCTACGAACTGATCATGGGTGAGCGTCGCACGCGGGCTTCACGCGAGGCGGGCCTCGAGAAGATCCCGGCGATCGTGCGCGACACGGCGGACGAGGACCTGCTGCGTGACGCGCTGCTCGAGAACCTGCACCGCTCGCAGCTGAACCCCCTCGAAGAGGCCTCGGCGTATCAGCAGCTGCTCGAGGACTTCGGCATCACGCAGGAGCAACTCGCTGGACGCATCGGACGTTCGCGCCCGCAGATCAGCAATACGATCCGCCTGCTCAAGCTCCCCCTCCCGGTGCAGCAGCGGGTCGCCGCCGGCGTGCTGAGTGCAGGTCACGCCCGAGCGATCCTGTCGCTCGACGATGAAGAGACCATGGGCCGCCTGGCCGACAAGATCGTCAACGAAGACCTCTCGGTTCGCGCCGCCGAAGCAGCGGCGAAGCAGATCGGAACCGCCGGCACCCGCCGCATCGCGCCGCAGGCCGGCGCTCGTCGTGCACACCTCGACGACGTCGCGCAGCGCCTCGGCGACCGCCTCAACACCTCGGTGAAGATCTCGCTTTCGGCAAAGAAAGGCCAGATCAGCATCGATTTCGCAACCATCCAGGATCTCAACCGAATCCTCGGTGAGATGGGTGAGACGGAGTACGGCGCCGCCTGAGCCCCGTGCGGCCAGGGGCGCGTACCCTGGATGAGTGGAAGATCAGCGCAACCTCCCGCCGCGAGCGAGCCTCGAGCTGCTGCGCGCCGAGGCCGCTGACGAACTCTCGGTGCTGATCGAAGAGCGGATTCGCCACGGCGAAGACCCGTGGGACTTCATGGAAGATCTGCCGAGCGTCGATGAACTGGTCGTGCTCACGCTGCGCGCGGAGAACATCGCCGGCGATGGCGGGGTTCGACCCACCGCGTCGCGCAACTATCGCGTACTGCGGCAGATCGCACTCGATCACCCGGCGCTCACCAAGGCGGTCTGGCGCATTCTCGGCAGCGAACCCCACCGCGTGTGGGACGCGTCGGTGCGCACCCAGGCATCCTGACGGGTTCGGGTTCGGGTTTCGATACACCGCCGCTGCGCGGCGGCACTCAACCACCGGACAGGGTTGCGCGGCGGCACCCAACCACCGGGCTGAGCTGCACGGCGCGGTGAACGGACGAAGAAAAATCCCGGTCAGAACGAGAATCTGACCGGGATTTCGAGGTGTGGGGGATCAGCCGATGTAGGCGGCGAGGTCCTGCTCGAGTGCGAACTTCGGCTTGGCGCCGATGATCGTTGTCTCGACCTGACCCTTGTTGAAGACCTTCATCGCCGGGATCGACGTGATCTGGTACTGCATCGCGAGGTTGGGGTTCTCGTCGACGTTCAGCTTGAGCACGGTGAGCTTCTCGGCGTGCTCCGACTGGATCTCGTCGAGGATCGGTCCGACCATGCGGCACGGTCCGCACCATTCGGCCCAGAAGTCCACGAGGACGGGGCCGTCTGCCTCGAGGACGTCCTGCTGCCAGCTGCTTTCGCTCGTGGCCTTGGCGGTCATGTGGTGTCTCCCTCTGTGTGGCGATGACGTGACGGTGTCGGTGAAGAGAACGCGCGGATGCGGCGAATTGTTCCACCGCTCCGATCGAGGCGATCAGGCGATGGAGGCCTCGGGCAGTCCGTCGATCTCGGCGGCATCCACGGCCGGTTCGCCGGCTTCGCCGAGCGCGGCGAGGTAGTGCTCGACGTCGAGGGCTGCGACCGTGCCGCTGCCGGCCGCGGTGACGGCCTGGCGGTAGGTGGGGTCGATGACGTCGCCGGCGGCGAAGATGCCGGGCACCGAGGTGCGCGACGAGCGGCCGTCGACCCACACGGTGCCTTCGGGGGTCAGCTCGAGCTTCTCGTGCACGAGGTGGGTGCGCGGGTCGTTGCCGATCGCGACGAACACGCCGTCGAGGGGGAGTTCGCGGGTGGACCCGTCGACCGTGTCGCGCAGGACGAGGCCGCTCACGGCGTCGTCGCCGAGGATGTCGGCGACCTCGGCGTTCCAGATGAACTCGATCTTCTCGTTCTTGATGGCGCGCTCCTGCATGATCTTGGAGGCGCGCAGTTCGTCGCGGCGGTGGATGACGTAGACCTTGGATGCGAACTTCGTGAGGAACGTGGCCTCTTCCATGGCCGAGTCGCCGCCGCCGACGACGGCGATGACCTTCTCGCGGAAGAAGAAGCCGTCGCAGGTGGCGCAGTACGAGACGCCGCGGCCTGAGAGGCGCTGCTCACCGTCGATGCCGATCTTGCGGGGCGCGGAGCCGGTCGCGAAGACCACGGCATCCGCTTCGTGCGTCTTGCCGGAGCCGAGGGTGACGGTCTTGACGCGCCCGTCGACGGAGAGCTCGGTGACGTCGTCGTAGACGACCTCGGCACCGAAGCGCTCGGCCTGCTCCTGCATCTTGGCCATCAGGTCGGGGCCCATGATGCCCTCGGGGAAGCCGGGGAAGTTCTCGACCTCGGTGGTGTTCATCAGTTCGCCGCCGGCCTCGACCGAGCTCGCGATGACGAGCGGGTTGAGGTTGGCACGGGCTGCGTAGATCGCTGCGGTGTAGCCCGCGGGTCCGGAGCCGATGATGATGACCTGTCGCACGGCGACGCCTCCTTGGAACGGGGGATGCGGGACGCTCACGCACCCCGGAGAACTCAACCAATGGTAACCGCGCGGCATTCCACCGGCGGGGTGCGGCACGGGCGATGCGTCAGCGACCGGGCAGGAAGCGGCGGGCGATGGATGCCGCGGCCCGCAGTTCTGGTGCCCGGAGGGCCCAGAGGGCGAGGGCGTAGACGAGGAGCGCGGCGATGCCGATCGCCACGATCGCGACGAAAGACTGCGCGAGACCGGATGTCGCCCAGCCGCCGACGCCGCCGAGCAGCAGGAACACGCCCCAGCCCGCAGCGCCCGCCGGGATGGCGGCGCCGAGGAACCGCAGGTACGCGACGGTGGCGCCACCCATGCCGAGGGGCCCGATCTTGCGACGCAGCAGCACGACCGCCAGGACGAGTTGCACGATGTTGGCGAGCGACTGCGTGAGCGCGATGCCGGCGGCGAGGTGCACCGGCGCGAGCAGGGCGAACGCGGCCAGTGCGCCGAGAATCACAAGCGCTGCCTGCACCGCGGTGAACACGAACGGGGTGCGGGTGTCGTGGTACGCGTAAAAGGTGCGTTGCAGCACGAACTGCACCGACAGGGGCAGCAGTGCGACGAGGTAGGCGCCCAGCACGAGCGAGAACTGCACCGATTGCTCAGGCGTGTGCGTGAAGAACCGCGAGATCGGCACGATGGCGGCGACGATGGCGGCGAGGGCGCCGACCATGAGCACACCGATCGTGCGGGTGGAGGTGTCGAGGTCGGTGCGGACGGCATCCGTCCGTCCTGCTGCCGCGTGTTCGCTGAGCTGGGTGAAGTAGGGGGTGCCGATCGAGAGGACGATGACCGAGAACGGCAGCATGAACACGAGCCAGGCGTATTGCAGCGCGGCGACGGAGGCGCCCTGTTCGGATGCCGCGCCCACAAGATTCGTCTGCACGAGGCCGGCGAGCTGTCCGACGACGACCATGAGGAAGGTCCAGCCGGCCAAGCGTGCGATGTGACGCAGGCCGATGCCGCGCCACTGGAAGTCGGGTCGCACGTGCAGGCCGGCTTTGCGCCAGAACAGCAGCAGCACGAGTGCTTGCGCGACGATGCCGCCCGTCGCGGTGCCCGCGAGGACGGCGATCATCTCCGGCGTCCAGCCGACCGCCGACCGTTGCACACCGAAGATCCAGATGAAGGCCGCGAACCCGACGATCGAGACGAGGTTGTTGACGATCGGCGACCACGCGAACGGGCCGAAGACGCGACGCGCGTTGAGCACTTCACCCACGAGCGCGTAGAGCCCGTAGAACAGCAGCTGCGGCAGACACCAGTACGCGAAGGCGATGGTGAGGGGGATCGCGGCGGGCGACAGCCGGGAGCCGTAGAGCAAGACGAGTACCGGCGCAGCGACGACGGCGACGAGGGTGACGGCGGTGAGCGCCGTGACCCCGAGGGTGAGCAGCTTCGAGACGAACGCGCTGCCGCCGTCCCGGTGGGATGCCGCCTTGATGATCTGCGGAACGATGACGCCGGCCAGCAGTCCCGACGAGATGATCGCGTAGATGTTGTTCGGCAACTGATTGGCGATCGCGAACGCATCGGCGGCCCCACCGCCGATGACCGGCAGTGCCGCGGCGAGCACGATGTTGCGGATGAGTCCGGTGACGCGTGAGACGAGCGTGCCCGCTCCGACGATTGCGCTGGCGCGGCCGATGCTAGCCATTGTCGGCATCCTTCTCGTGCGCGACGACGTCTTCGTCGCGGGGGCGGCCACGGGCGCGCAGCCGCAGCCAGGTGCGTACGGCGCCGAGCACGATGAGGCCGCCTACGACGATGCCCATGAGGACGATGCCGACGGTCTCCCATTCGGCGCGCACCGAGACGTCGGCGGTGAGGGTGTCGCCGATCGCGACCATGCTGGGGCTGCGCAGCTGCAGGTCGATCGTGGCTTCACCGCTGCCGACGCGGGCTTCGACGGGCACGTCGGCTCGGGTGTTCTGCAGCGGGCCCGCCTCGACGGTCGTGATGTTCTGCACCCGCAGGCGCGGGTCGTTCGGCGAGGCGATGAGGATGAGCGACACCGGCCACGCCAGGTCGTTGCGGATGCTGAACTGCAGGGGCGCGCTGGATCCGAGCAGGGTGATGCCGGCCGGTGGCACGATGCTGACAGCGTCGAGGGTCGTGCGCGTCTGCGTGCGGTGGGCCGTGACGGCATCGCGCCACGCCACCGGGGTCTCGCGCCAGCCGTTGCCGATGAGCTGGAGGATCTCTGCGCGCTCGGTGGCGGTGATCAGCTGCGGGTCTTCGAGGATGGTCGCGAAGCTCGTCAGTTCGCTTTCGTCGGTGCGGAACTGGTTGAGCACGTCGGCTCGACCGGTGTCGGGTTCGATCTCGTCGAGCTGCACCCGGGTGGGGGTGGATGCCAGCAGCTCGTTCAGATCGACGGTGCTGGTGCCCGGCACGCCGGTGACGGCCGAGAGCGCGGATTGCAGGGCACTGCGGTCAACCGATGCCACCCGGTCGACGACGACGAGCAGTGGCGCGTCGTCGAGCTGCGCGGTCGCGAGCGTTGTGTACGCGGTGACCTGGGCGAGTGCGGCGGCGCGGTCGACGCTGTCGGCGATCGTGACGGCGTTCGACAGCGCGGTCGATGTGCGACTGTCGGCCACGAGGAGCGCGGCTCCGTCGTCGGTTTCGCCGCGGCCCGAGACCGCACCCGTGGCACCTGTGACGGAGGACGGCACGAGCGTCACGGCGGTGTCGTCGGCGCGTCGGATGCCGGTGATCGTCTCGCTGCCGGCGCTGCCGCTTGCAGGCCAGTACACACCGTCGCGGGTCGGGCCGATCTCGAGCAGCGCTTCGTCGTCGGGGAGGGCGCCCGTCTCGGTGTCGTCGACGTCGGCCGCGTCGGTCGCCGGGGTCTCTTCGTCAGCCGCCGTGAAGTTCTCGGCGTCGAGGTACGGGCTGAGGGTCGTCGCCGTGAGCAGGCTTCCGGCGCTCGCCGAGAGCTGGGTGGCGATGTCGGCGTCGCCGAACTGCAGCGCGAAGCGCGTGTTCGGCAGGGCGAGCAGGTCGTCGAGCCAGTCGGTCACCGATACGGGCGCGGCGGTACCGAGTGCGCGGATCGCGGCGGGGACGGCGGGGTCGACGGCGAGGATCGCGTCGGTGCCGGTGACGGCGTCGAGCCGCGCGCGCAGCGCCCCGTCGTCTGCCGTGAGGGCTTCGAGCTCCTCGGCCGTGGCGAGACCGGTCGTGAGGGGTCCGGCCGTGATCGGCACGACGATCGCGACCTGCGGTGACGCGTCGGCATCGGGCACGACGACGACGCTGCGCGCGGTGAGTTCACCCTGCGCCGATGCGTAGGTGACCAGCAGCGGGTATACCCCGGGTGCGCGGTCCTCGGTGGTCGAGGCGTCGACGTCGACCGTCACATCGAGTTCGCCGTGCGCGGCGATCGACGGCAGCAGCGTCTGGGCCGCCTCGGAGAGCTCGCCGACATCCGAGCCTTCGGCGATCCACGCTGCAACCGCATCCGCGTCGTTGAGCTCGCTGTCGCCGAGTGACACCGACACCTGTCCGGCGGCGACGGTCGAATCGGTCGGATTCGCCGCCTGCACCGCGACCTGCAGCGGCTCGTCCGGGTTCCAGAGCGCGTCGCTTTCGGGCGCGGCCGTGAAGGTCATCGGCGGCGCTTCGGGCGGACCGGTCACAGCGGCGGCGGTGACCGGGGCGGCGCCGAGTACGAGGAGCGCGGCAAGCACACCCGACCACACGCGTCTGCGCATGCGGGGCGCGGGGCGCGGGCCTGTCACCGGCGAAGTCAAGGTCATAGGGATGCGGTTTCTGTGCGATCCCGGACCGCACGACAACGCGATTCTAGGGCGACGGGCACTGCGGAACCTGAGTGACCGGCCGCACGACGCCGGATTGCGCGCGCGCGTGGGGTGAGCGGGTTGAATGGAACCATGCACGCCGACCCGACGCCCACCGAGCCCCTGTGCGCCGCGTTGCGCGCCGACCTCACGGCGGCCGGCTACACGGCTGCGGCGGTGCGGGCGGCGTGGGGTGCGGTGCCCGACGACGCGATCGGGCGCGGGCTGATCGGTCCGGCGTTGACGGCGCTGGCGGCGCGCGACGACGCGCTCGCCGTGCTCGCGCGGCTGCTGTTCCTCGGGCAGCCGACGCCCGTGACGGTCGCGGATCGCGCCTTGCCGACGCTGACCTCCCGCGGCCTGGTCGATCTGGGGCTTGCGCGCATCGACGGCGACGACCTCGTGCCGACGGCGCTCGTGCGCCCGCAGGACGTCGACGACGAGCAAGGCAGCGGGCACTGGTGGATCGCGTCCGACCTCGACGAAGCCGCCCGCGGCGGTGCGCTGCCGGTCGACCACGTGCTGGGTGTCGGCGGGGCGTCGCTGACCCTCGCCGGATTGCAGCTGACGGCTCCGGCCGATCGGGTGCTCGACGTGGGCTGCGGCTGCGGCATCCAAGCCCTTCGCGCGCGCCGTGTCGCCGAGCACGTGACGGCGACCGACATCTCGCGCCGTGCGCTGGCGTTCACCGAACTCAACGTGCTGCTGAACGGGCAGGGCGGCGTGCAGACGCGATTCGGCAGCCTGTTCGAACCGGTTGTCGGCGAGACGTTCGACCGCGTCGTCTCGAACCCGCCGTTCGTCATCACCCCGCGTGTCGCGGGCGTGCCCGCCTACGAGTACCGTGACGGCGGCATGGCGGGCGACGCGCTCGTCGAATCGTTCGTCACCGGGGTCGCAGCGGTGCTCGCGCCCGGCGGGGTCGCACAACTGCTCGGCAACTGGGAGTACCGGGCCGACGCCGACGGCCTCGAACGGGTGCGCGAGTGGGTCGGGCGGGCACCGGTGCCGCTGGAAGCCTGGATCGTCGAGCGCGAGTTGCTCGACCCGCTCAGTTACGCGGAACTGTGGGTGCGCGACGGCGGCACCACACCCGGATCGGGCGAGTACGCCCGGCTCATCGACGCCTGGCTCGACGATTTCGCAGCCCGCGGTGTCACCGGCATCGGCTTCGGGTACCTGCTGCTGCGCCGCCCGGCATCGGGCACACCCACCCTCGCGCGCTACGAGCGGATCGCGCAGCCCGTGCCCGGCGCGCTCGGCCCGCACCTGACCGAAGCGCTCGCCGCGTGGGACCGGCTCACCGCGATGGATGACGTGGCCCTGGCGGCATCGACCCTGATGGTCGCCCCCGACGTCACCGAGGCGCGCCACCACGCACCGGGCGAGGAGGACCCCCGGGTCATCGAGCTGCGGCAGGGTGGCGGGTTCGCGCGGTCGCTCGAGGTCGACCCCGGGCTCGCGGCGCTCGTCGGGGCGTGCGACGGCGACCTGCCGGTCGGTGTGCTCATCGATGCGATCGCCGACCTGCTCGACGTGGATGCCGCGGCCCTGCGCGCCGATCTGCTGCCGCGCGTGCGCGAACTCATCTTCACCGGGTTCCTCGCACTGCCCTGACCCATCGCGACTTGCGCCGAGCTTGCCAGTTCCGCCGCGAGCTTGCCGCTTCCTTGCCGAGCTTGCCGGCGAGTTCGCGAACGAACCGGCAAGCTCGCGAGCGGACCGGCAAGCTCGCGAGCGGACCGGCAAGCTCGCGAAGGAGGGTGACGCACCGCCGGTAGGCTGAAATCCATGCTCAATATGGCCGAGGGCCTGGCCCGGATCGGCGCGCTCGCCGCATCTCCTGTGGTCGCGACCCTCGCCGACGCGTTCGCCGCGGCCGGTCACGAACTGGCGATCGTCGGCGGGCCCGTGCGTGACGCGCTGCTCGGCCGCCGCACGAACGACCTCGACTTCACGACCGACGCCCGCCCCGACGAGATCCTGCGGATCGTCGAGCCGATCGCGACCGCCACGTGGGACATCGGTCGCGCGTTCGGCACGATCGGCGCGAAGATCCGCGGCGAACAGGTCGAGATCACCACCTACCGTGCAGACAGCTATGACGGGGTCACCCGCAAGCCCACGGTCGAGTTCGGTGACACGCTCGAGGGCGATCTGGCGCGTCGCGACTTCACGGTGAACGCGATGGCGCTGCGGGTTCCCGGTCCCGCGCTCGTCGACCCGACCGGCGGTGTCGAGGATCTCGTCGCGGGCGTGCTGCGCACCCCGAGCGACCCGGCGGTGAGCTTCGGCGACGACCCGCTGCGCATGCTGCGCGCCGCCCGCTTCGCCTCGCAGCTCGGGTTCGACCCGGCGCCCGCGACGGTGGCGGCAATCGAACGGCTTGGTGAGACCCTGCGGATCGTCAGCCCCGAACGTGTGCAGGGCGAGCTGGTGAAACTGCTGCAGACCGACGATCCGACCCGCGGGATCCGCATCCTCGTCGACACCGGGCTCATGGAGCAGTTCCTGCCCGAAGTGCCGGCGCTGCGCCTCGAAGTCGACGAGCACCACCACCACAAAGACGTCTACGAGCACTCCCTCACCGTGTTGCGGCAAGCCATCGACCTGGAGCACTCCCGGCATCCCGGTGCGGCGCCCGACGTGACCCTGCGCCTGGCTGCCCTGCTGCACGACATCGGCAAGCCCGCGACCCGAAAGCTCGAACCGGGCGGTGGGGTCAGCTTTCACCACCACGACATGAAGGGTGCGCGTCTGGCGCGCAAGCGCCTGCAGGCGCTGCGGTTCGACTCCGACACGATCTCGTCGGTGACGCAGCTCATCGAGCAGCACCTGCGCTTCTTCGGGTACGCCGAGGGCGCCTGGACGGATGCCGCGGTCCGCCGGTACGTGCGCGACGCCGGCGCCGAACTGGAGCGGCTGCACATCCTCACACGTGCCGATGTGACCACGCGCAACAAGCGCAAGGCGAACCGGCTCGCCGGTGCCTACGACGACATCGAGCGGCGCATCGCCGAACTCGCCGAACAAGAAGAGCTCGACGCGATGCGCCCCGAGCTCGACGGCAACCAGATTCAGCGGATCCTCGGCATCCGCCCCGGCCGCGAGGTCGGCGAGGCATACCGGTACCTGCTCGACATCCGCCTCGACGAGGGCCTCATCGGTCCCGAGGCCGCGGAGGCTCGCCTGCGCGAGTGGTGGGCCGCCCGCGCCTGATCGGCCCTCGCGGGACGGCATGCCGCCGCCTAGACTGGCGGCACTCCTCACTGCTGAACGGAGTCGCATGGCGGGGCGCTGGTCATCGCGGCGTGAGGTCTCACCCGAGAACTCGCGCCTGCTGATCGAGCGCGCCCACGAAGAGCTGATCGGCGGCAACGCGGCTGATCCTCGCATCGCGCAGATCCGTCCGCTGGTCGCCGATTCGTGGCGCCGCTCGCTCGAGGGGCTCGTGGGCGCAGAGGCCCTGCCGCCGCTCGATCTTGACGACGACGAGCTCGAGGCATACCGCCGGGCCCACCCGCTGTCGGGCGTCATGGACATGGTGCGCGGCCTGCTGCTGCCCGACCCGGATTCGGGGGTCATCGTCGCGGTGGGCGATGCCGCGGGCCGGTTGCTGTGGGTCGAGGGCGATTCGCAGGTGCGCGCCCTCACCGGTGACATGGGCTTCGTCGCGGGCGCGAACTGGTCGGAGGCGGCCGTCGGCACGTCGGCTCCCGGGACGGCGCTCGCGCTCGACCGGTCGGTGCAGATCCACGGTGCGGAGCATTTCAATCGGCTCGTGCAGCCGTGGTCGTGCACGGCGGCCCCGGTGCACGACCCCGAGACGCGGCGCCTGCTGGGCGTCATCGACGTGACGGGCGGGGCGGATGCCGCGACGCCACAGGCCCAGTTGCTCGTCGACGCGACCGCGCGCGCCGTCGAGGGCGAACTGCTCGTGGCCCGGCTGCGCAGCCGCGCCACGCAACCGCCGCCGCGGCGAACACGGACCGTGCGCACGCCCGAGACGACGACGTTGCGGGTGCTCGGGCGTGACAAGGCGCTGCTCGAGGTCGCGGGTGAAGGCCACGAAACCGTGACCGAGCTGTCGGCCCGGCACGCCGAGATCCTGCTCATGCTGGCCGTGCACCGGCAGGGCGTGTCGGCCGAGGCCCTCGGCGAGATGATCTACGGCGAGGGCGGCGGCGACAGCATCCGACCCGAGCTGGTCCGGCTGCGCAAGGTGCTCGAACGCACCGCTCCGCACCTCGTGCCGGCGTCGCGTCCGTACCGGCTGCCGGTGCCGCTCGAGACCGACGCACACCACCTCATCTCGCTGCTCGACCGTGGTGCGCACCGGGTCGCCCTGTCGGCGTACCGCGGCGCGGTGCTGCCCGACTCGGTCGCCCCAGGTGTCGAGGAGTTCCGCGAGCAGGTGCGCGTCGCGCTGCGTGAGGCGCTGTTGTCGGAGGCGTCCGTCGACGTGCTGCTGGCCTACGCCGACATCGATGAGGGTGCCTCGGACGCCGAGGTGCTCACGCTCGCGCTGAGCATGCTGCCCGCCCGTTCACCCAAGCGCGCGGGACTCGTTGCACGCCTGGAACGGCTCGAGGCCTGACGGCTCAGGCCTCGGTCGCGAGCGCGCACGCGCTGCGGGTGACCGGATGACCCGGAGACCGTGTGTTCGGATAGTGCGTCCGGTGGCGTCGCGGTGGGAGGATGGGTGCGACGAAAGGATCGGCGATGAGCGATGACACGGCATCCGACCTGCCAAGCGAGCAACTGACGGCGCTCGCCGAGGCCCACGGCATCGCAACGCGCTATTGGTCGTTCTTCGGCGACGAGGTCGTCGTGCCCGCCTCGACCCTCGTGGCCGTCCTGACCGCCATGGAGGTCGCCGCACACGATGCGGATGCCGTGGCGCGGGCACTCGCCGACGTGCAGGACCAGCCGTGGCGGGCGCTCGTGCCCGCATCGACCGTCGTCCGGCCCGGCGCCGGTGACCTCGTGCTGCACGTGGCCGACGGCCACGACGTCACCGTCACCATTCGGTTCGAGACGGGCGGCAGCCGCGTGCTCGAGATTCCGGTGCAGAGTCCGGAAGCTCGCGAGGTTGATGGCATCCGGCTGTGGCGCGTGCGTGTGCCGGTGCCCGCAGATGTGCCGCTCGGCTGGCACACTGTGCAGGTGTCGCAATGGGTCCACGGCGGCGCCGACACCCGCGTGGCCGAAGGTGTGCTCGCGGTCACGCCGGCGCGACTGCCCGACCCACCTGTGCGCTCGGGCGAGCGCGGCTGGGGCCTGATGGCGCAGATGTACTCGGTGCGGTCGGAGCGGTCGTGGGGCATGGGCGATTTCGCCGACCTCGGTGACCTCGCCGCGATCGCCGGGCAGCGCGGGGCCGACTTCCTGCTCGTGAACCCGATCCACGCAGCCGAAGTGACCGTGCCGATCGAACCGTCGCCGTACCTCCCCGCCACCAGGCGCTTCCTCGCCCCGCTGTACGTGCGCCCCGAAGACATCCGTGAGGTCGCGTACCTCGACGAGGGCGACCGCGCCGTCGTGACCGAGGCGCAGGCAGCGGTCGGCGCGATGAACACGGATGCCGAGCGCATCGACCGCGATGCTGTCTGGACAGCCAAGCGTGCCGCCCTCGAACTCGTCTTCGCCGCACCGCGCTCGGCGGCGCGCCAGATCGAACTCGACGCGTTCCTCGCCCGTGAGGGGCAGGCGCTGCAGGACTTCGCGCTGTGGTGTGCGCTCGAAGAGCATTACGCCGACGTGCCCGCCGATGAGCGCCCCGCCGACGCGTGGGACATCGGCTCCGAACTCGTCGCGCAGCTGCGCGGCCGCCTTGCCGACCGGGTTGCGTTCCATGCCTGGCTGCAGTGGGTCGCCGACGAACAGGTCGAGGCCGCGCAGGCGGGAGCCGTGGCATCCGGCATGGGCATCGGCATCATGCACGACCTCGCCGTCGGCGTGCACACGCGCGGGTCGGATGCGTGGTCGTTGCGTGACATGTACGCCGGCGGCATCACGGTCGGCGCCCCGCCTGACATGTACAACCAGCAGGGGCAGAACTGGAACCAGCCGCCGTGGCTGCCCGCAGCGCTGGCCGAGGCCGCGTATGCGCCGCTGCGCGACATGATCCGCACCCTCCTGCGACACGCGGGCGCGTTGCGCATCGACCACATCATCGGGCTGTTCCGGCTGTGGTGGATTCCGGCGGGCCTGGGCCCCGCCGCCGGCACTTACGTGCGTTACGACCACGAGGCGATGATCGGCGTGCTGGCGTTGGAGGCGCAGCGCGCCGGCGCGGTGCTCATCGGCGAAGACCTCGGCAACGTCGAGCCGTGGGTGCGCGACTACCTGTCGGCCCGCGGCATCCTCGGTACGAGCGTGCTGTGGTTCGAGCAGGAGGGCGACCGTCCGCTGCCGCCCGAGCGCTACCGGCGGGACCTGCTCGCGACCGTCAACACGCACGACCTGCCGCCGACCGCCGGCTACCTCGCCGACGAGCACGTCGCCCTGCGCGCCCGCTTGGGGTTGCTCACGCAGCCGGTCGATGAGGCGCTCGCCGAGGCCGACGAGGAGCGGCGGCGCATGCTCGACGAGCTGCGCCGCCGCGGACTCATCGACGACGATGCCGACGAACAGCAGATCATCGAGGCGCTGCACGTGTTCCTCGCGGCATCCCCGTCGCGCCTGCTCGGCGTCGCCCTCGTGGATGCCGTGGGCGAACGTCGCGTGCAGAACCAGCCCGGCACCGACAAGGAGTACCCGAACTGGCAGGTGCCGCTCGCCGGCCCCGACGGCGCCGCGGTGCTGCTCGAAGACCTGCCCGCCGACGAACGCTTCACGTCACTGCTCGCGGCGGTCGACCGCGCCCTTCGCTGACCGCGCGTCGCGTTCAGTCACCACGACTGGGCCACATTCCGGCATCCGCGCCATCGATCGATGCCGCAGTCGCCGCGAACTGGCGCAGACGCGTGAACCGGATGCCGGGCGGCCCGCACCCCTCGCAACGGGATGCAACGTTGCACGGCGTAGCGTGCCCGACACGTCGCAGCACCGAAGCGCGACGCTCATGGACTGTCGAAGGAGACCATCATGACCATCGTCGAAGAGGGCGTCTCGAGCGTCTACGCCGCACCCGGCCAGCGGGGTGCCGTCGCCGACTACCGCTCCCGCTACGGCCACTACATCGGCGGCGAGTTCGTCGAGCCCGTCAAGGGCCAGTACTTCGAGAACATCACGCCCGTGACCGGGAAGCCGTTCTGCGAGGTCGGGCGCGGCACAGTCGAAGACATCGACCGCGCCGTCGACGTCGCCTGGAAGGCGTTCGAGTCGTGGAAGAAGACGACGCCCGCCGAGCGCGCCGTCATCCTCAACAAGATCGCCGACCGCATCGAGCAGAACCTCGAAGCGATCGCCGTCGCCGAGACGTGGGAGAACGGCAAGCCGGTCCGCGAGACCCTCAACGCCGACATCCCGCTGATGGTCGACCACTTCCGCTACTTCGCGGGCGTGCTGCGGGCCCAGGAGGGTTCGCTCAGCCAGCTCGATGAAGACACCGTCGCGTACCACTTCCACGAGCCGCTCGGCGTGGTCGGGCAGATCATCCCGTGGAACTTCCCGCTGCTGATGGCGACGTGGAAGCTCGCCCCCGCGCTCGCCGCCGGCAACTGCGTCGTGCTGAAGCCGGCAGAGCAGACCCCGGCATCCATCCTGTTCCTGTTCGACATCATCGGCGACCTGTTGCCGGAGGGCGTCGTGAACATCGTGAACGGGTTCGGCATCGAAGCCGGCGCCCCGCTCGCGCAGCACAAGCGCATTCGCAAGGTCGCGTTCACGGGTGAGACCACGACCGGTCGGCTCATCATGCAGTACGCGTCGCAGAACCTCATCCCGGTGACCCTCGAACTCGGTGGCAAGTCGGCGAACGTGTTCTTCGACGACGTCGCGCGCGAGAAGGATGCCTACTACGACAAGGCGCTCGAAGGCTTCACGTTCTTCGCCCTCAACCAGGGCGAAGTGTGCACCTGCCCGTCGCGTGCGCTCATCCAGAAGTCGATGTACGACGGGTTCCTCGCCGACGGCCTCGACCGTGTCGGCAAGATCGTGCAGGGCAACCCGCTCGACCCCGAGACGATGATCGGCGCGCAGGCCTCGAACGACCAACTCGAGAAGATCCTCAGCTATATCGAGATCGGCAAGGAGGGCGGCGCGAAGCTGCTCGCCGGCGGTGAGCGGGTCGACCTCGGCGGCGAGCTGAGCGGCGGCTACTACGTCGCCCCGACCGTGTTCGAGGGAACGAACGACATGCGCATCTTCCAGGAGGAGATCTTCGGACCGGTGGTCTCGGTGACCTCGTTCACCGACTTCGCCGACGCGATGTCGATCGCCAACGACACCCTCTACGGCCTCGGCGCCGGCGTGTGGAGCCGCTCCGGCGACACCGCCTACCGCGCCGGCCGCGCCATCGAGGCCGGTCGTGTCTGGACGAACACGTACCACCAGTACCCCGCCCACTCCGCGTTCGGCGGCTACAAGCAGTCCGGCATCGGTCGCGAGAACCACCTGAAGATGCTCGACCACTACCAGCAGACGAAGAACCTGCTCGTCTCGTACGCCGAAGGCGCGATGGGCTTCTTCTGATCGGCATCCGCGTTTCGACGCTCCGCTCCTCGCTCAACGACCGGTGGCCCCCAGCCGGTCGTTGAGCGAGCGGAGCGAGACGAAACGCACGGTCGGCGAAGGAGGTCATGATGACCACGACCGAGCAGTACCAGCGGGTTGCGGTGACGGATGCCGCGGCCGGCCTGTTGCGCGAGCTGACGATGCAGCACGGCAAGCTGATGTTCCACCAGTCGGGCGGATGCTGCGACGGCAGCGCCCCCATGTGCTACCCCGTCGGCATGTTCATCACCGGGCCGAGCGACGTGAAGCTCGGCGACCTCGAGGTGGGCCTTGACGACCCGATCGAGGTGTTCATCTCGGAGGCCCAGTTCGAGTACTGGAAGTACACGCACATCACCATCGACGTCGTGCCGGGCCGTGGCGCCGGGTTCAGTGTCGAGGGCCCGACGGGCAACCGTTTCATCATCCGCTCACGCATGCTGAACGACGCGGAGCTGGAGGCCTTCGGGCTCGCGCCGAGCTGACGGCTGACGCCGGCATCCTGATCCGACCCGGCTGATCCGCGAGACAGCATCTGCGCTGTCGAGACTGTGCGTCTTCCGCGCGGTCTCGACGGTACGGATGCTGTTTCGCGTTGAAGGGGGTCGGGCTTCTAGCGTGGAAGGACCGCAAACGAAAGGAGCACCGTGGATCAGGACCTCTGGGAGCAGTGGCTCGCGTGGGGCGTCGTCCTCGCGATCCTCATCGGCATCGCAATCGTCATCGCGTTCGTCACAACCTTCGTGCTCGTCCTCATCGGGCGCCGCAAGACCTGGCCGCACGCACTGTCGACGCGCACGCGCTGGCCCTTCCGCACCACCCTGCTGCTGATCGCGCTGCTCGGCTCGACCGCAGCGCTGCCGGTGGAGACCGACATCCGCGGCGGCATCCAGCACGGCCTCGCGATCGCGATCATCGTCGCCGGGGCGTGGCTGCTCGCGAACCTGTTCCTCTTCTTCGTCGACAGCGGCACGCAGCGCTACCGCCTCGCCGAGACCGACACGTTCTCGGCCCGCAAGATCCGCACCCAACTGCAGATCGTTCGGCGACTCGTGATCGTCGTGATCGTGGTGCTCGCCGCCGGCGCGATCCTCATGACCTTCGACGCGGTGCGTGCCGTCGGGGCGAGCGTGCTGGCATCCGCCGGCATCGCGTCGATCGTCGCCGGTCTTGCTGCCCAGTCGCTGCTCGGCAACCTCTTCGCCGGGGTGCAGTTGGCCTTCAGCGAGGCGATCCGTGTCGGTGACGTCGTCGTCGTGCAGGGCGAGTTCGGCACGATCAACGAGATCACCCTCAGCTACGTCGTACTGCAGCTGTGGGATCAGCGCACCCTCGTGTTGCCGTGCACGTACTTCACGACGACGCCGTTCGAGAACTGGACGAAACTCGGCCGCGCCCTGCTCGGCACGGTCTACTTCGACCTGGACTGGCGGGTGCCGGTCGATCGCATGCGCGAGCAGCTCGACCGCATCCTCGAAGGCACCCCGCTGTGGGACGGTCAGTCGGCGAGCATTTCGGTGACGGATGCCGTGGGCGGTCAGCTGCAGGTGCGCGTCGTCGTCTCGGCGAGCGACTCGAGCGCCCTGTGGGACCTGCGCTGCCTGGTGCGCGAGCAGCTCGCCGACTGGGTGCGCCGTGAGGCCCCCGAGGGGCTGCCGCTGCAGCGAGTCGCCTTCGACGCCCCGACCGCCGTGCCATCCCCGGTGCCGTCTCCGGTGCCGGCTCCCGGCTCGACCGAGGAGTGAGCGCCCTGTTGCGCGCGTAACTCCTCACTTTCGCGGCCTGCACCCCCGGATCCGGGCCGTTTTCGCCTCGGCCGCGCGAAAACTCAGGAGTTCCGCACGGGCGACCGAGGCAACCCGCCCGATTGCTTCACGTGAAACGGCCGGCCCCGCAGGTGCGGGACCGGCCGTCGGGGCGGATGCCGCTCAGCGGCGAACCGTCACCTCGGAGTGGGTGGAGTACACCCCGGCCACGCAGTGGGTGCAGGAGTGGACGGCGACGCGATTCGGCGGGCTCGACGAGTTCGTGCTGGAGGGCCCGATGGATGACCCGGTGCGCGCGCAGGAGGTGCTCGATCTGCTCACGGCGAGCCTCGGCGACGGCGGCTTCTCGGTGACCGCGGCCACCGCCACGTTCCAGTACGAGACGGCTGCCGGAACAATGCGGGGCATGGTCGAAGCGGTCACATTCGGCAACGCCCAGGCCTGGAATGCTGTGGCGCAGGGACTCTCAACGGCGGGCGACCCGCGTGCGCTGACTTCGACGGCGGCGCCGGGCGCGAGAGCACCCGACTCAGTTGAACAAGAACCGGGTGAGGATGCCGCTCTGGGTGAGTATCCAGAACAGGCCGAACCCGACGACGGCGATGATCGGCACCCAACGGACGCGCCGTTGCAGGCGCTGGCCCTGCTTGGCCACGCCTCGAGGTGGTGTGAAGGATTCGACGGGTGCTGCGAAGGGCAGCGCCTGTGCGCCGCCGTCGGCGGCGTGGACGGGCTGCGGCTGCGGGAACGCCTGCGCGGCGGCCTGCGCGGCGAGGCGTTCGTCGCGCCAGCGTTCCCACTGTGCGAGTTTGTCGAGCAGGGCGCCGACGACGGAGAACAGCCAGTTCCACATGTTGGGGTCGAGCGTCGAGAAGTCGCGCTTGGCGTAGAGGAACAGCCAGTCGTCGACGATTTCGATGTCGAGGGCGGCTGCGTTGTCGATGAACCGGGCCATGATGTCGGGCGTGAACAAGTAGAGCGCGTCGCGTTCGTACCCCTGAGGGCAGTACAGGTGGAAGTACTTGTCGAAGTCGCCTTCGAGGCTGAGGCGCTGGTCTTTGTCGAATGCGGCGGGCAGGTTCGAGCTGCCGAACAGGCCGTTGTTGCCGACGGCGTCGAGCACGATGTGCGGCAGCGGTGACGACAGGTGCACGCCGACGTAGCCCCACTTGTGGGTGGTCTTGTTCTTGCCTGAGCCGGTCGTGTACCGGTAGTTGCCGAACTCGACGAGGCGGGGTTCGGATCCGCGGAGGATGTCGGTGGCCTGGCGCGAACTGCCGAGGCTGAAGATCATGCCGGGCAGCGGCGGGTTCGAGGCGGTCGGGTACCAGGTCATGCCATTGGCCTTGGCGAAGCGGTCGAAGCGGTACCAGTTCTCGCCCGAGCGGCGCATCGCGGTGATGACGAGGGCGGTGATGCCGCCGACGATCGTCAGCATCACGACGACGGGCACGATCGATCCGATCACTGCGGTGGCGCCGAGGCCGGGTTCGCTGAACGAGGTGGCGAGGGCACCGAAGATGCCGAACAGCACGCTGCTGAACATGAACAGGAAGACGATCCCGATCACGATGAACACGACGATGCCACCCGTGAGCGAGCCGCCGGGCGCGCGGCCTTCTGCGATGAGCTGCTTCTTGTAGGCCTTGACGGTGGCCCGGTCGACGGGTTCGGTCAGCGGTCGCGCGTCGAACGGGTACGTGCGCGGTGCGGTCGGGTTCGTCATGCGTTCACCTCGTCGGAGAAATACGTCAGGGTCGTGCCCTCGCCGATAGGCAACGCTTCGATGCCGTCGGCGGCGCACAGCGACTGCACGAGGGCGGTGCTGCCGCCGACGATCGTGGAGTCGTAATCGACTTCGGTGACCCAGACCCAGGCGCGGTCGGCGGGCCACACGATGCTCGGTGCGTGCGCCGACGGATCGAAGCCGTGTTCTTCGGCGGGCCGGTCTCGCCATGGCGCGTCGAGCACCCAGTCTGGGGCGGCGAGCTCGTCGATGCCGCCGCGGAAGAGGACGTGAGGACGTCCGGGCAGATCGAAACGCGGTCCTTCCGAGACCTCACGGGAGAGGATGCCGTCCTGCCACGTCTTGCGACGGAACACGTCGTTGAAGACGTCGCGCGTGGCAGCGCCGAGCATGCGGTTGTGCTTCGCGAGGTCGTCGTCGTAGCGGTCGCCGATCTGCAGGAACGCGCGCGACGGGCTGTGCCCCAGGTGCCCGACGAGCCCGCCGATGCCCTCCCATTGCGCGATGTGACCCTCGGTCGGTGCCGTCGTGTGCTCACGCAGGATGCCGGCGAGGCGGGCGACGAGGCCGGGGTCCATGTCGCCTTCGGGTGGCGCGTTGTATTCGCGGCCATCCGGCCCGATGACCTGCTGCCAGCCGTTCGCGTCGCCCAGCGGGTCACCCGGGCTGCGGACGAGACGGTTCCATTGCGCACCGGCGTGGAACGTCGTGCCGAAGGCCGCAGCGGTCTGCGCCCACGTGACCGCACTGGTCACCATGCGGTCGAAGAGGGCTTCATGCTGGTGCCACGGCATCTCGCGCACCTCGTCGGGCGCCGGCATCCGCTCGCCGGGAAGTTCGGTGACGGATGCCGGATGGAACACGCGCGCGTAGGCCTCGAAGCCGCGCGGGACGACGTCGTGCATCGTGCCGAGCCAGGGGTCGTCGAGGCGTTCGCGCAGCCACTCCCCGACGCTCGTGTCGGGTTCCCATTCCATGCGGGCCACGCTACCGGGCCGTCGCGTCGCGAAGAGAAATCCTTTGTCCTCGCTGTGTCCCCCATTTGGGGGACAAGGGGGTAGACTCGACACCGGCGGCGTTGCAGAGCGTACTGCTCTCGCGCCGTCCTTCTTGCGCTCGACCGCGTGACCCGGGGCACCCTGCACCCCCTGCGACGCTCCGGTCCGTGGTCGAGCGCGAGTCGGCTTTCGCGCCGCCGGGGACCCGAACCCCGGCGGCGCGACGTCGTTCGCGCGCCGATTCGGCCGCGTCGGCGGTGAGCCGTGGCATCCGCTAGACTGTTGTGGTTGTCTGCCTCCGGCATGCCCGGTCGGCGACACGTGCATCAACCCTCCTGCTGTCGGGAAACGCCCGGCAGCCGTTCAAGTCCGAAGGAGGTGGGTTAGTGACGCACACGCACCAGTACGAACTCATGGTCATCCTTGACCCCGAGGTCGACGAGCGCCAGGTCGCTCCCAAGCTCGACGGTTTTCTGAAGGTCATCACCGCAGATGGTGGCTCGATCGAGAACGTCGACGTGTGGGGCAAGCGCCGTCTCGCGTACGAGATCCAGAAGAAGAATGAGGGCATCTACGCCGTCGTCAATTTCACCGCCACGAGCGAGGCCACGCACGAGCTCGACCGTCAGCTCAAGCTGAACGAGCAGATCATGCGTACCAAGGTCCTCCGTGCCGAGGAGGCGATCGCTCAGGTCGCCGCCGAGAAGGAGCGCGCTGAGGCCAAGGCCGCCCGCAAGGCCGCGAAGGCGTAATCGCGATGGCCGGCGAGACGATCATCACCGTCGTGGGGAACCTCACGGCCGACCCCGAGCTGCGGTACACGCAGAACGGACTGCCGGTCGCGAACTTCACGATCGCATCGACGCCCCGCAATTTCGACCGTCAGGCGAACGAGTGGAAGGACGGCGAAGCGCTGTTCCTCCGCGCGTCGGTCTGGCGGGAGTTCGCAGAGCACGTGGCAGGTTCGATGACGAAGGGCATGCGGGTCATCGCGACCGGCCGCCTGAAGCAGCGCTCCTACCAGGACCGTGACGGCAACAACCGCACGGCCATCGAGCTCGAGGTCGATGAGATCGGTCCTTCGCTGCGCTACGCCACCGCCCAGGTGACGCGCGCCGCTTCCGGCGGTGGCGGCAACTTCGGCGGAGGCCAGCAGGCCGCGCGCCCGCAGCAGGGTCAGCAGGACGAGCCGTGGTCGACCCCCGGTTCGGCAGCACCCGACGCGTGGAGCGCCCCCGGCGCCAGCTACGGCGACGACACGCCCTTTTGAGTCGGGGCGGGTCAATGCCGCGCAGCGGCGTTGATGCGACCGCGACGCAAGGTTGAGTAGCCGCCGAAGGCGGCGTATCGAAACCCAAGATCACAGGAAGCCGGCACGACCGGCATCCACAACTTCGTACTAAGGACAAACAATGGCTGGAAAGGCTACCGGCGATCGCCGCAAGCCGCGGAAGGGCGCGAAGAACGCTGCCCCCGCGAAGGCGATCCGCGTCGGCGTCATCGACTACAAGGATGTCGCCACCCTTCGCAAGTTCATCTCGGAGCGCGGCAAGATCCGTGCCCGTCGTATCACCGGTGTCTCGGTGCAGGAGCAGCGTCTGATCGCCAAGGCGATCAAGAACGCCCGCGAAATGGCGCTCCTGCCTTACGCCGGCGCTGGCCGCTGAGGAGCACCGACATGGCAAAGCTGATTCTCACGAACGAGGTCGCCGGGCTCGGAAGCGCCGGTGACGTCATCGAGGTCAAGAACGGGTACGCCCGCAACTACCTCATCCCCCAGGGCTTCGCTGTGGCCTGGACCCGCGGTGGCGAGAAGCAGGTGGCGTCGATCCGCGCCGCCCGCGAGGCACGCGCGATCCACGACCACGAAGACGCTGTGGCGCTCAAGGACAAGCTCGAGGGCGATAAGGTTCGCCTCGAGGTGACCGCGGGCAAGGAAGGCCGCCTGTTCGGCTCGGTCAAGACCGCTGACGTCGTCGACGCGGTCAAGGCTGCCGGCATCGGTGAGCTCGACAAGCGCAAGATCACCTTCCCGTCGCCCATCAAGTCGGTCGGTGACCACGAGGCCGTCGTCCGCCTGCGCGACGACGTGACCGCCGTGATCACCCTCCAGGTGGTCGCCGCCAAGTAATCGGATGCCGCCCAGGCACTCCTCACTCCGGTGATCGAGTGCCGAGCAGGCGCTCCTCACTCCGATGATCGAGTGCCGCCGCAGGCGGTGTATCGAGATCAGATGCCCCGGACCTCCACGGTCCGGGGCATCTGTCGTTCCGGCGCGCCGCTCACGGTGACGGCGGGTGGATGCTCCGCGGTTGGCGGTGTGGCGTCCGGCGTCAGACGGTGAGCCCGACACGATCGCGGCCGGCATGTACGACCTGCTGCACAACCGCATGTTCGCCGACCCGGCGTTCCCCGAACCAGA
Organism: Microbacterium sp. bgisy189; assembly: GCF_057707225.1. Classification (NCBI taxonomy): domain Bacteria; kingdom Bacillati; phylum Actinomycetota; class Actinomycetes; order Micrococcales; family Microbacteriaceae; genus Microbacterium; species Microbacterium sp. bgisy189. The sequence goes on along the minus strand of NZ_JBYIPT010000008.1, from coordinate 44,855 downwards.
CACCGTCGACGGGCCACTCCACGACACCGACCGAATCGCATACCTGCACGGGCATATAGCAGCGGTGGCGCGGGCTCGAGCGGCAGGCGTCGACGTTGCCGGATACACGGCATGGTCGCTGGTCGACAACTTCGAGTGGGCCGAGGGGTACACGCAGCGCCTCGGGCTCGTGCACGTCGACCACGCGACCGGCGGCCAGGGAAGGGTTGCCGCCCGCTGGTTCACGCTCTTCACGACCGCATGGCTCGTCGTTTCGGTGCTCGGGGCCGCGCTGTACGCCGCGGTGCGTGAGGCCCAGGGAACTGGACTTGACAAAGTCGAAGTTCTCCCCAGTTGATACACACACCGCGAACCTTCAACACACACTTCAATCACATTCGTCATCCACAGCCTGTGAACGAAAGAATCCCAGGTCAAGCTGACTATAGATTTCTCCAATCCTTGTAGACTCGGGCGTTTTCCACAGGAGTTGTACACAGGCGTTCCGGCGTTTCGTGCAGATTCTCCACACAGTTATCCACAGGGTGGTTTGCGGCTGTCGCACCCCCTCCTTACCGTGTACTCCGGCTCGAAAACCCGGGATGCGAGTCAGAGTGGGGTGAGGCGCGCAATGTCGATTGCGGACATCGGAGAAGACCGGCTCGGGGGACCCCGCGAGCATGAGCGCACTCCGCCGCACGACCTGCTGGCCGAGCAGTCTGCGCTGGGCGGCATGCTGCTGTCGGGCGACGCGGTCGCCGATGTCATCGAGTCGCTGCGCGGCACCGACTTCTACGTGCCCAAGCACGAGCTGATCTTCGAGGCGATCCTCTCCCTCTACTCGCACGGCGAGCCCACCGACGTCGTCGCCGTCACCGACGAACTCATCAAGAACGGCGAACTGCAGCGTGCCGGCGGTGCCGACTACCTGCACTCGCTCACCTCGATCGTGCCGACGGCGGCCAACGCCGGCTACTACGCGTCGATCGTCAACGAGCGCGCCCTGCTGCGCCGGCTCGTCGAGGCCGGCACCCGCATCGTGCAGATGGGCTACAGCGGACAGGGTGAGGCGCTCGACCTCGTCAACAACGCGCAGGCCGAGATCTACGGCGTGACCGGTGCCGAGCAGACCGAGGACTACGTCCCGCTGCAGGTCGCCGTCGACACCGCCGTCGAAGAGATCGAGGCTGCACGCGGCCGCGATGGGCAGATGACCGGCATCCCAACCGGCTTCGCCGGGCTCGACCAGCTCACCAACGGTCTGCACGGCGGTCAGATGATCGTCGTCGCGGCGCGGCCGGCGATGGGCAAGTCAACGCTGGCTCTGGATTTCGCCCGCGCGGCGGCCATCAAACACAAGCAGCCGACGATTTTCTTCTCGCTCGAGATGGGGCGCAGCGAGATCGCGATGCGTCTGATGAGCGCCGAGGGTGCCGTGCCGCTGCAGAGCATGCGCAAGGGGTCGCTCGACTCGCGCGACTGGACGACGATCGCCGCGACCCGCGGAAAGATCAACGACGCACCGCTCTACATCGATGACAGCCCCAACATGACGCTCGTCGAGATTCGCGCGAAGTGCCGAAAACTCAAGCAGCGCGTGGGGTTGCGGATGGTCGTCATCGACTATCTGCAGCTGATGACCTCGGGCAAGCGCGTCGAGTCGCGCCAGCAAGAAGTCTCGGAGTTCTCGCGTGCCCTCAAGCTGCTCGCGAAAGAACTGCAGGTGCCGGTGATCGCGCTGTCACAGCTGAACCGTGGCCCCGAGCAGCGGCAAGACAAGAAGCCCGCCATCAGCGACCTGCGTGAATCGGGCTCGATCGAGCAGGACGCCGACATGGTCATCCTGCTGCACCGCGAAGCCGCCTACGACAAGGAAAGCCCCCGTGCAGGCGAGGCCGACCTGATCGTCGCCAAGCACCGAAACGGCCCCACCGACACGATCACGGTCGCCTTCCAGGGCCACTTCTCCCGCTTCACGGACATGGCGCAGGACTTCGGGTAGGTATTGTAGGTTCCACGTGAAGATGTCGGATTCCAGATCGAGATGTCGGCTAGTTGTTGCTGGCCATAACGTTGTGGTCACGTAGGAAGGTCGCGGCAGGAGGCTCCGCCTCTGCGCGCGTCATCTCGGATTGGCTACAGGTACCTGCAGACCTCGTCGGCGTTGCAGGTCTCGGGTTCGGGTTCTGCGGCTGCGTCGCGGAGGGCGGCAACGTTGTCGCGGAGGGAGACGAGATCCGAGATCTGGCGCTCAATGTCCTTCAGACGAACGTCTAGGAGGTCCCGGACGTGGCCGCAGGGAATCTCGCCTCCATCGCGGATGTCGAGGATCTGTTTGATCTGCGCGAGGGTAAGTCCGGCAGCCTGGCCGCGGTGGATGAAGTCGATCCGAGTCGCTGCTTCCGGATCGTAGTCGCGGTATCCCGACGCGGTGCGCTCGGCCGCGGGAAGCAGGCCCTGCTCCTCGTAGAACCGCAGGGTCTTGGCGGTGGTGCCGGCCGCCTCGGCGAGTTCGCCGATCCTCATCTGGGTCTCCGATGTGTCACAGGTCGCACTTGACCTTCCCCCGTACTGGAAGGTCCATTGTGGCTGCATCAAGAGCAATTCTCAAGACTCAGGGGAGGAATCGGGATGCAGTCCAGGTACGACCTTGCGATCATCGGATCGGGTGGCGCCGCGTTCGCCGCCGCCATCCGCGCGACCACGCTCGGCAAGTCGGTGGTGATGATCGAGCGCGGCACTTTCGGCGGCACGTGCGTGAACACCGGCTGCGTGCCGTCGAAGGCGCTCATCGCCGCCGCTGAGGCCCGCCAGACCGCTGCCGAGGCGGGCAACCGTTTCCCGGGGATCGCCACCACAGCGGACGACGTGGACATGCCCGCGCTGATCAGCAGCAAGCAGGACCTCGTCGAGGAACTTCGGGGTGAGAAGTACGTCGACGTCGCCGACGCCTACGGCTGGCAGATCCGCCACGGCGACGCTGCGTTCGCCGGCACGCCAGAAGCGCCCGTTCTTGAGGTCACCGCGACTGACGGTGCGGTCGAGACGATCGACGCTGATCACTACCTGGTCGCCACCGGCGCCAGCGCATGGGCCCCACCGATCGACGGTCTTGAGGAGGCCGGCTACCTGACCTCGACCACGGCGATGGAGTTGACCAAGGTTCCCGACTCGCTGCTGGTGCTCGGCGGCGGCTACGTCGCCTTGGAGCAGGCCCAACTGTTCGCCCGGCTCGGGTCGAAGGTCACCCTGCTGGTTCGTTCCCGGCTGGCGTCGAAGGAGGAGCCGGAGGTATCCAAGGCGCTGCAGGAGGTCTTCGCCGACGAGGGCATCCGCGTGGTCCGCCGTGCGGTCCCGACCCACGTTGCCCGTGACGACGTCAGGGGCCAGGTTGTTGTCACCGCTGACATCTCCGGCGGCGAGCAGGAATTCCACGCCGAACAGGTCCTCGTCGCCCTCGGCCGCCGACCGGTCACCGATGGGCTGAACCTCGATGCGGTGGAGGTGAAGACCGGCGACACGGGCGAGATCGTGGTCACCGACCAACTGCAGTCCTCCAACCCCCGGATCTGGGCAGCCGGCGACGTGACCGGGCACCCCGAGTTCGTCTACGTCGCCGCCCACCACGGCAACATGGTCGCTGAGAACACGTTCGCTGGCGCTGAGCGGTCGGTGGACCACAGCCGGCTGCCGCGGGTGACCTTCACCAGTCCGGCGATCGGCGCGGTCGGGATGACCGAGGCCCAGGTGCTCGCTGCCGGGATCCGCTGCGACTGCCGCGTCCTGCCGCTGGACTACGTGCCCCGGGCGCTGGTCAACCGCGACACCCGCGGCTTCATCAAGATCGTCGCCAACGCTGAGACCGGCGAGATCCTCGGCCTCACCGCCGTCGCCAAAGACGCCGGCGAGCTCGCCGCCGCCGGTGTCCACATTCTCGGCAAGACCGTCACCGAGGTCGCCGACGCATGGGCGCCCTACCTGACCATGACCGAAGGCATCCGGATCGCCGCCAAGGCCTTCACCACCGACATCTCCAAGCTGTCCTGCTGCGCGTGACCCGCAGCCGACAGCCTCCACCCGACTCATGAAGAAGGTACCGCCATGTCGGAGCTCACGACGCAACTGCCCGAACGACTCAACAACACCGAAGAGACCGGCCTTGACGCCGTCCTATTGATCCCGCTGCTGCGGCTGATCGTCGAGGGCGGCCCGGTCACCGTCGAGCAGTTCGCCGCGGCCGCCGGCCGTCCGGTCGACGACGTACGCACGGGTCTGGCCGCGGTGCCGGACACCGAGTACGACGACCAGGGCCGCATCATCGGCCAGGGCCTCACCCTGCGCCCCACCCCTCACCGGTTCACCGTGGCCGGTGAGGAGCTCTACACCTGGTGCGCCCTGGACACCCTGATCTTTCCGACCCTGCTCGAGCGCGCGGCGAGCGTGGAGTCGGTCTCCCCGACCAGCGGCGAGCCGATCCGGGTCACCATCGTGCCCCGCGCGGTCTAGGTCCGTGTGCGCACGGCAACACAGGCTTCGTCCGAGGGTCCGACCATACTGGCACTGTGCCTGCAGAGAACGAAGCTGATCGGATAGCGACCGACGTTGAATCTCAGCCGTCGGAGCAGCCGGCGCCGACGGTTGTCCTCCGCTCTCTTGCTCCCGAGTATGAGGAACCACACCACGCGGGCTATCTGCGGCATCTTGAGGATGCGATGAAGGACCCCAGGAATCGCAACATCGCACTCACAGGTCGATACGGTTCCGGAAAGTCCAGCGTGCTCGATCAGTTCGAACGCGCACACAAGGCCGATACTCTCCGAATCAGCATCAATACTCTCGGACCCGACGAGGACGACGAGGACCTCACCAACCGGATTCAGAAAGAGCTTGTCAAACAGCTCGTCTATCGTGCCGAGCCGGGGAAGCTCCGCCGTTCGCGGTTCGTGCGAAGCAGACCGCTCACCCGCTGGCGTGCGTTCTTCGAAGCGGTCGGGATCACAGCTGGAGGGCTGCTACTGCTCTGGCTGATAGGTCTCCGTCCGGGTGACAGTTGGTTCGGGGGCACCAGCAACCCGTTCTTGACACTCCTCTTGGGCGGGATATTCGTCGCTCTCGTCGTTGCGGTCGTGTGGGTGGTGCGGCTGGTCATCGGGGACCGCGTCGTTTCACAGGTCACGACAGCGGGGACGACGATCACCCTCGGCGATAAGCCGACCACGTACTTCGACGGCTATCTCGACGAGATCGTCGCCTTTTTCGACGCTGTTGAACCGAAGTACGTGATCTTTGAAGACCTCGATCGCTTCGACGATCCGCAGATCTTCGACTCTCTCCGTGAACTCAACACGTTGATCAACGCCTCTTCTCACTGGATCGGCAAGGATCATCCGCTTCGGTATATCTACGCGATCAAGGACAGCTTGTTTGAGAAGATCGGCACGGATCTCGACGAGAAGGATCCGGGATCGGACGACGAACCGTCGAAACCGACGACTGACCGGGAACGCAAGATTGATTTGGCCGCCGCGGCCGTGGAACGTGCGAACAGGACGAAGTTCTTTGAACTGGTGGTTCCCGTCGTGCCATTCATCTCCCATCGCAACGCTCGAGACCTCCTTGCAGGAGCGCTCACGAAGCTCGGCCTTCCGAAGGATCTCGTGACCCGGCCGCTCTTGGATCTCGTCGCGCGCCACACCACTGACATGAGGTTGCTGATCAACATCTGCAACGAGTTCGCGGTGTTCGCCGAGCAGCTCTACTGGACTGAGAATCGCGCACCAGGCATGACCCCGGACGACCTGTTCGCACTGGTCGCCTACAAGAACTTCCACCTCGCGGACTTCGAAGCAATCCCCCAGCGGGCGAGTGCTCTTGACGCGCTTGAGAACAGCCATCGAGGGCTCGTTCGGGCCACCATCGAGGAGCTACAGAAGAAGCGTCGCGAACTGATCCGGACGGAAGAGAAGCGACGCGTCCAAGACGAAACGGCGGCGACTCTCGGAGCACGCCTGTTACTCGTCAAGGACCTGGTGTCGGCTCGTACCTCATACGGCTATGCGGGAATCTACGTCCAAGGGCAAACCCGCGCGTTCGATGAGGTGACTTCCCCGACGTTCTGGCGGCACGTCTCAGAAGCAGGCACGCTGACGCTGACACCCGCCCGGCCGAACTACGAGAACAATGCCGTGATCATCGATGCCGCACAACTCACGTCCTTGTTCCCCGACAGCATGGACAGCGACGTTTGGCGCGACTCGAGTCCCGCAGAACTCACCCGTCAGGTGCGGCGATACGACGAGGACATTGCATCCCTACGCGGTGCGGATTTCAAGGACCTCGCTCACTACGAGAACATCGCTTCGGGCAAGACACCGTTCAAGGACACGATCACGAGCACGCTCGATTCCGAGCTCGCACGGGACCTCGTGCGTCGCGGATTCCTGACCCGGAATTACGCGGAGTACTCAGCTCGGTTCTACGGGAGCTTCATCGGCGTGGACGTCGCCTTCTTCTACAACCACAGCGTCCAGCCGAACCAGATGTACGTCGACTACTCATTCAAGACCGAGAATGCGGTGGCGAACCTGCTCGAACAAGTACCGGCAGACTTCACAAGTTCCGCCAGTGCGCTCAACCTGGAAGTGGTCTCGTACCTCCTGGGCAACGACTTGGCGGCGGCCAAAGAAGTGGTTGAGTTTGTCGTCGCCGATTTCAGCAAGGACGCTCAGACCTTCCTCGACGCGTTCATCAATTCGCCGACGACGCCACGCGAGAAGCTTGTCGCGCTGCTCGCCGAGCATCCATGGAGAGACCTCTTTCAGTACATCGCCACTCACTCTGGCATGCCCGACGAAGACACCCGGATCCGCCTCCTCGACGCGGCGCTGCTAAGCAGCAAGACGGCCGATGCCTATGATGTCGACGGTGAAGCTCTCTCACTACTCTCCAGTGAGTACGCGAATCTTGGTGGCGTTCGTGATCCCCAGTCTCCGGAGAGGACGGCGACGATCTACGGATTCCTCCAGTCCGCCAACATCCTCGTCGAGGATCTGGGTGTCCTCGGCGCACCGTTGCGAACGCGCGTCGTTGCTGGGGAGATGTATCAGATCTCGACGCCGAACCTGCAGCTTGCCCTGGAGATCACGACCACCCCCACAATTGACGAGGCGCGCAAGCACGAAGCGGTCTGGCATTACGTCAAGGAGAACATTGACGTATACCTAGGCACGCTCTTCGCATCTCAGCCTGACGCAGAGACCGTGACTGCCGAGGCTGTCCTTCAAGCCGTCATCTCGGAACAGCACGGCACGTGGAGCGATGAGCAACTCGCAAGAGTCATCGCGTCGAGCTCGCAGACAGCAGCGCTTGCCGATATCACTGATGTCCCACTTGACGCCTGGCCCCTTCTTGTTGCGGAGCGTCGTGTTATGCCCGCTGTCGCCAATGTGAATGAGTACGCCTCGGCGCACGGCATCGATCACGACCTCGTTCAGTTTCTCGTCGACGACGGAGAGGCCATTCCGCTGCAGGGTGTTGATGAGGTTGACGAAGACGACCGGCGCGCTCTCGCCGTGCTTGTCCTCAATGCCGGCGCACTTCTCCCGGCATCTGTTCGGGTAGGTCTTGCGATCCAGCTCGACCTACGTAACGGGGTTGACGCGGCTGCCCTGGCGCCAGCCGGCGACGATCTCTTGGCGAGGGCGCTAGAAGCCGGACTCGTTCCTGACGAGGCGTCGACGTTCGAGCACTTCTCCAGCGGCGGCTGGGCCTCCGTCGCAGCCGCATTCGCCGTATCGGAGAACGTCGAGACGTTCCTCACGCCAGCGCTCGTGTCGGGGTATGTCGCAGAGCTGGTTCGCAGCGCTGGCGTCCCGGAGGTCCTCCGCAACAGGGTTGCGGAGGAAGTCACTGCGTTCGTCCCGGATGACGAGGTCGAGCCGCTCCGGGCCGTGGGCGTCTACGCCGCGGAAAAGTGGATCAGGATTCCGCGCGAGCAGGTCAGCCGTATCGCGAGAGTCACCATGGACGCCAGCGCCGTGCTCCCGCATTTGGTTCGAGATCGAGATCTCAGCCCTGATCAATTGATCGAGACGATGGCATTCCTCGGGGCGCCATACAACGCGCTAACAAGCGGTCCGGGGGTGGAGTTCGACCTTCCGCCCGTTTCGTCAGCCAAGACCCTCCTGGAGCGTCTTGAGGGGGCCGGTCGCGTCGAGATATTCAGCCGCGGATGGGGAGCCGGGAAGGGTGTCCGTAACCGGATGTGATCCCGCGGACAAATCTAGCTGGCGGAAACTCCGGACAAACTGCTGGCGGAATGCCCTCGAAGCCGCCGTGTCCGGACAAACTAGTGAAGTGCCCGACAAGGTGTTGTAGGGATTTTTCTGAGTTGTCCATTTGGCGGATGAAATGTCCACGCGATGTCCATCCGGACATTTCTCGGGAGAATCGCGGGTCAAAGTACGAAGAAGCAAGCGCCCGACGGAGTACAGCAGTTGATGTATAGTCATCGTGTGCTGACTATTGCTGATCAACTTGATGTGATGAACCGGCTCGGTCGAGCTATGGCCGACCCGACCCGCTCTCGCATTCTCCTGACTCTCTTGGCCGGCCCGAGTTACCCGGCGGTGCTGTCTCGCGAGTTGGGGTTGTCCCGCTCGAATGTGTCGAACCATCTGACGTGTCTGCGCGGGTGCGGGATCGTGGTGGCCGAGCCCGAGGGCCGGCAGACCCGCTACGAGGTCGCAGACCCGCACCTTGCCCGCGCCCTGACGGCGCTGGTGGATGTGACACTCGCGGTCGACGAGAGCGTGCCGTGCATGGACCCGAACTGCGGGGTCGAAGGTTGCGTGGCGGGGGAGGTGCGGGCGTGAGCGCGGTCACGGGTTCGCAAGTCGAGCACGTCGACCTCGACGACGACGATGATGACGATGACCGGTCCTGGTATCGGAGCCCGAGCGTTCTGATCCCGATCGCCTCCGGCGTCGCGTTCGCCGCCGGCCTGGTGTGCGAGTGGACCGGCGCGGAGACCGCGGGCCTGGTGTTGTTCTGGATCGGTCTGCTGCTGGGCGCGTACACGTTCGTGCCGGGCGCGCTGCGCAAGCTGTTCACCAAGGGCAAGCTCGGCATCGGCCTGCTCATGACGATCAGCGCCACCGGCGCGGTGATCCTCGGCTACGTCGAGGAGGCCGCCGCGCTGGCGTTCCTGTACTCGATCGCAGAGGCGCTGGAAGACAAGGCGATGGACCGCGCCCGCGCGGGGTTGCGGGCACTGTTGAAACTCGTGCCCGACACCGCGCTCGTCAAGCGCGGCGACGCCACAGCCGAGGTAGAGGCGAAGGAGCTGCGCGTCGGTGACGTGCTCGTGGTCCGGCCGGGTGAACGGATCGCGACAGACGGTATCGTGCGCGCCGGGCGGAGCAGCCTGGACACGTCCGCGATCACAGGCGAGTCGATCCCGGTCGAGGTCGAACCCGGCACCGACGTGTCGGCCGGGTCGATCAACACCACCGGCGTCCTCGAGGTCGAGGCCACCGCCGCTGGCACCGACAACTCGCTCACCACGATTGTGGAACTGGTCGAGCAGGCGCAGGCCGAGAAGGGCGACCGCGCCCGCCTGGCCGACCGCATCGCCCGACCCCTCGTGCCCGGCGTGATGATCCTCGCCGTGCTGGTCGGCGTGCTCGGGTCGCTGCTGAGCGGCGACCCCGAGCTGTGGATCACCCGCGCCCTGGTCGTGCTGGTCGCAGCGTCGCCGTGTGCTCTGGCGATCGCCGTCCCGGTCACTGTCGTATCCGCCATCGGGGCTGCGTCGAAGTTCGGTGTGGTTGTGAAGTCCGGTGCCGCGTTCGAGCGGTTCGGTGGCATCCGCCACCTCGCCGTCGACAAGACCGGCACCCTGACTCGCAACGAGCCCACCGTGACCCGCGTCGTCACCACCGGCGTGACCGAGGCTGACGTGCTGGCGTGGGCGGCGAGCCTGGAAGGTCACAGCACGCATCCCCTCGCCGCAGCGATCACCACCGCGGTTCCCAACGCTCCGGCCGCTGCAGACGTCAGCGAGACCGCCGGCCACGGCATCGCCGGCACCCTCGACGGTGCTCGTCTCGCCGTAGGGAGTCCACGCTGGCTGGACGCCGGCACGCTGGTCGGCGACGTGGAGGCGATGGAGTCCGAGGGGATGACCGTCGTCATCGTCCACCGCAACGACCAGCCCGCCGGAGCGATCGGAGTGCGGGACGAGCTGCGCCCCGAAGTCCCCGAGGTCATCGCCATACTGAACCGGCGCGGGATCGGCGTGACGATGCTCACCGGCGACAACGCCCGCACCGCCGCGGCCCTCGCCGCACAGGCCGGCATCAGCGACGTGCGCGCCGAACTGCGCCCCGAGGACAAGGCCACCGCCGTCGCGGAACTGTCGAAGTCGCAGCCCACCGCGATGATCGGGGACGGCATCAACGACGCCCCCGCTCTCGCAGCCGCCGACCTGGGGATCGCGATGGGAGCCAAGGGCGCAGATGCCGCGATCGAGTCCGCCGACGTCGCGTTCACCGGCCACGACCTGCGCCTCATCCCGCAGGCCCTCGCTCACGCCCGCCGCGGCCGCAGCATCATCAACCAGAACGTCGTCCTGTCCATCGCGATCATCGCGGTCCTGCTACCGCTCGCGATCACCGGCATTCTGGGCCTCGCCGCCGTGGTGCTGGTGCACGAAGTCGCGGAGGTCATCGTTATCCTCAACGGGCTCCGCGCGGCGCGGCGCACGAAGGCATGACCGGTCCCGTTCACGGCCTCGCGCAGGGAAGGGCGGATGCCGTGGAAGTGAGTTCCGCCGGCCCTCTTGGCGCGCGCGTCCGACCGCGTCTATTCCTGATCGCGTGCGCCGTCGCTGTCGGGGCGGTGCTGATCGACCAGGGAACCAAAGCACTCGCCCTCGCGCAGCTCAGCGAACAAGCCCGCATCCCACTCCTGGGAGACTGGCTCGGCTTGCAGCTCGCGTTCAACCCCGGCGCCGTCATGTCCCTCGGATCCGGCTCAACCTGGCTGCTCACCATCATCGCAGCCGCGGCATCCGTGGCTCTGCTCATCGCCGCAACACGCGCCCGCACCGCCGGGTGGGCGGTCGCGATCGGCCTGCTGTGGGGAGGCGCAGTCGGCAACCTCCTAGACCGCCTGCTCGCCCCACCCGGATTCGGCCGAGGCCACGTCACCGACTTCCTCGCCTACGGCAACCTGTTCATCGGCAACCTCGCCGACGTCATCCTCGGTGTCGGCATCGCTCTCGGCATTTTGCTCTACATCTCGCCGCCGAAAGGCAAAAGGTGGAGTCATCCGCCCGACGAGCACAGATCGACTCCCGAAGACATCTAGCAGCATGTTCGCGGCTGGCTTTCGAGGACATCTCGCTTGTCACTCCCGCGTCCTTTCGCTGCGCAGATGGACATCTCTGAGCGGTTCCTACAGTGTTTGTAGGTTCCACGTGGAGATGGCATTGTCTACCGCAAGATGGCCCACAGTTGGCCATTGGGCCAGGTCTCGTGGACGGATCGTGTGTATTGATCTGGGGTAGAGGAATGGCAGACGTCGTTGGGGACGGGACTGGTCTGGGGTTGGTGCCGCTCGTTCCGGTGCATGTACCCGAGCAGCACAAGGTGTACAGCGACGAGCTCGTGTCGCTCTTGGAGGACGATGAGCGCCGCAAGCGGGTCTGGAACATCGCGCTGACGGGTGGGTACGGGAGCGGCAAGAGCAGCGTCCTTGCGGGGGTGCGTGAGCGTCTGGCGTCGAGGGTCGTCGAGATCTCACTATCATCGCTGAGCGATGTCGGGGTGCAGCCGTTCGATCGACAGAGCAATGCGCTGGCGAACTACATTCAGAAGGAGATCGTCAAGCAGCCGCTGTACCGCGAGCGTCCGATCTCGGTGCCGGGGTCTCGGTTCCGGCGGATCAGCCGGTTGCCCATGCGCCGCGCTCTTGTGACTTCGGTACTCGCCGGCGTGTTGGTGACCGCAGTGTTCTGGGTGACTGGCTGGGGCGCTCCACTCCAACTGGGGGCGGATGCGGAGTGGTGGCAGCGTCCGACGATCCTGACTGTGATCGGGCTGCTCGCCGCTACTGGCACATTCGCGGCGCAAGTGTTGTTGTCGAACCGGATGCGAATCGACAAGCTCGGCACCGCGGCAACGTCGGTCAGCCTGACCGGAGACGCCGATGGGAGCTACTTCGACGAGTACCCGCTCCCGTGCGTGGTGTTCTGACCGTGTCGCGGAGGCAGGGCACCGCTACCCTGGACGGGAAGGAGGTCGGTCGTGAACGTGATTCGCTCGCACGCGCGTCTGACCCCCGGGGTGCGACGGCTCCTGCTGGCCGCTCCGATCGCCCTGGCGATCATCACCGGGCTGCTGTCCATGCACGTCCTGACCGGTTCCCACCAGCCCGCCCTGGCATCAGAGACCAGCGCGATGAGCACGCACAGCCAGGTCGGCTCCGCACCAGCCGCCGCCGACGATACGCCGATGACCGCAGCTGCGGCGGAGGGCGCTGGGGGGCATTGCCAGGACGGGTGCGGCAGCCCTGCGGGGATGCCGGATCATTCGTTGCTGATGATGGTGTGTGTGCTGGCGCTGCTGGCCGCGGTGATCGTCCTGCTCGCCCCGACGTTCCGTGCCCTTCTCACATACGCCGTAGCCCGCTCGCGCTCCCATACCCGGACTCTGCTGGCCGGATTGCCGCATCCCCGCCCGCCTTCACTGCTTGTCCTGTCCATCAGTCGCACCTGATTCCGCCTGAACCCCGGCGACCCTTGCCGGGGATGCTGCGCTCTGCCCTCCCGGGCACTGAATCAGACCCTCACCGACTGAATAGACAAGGACACCCCTGATGCGTTTTCGTACTTTCACGCTGACCGCTGGCGCCCTGGCCACCGTGCTCGTGCTCGCTGGCTGCGCCCCCACCGACGGCACCATGCCCGGCATGGACCACGGCTCCGGGGGGATGACCAGCACCGCCCCGTCCCAGTCCGCCGCCGCGTTCAACGCCGCGGACGAGATGTTCGTGACGATGATGATCCCGCACCACCAGCAGGCCATCGAGATGGCCGATCAGATCCTCGCGAAAGACGGCATCGACGAGCGGGTCGTCTCCCTCGCCGAGCAGATCAAGGCCGCACAGGACCCGGAGATCCAGACCATGAAGGGCTGGCTTCAGGAGTGGGGCGTTCCGTACGACGACTCCATGTCCGGGATGGAGGGCATGGACATGGGCGGCGGGATGATGTCGGAGGACGACATGGCCGCTTTGGATGCCGCGACCGGGGTCGAGGCGACCCGCCTGTTCCTGAACGGCATGATCGCTCACCATCAGGGCGCCGTGACGATGGCGCAGTCGGTGCTCACCGACGGGCAGAACACGGACGTGGCCGCCCTCGCGCAGCAGATCATCGACGGGCAGACCGCCGAGATCACCACGATGCAGGACATCCTCGCCAGCCTCTGACCCGGTACCCCTCGGACGGGACCCGCGCTCCCGATGCCGGTCCCGTCCGAGGCCCCACCCTCGACCCCTGTGCGGTCACCGGTATCCGGCGTACCCGCACGGAAAGGCTCTCCGTTCATGATCTCTCCCACCACCCGCAGACTGGCGATCACGGCCACCGTCACCGTCGCGCTGCTGCTCACGGGCTGCAGCACCACCCCTGCGGAGCCCGATGCCCCCGCGAGCACCGCGGCCGGGTTCGGGCATGTGCACGGCATCGTCGACGCCGGTGACGGCACCGTGCTGCTGGGCACCCACACCGGCCTGTACACGCTGGGCGAGGACGGCACCGTCACCGGCCCGGTCGGTGGCATCGACCTGGACGCGATGGGACTGACCGCTACCGGTGACAACCTCTACGCGTCCGGGCACCCCGGCCCGTCCACCCCGGCGGAGCTCGGCGCCCCCAACCTCGGCATCATCCGCAGCCTCGACGCTGGCGCCTCGTGGGAACCGGTCGCGTTCACCGGGGAAGAGGACTTCCACGTCCTCACCGTCACCGGCGACGGCACCCTGTACGGGATCGGATCCTCCCGCCCACTGCTGCGCACCAGCAGCGACGGCGGGCAGAGTTGGGCGGACGGTGCCGAGCTGCCCGCCGTCGACCTGGCCGCCGCGACCGACGGCACCCTGTACGCCGCCACCCAGGACGGGCTGCAGCACAGCACCGACGGTGGCGCCACCTTCACCCCGGCGCCGGACGCGCCAGTGCTGTACCTGGTGGAGACCGACCCAACCGGTGGGGTGGTCGGAGTGGACACCGACGGGACGTTGCGACGCCTAGTCGGCACCGGCTGGGAGAACGTCGGCACCACCACGGGAACCGTCCAAGCCCTCGGGGTCACCGGGGACGGTGCGATCGTCCTGGTCGATGACCGCGGCGTGGTCTGGATCCGCGACACCACCGCCACCGTTCTCATCCCGGCGGCAACACCATGACCCCCGTCATTCGCACCTGGCGCGACCCGAGCGGCCGCGGATCGGAAGGAGACCGACCATGACCCCCACACCGGCACCCCCCGCGTGGGCGCACCGCACCACTGATGCCACCGTCGAGCAGTTGGCGGCGGTGGATGCGTGGTGGCGGGCGGCGAACTATCTGAGCATCGGCCAGATCTACCTGCAGGGTAACCCGCTGCTGCGCCACCGCCTCAGCCGGGACGATATCAAGCCGCGGCTGCTGGGCCATTGGGGCACCACCCCGGGCCTGAACTTCCTCTACGCCCACCTGAACCGTGCCATCCGCGATCGCGACCTGAACGCCCTGTACGTGACCGGGCCCGGGCACGGCGGACCCGGCATGGTCGCCAACGCCTACCTGGACGGCACCTACACCGAACGCTACCCGGGCATCGACCGCACCGAAGAGGGGCTGCGGGCGTTGTTCCGGCAGTTCTCCTTCCCCGGCGGGATCCCCTCGCACGCGTCCCCGGAGACGCCGGGGTCGATCAACGAGGGCGGCGAGCTCGGCTACTCCCTGGTGCACGCCTACGGGGCGGCGTTCGACAACCCCGACCTGCTGGTCGCCTGCGTGATCGGTGACGGGGAGGCAGAGACCGGGCCGTTGGCGACCGCGTGGCACGGCAACAAGTTCCTCAACCCCGCCCACGACGGGGTGGTGCTGCCGATCCTGCATCTGAACGGGTACAAGATCGCCAACCCGACCGTGCTGTCCCGCATCCCCGAGGAAGAGCTGGTCGCGCTGCTGCGCGGCTACGGCCACGACCCCCACGTCGTCACGGTCGGCTTCGATGGGGAAACCCCGCGTGAGTCCCACGCGGCCTTCGCGGCAGTGCTGGATGCGGTACTGGATGAGATCGCGGACATCAAGGCCGCCGCGGCGGCGGGGACGTTGGAGGGGCGGCCGGCGTGGCCGGCGATCGTGCTGCGCAGCCCGAAGGGGTGGACCTGCCCGAAGATCATCGACGGTCTGCCGGTGGAGGGCACCTGGCGGGCCCATCAGGTGCCGCTCGCCGAGGTCCGCGACAATCCGGAGCACCTGCGGATCCTCGAGGACTGGCTGGCGTCCTACCGTCCGCACGGGCTGTTCGACGTGATCGGCGCCCCGCGCCCGACCACGGTCGCGATCGCCCCGGACGGGGATCGGCGGATGAGCGCGAACCCGGCCGGCAACGGCGGACAACTCACGATCCCGCTGCGGCTCCCGGACTTCCGCGAGCACGCCCACCCCGTCGACCCCGCCGCGCGCGGGGCGTCGACCGGCGAAGCGACCCGGACGTTGGGGGATTGGCTGGCGGGGGTGATCCGGGACAATCCGGACAACTTCCGCATCTTCGGCCCGGACGAGACCGCCTCCAACCGACTCGCCCCACCCGTCTACTCGGCGACGGGCAAGCAGTGGAACGCGGCCGTGGAGCCCGTCGACGAGCACCTGGCCCCGACTGGGCGGGTGATGGAGGTGCTCAGCGAGCACCAGTGCCAGGGCTGGCTCGAGGGCTACGTCCTGACCGGCCGGCATGGGCTGTTCAACTGCTACGAGGCGTTCACCCACATCGTCGACTCGATGTTCAACCAGCACGCCAAATGGCTCGAAGCGGCCCGGGAGGTGTCGTGGCGGGACCCGATCCCGAGCTTCAACTACCTGCTCTCCAGCCACGTCTGGCGGCAGGACCACAACGGGTTCTCTCACCAGGACCCCGGGTTCATCGACCTCGCCCTGAACAAGAGCCCCGACATCGTCCGCGTCTACCTGCCGTTCGACGCGAACACGCTGCTGTCCACCTACGACCACTGCCTGCGCTCGGCCGGGTACATCAACGTCGTCGTCGCCGGGAAGCAGCCCGCCCCGCAGTGGCTGACGATGGACGAGGCGATCGAGCACTGCACCCGCGGGCTGGGCATCCTGCCGTGGGCGGGCACGGAAACCGAGGGCACGGAGCCGGATGTGGTGCTCGCCGCCGCCGGCGACGTCCCCACCCTCGAGACCCTCGCCGCCGCGGCGCTGCTGCGCGAGCACGTCCCCGACCTGAGAGTGCGGGTGGTGAACGTGGTCGACCTGACCCGGCTGCAGTCGGAGGATCAGCACCCGCACGGGCTGCCGGACCGGGAGTTCGATGCGATCTTCACCCCCAACAAGCCGGTGATCTTCGCCTACCACGGCTACCCGTGGCTCATCCACCGGCTCACCTACAACCGCGCCGGGCACCAGAACCTGCACGTGCACGGCTTCCAGGAGCGCGGCACCACCACGACCCCGTTCGACATGGTCATGCTCAACGACCTCGACCGGTACCGGCTGGCGATCGACGTCCTCGACCACGTCCCGGGCCTCGCCGCCCGCCACGCGGAGCTGCGGCAGGAGCTGCAGGACGCCCGCCTGCATGCCCGCGCCCACACCCGTGAGCACGGCACCGACATCCCCGCCGTCGCCGACTGGCACTGGCCCCACCCCGACACCACCGACCCCGCCATCGGGAAGGAACCGAAATGAGTGACACCAGAACCGTGACCCTGCAGGTCAGCGGCATGATCCGCGCGACCTCCAAGAACGTCACCGAAGCCCACCTGGGCCGACAACCCGGGGTGATCGCCGTGGACGCGAACCCGGTCTCGCAGACCGCGACCGTCACCTACGACCCCGAGACCACCTCGGTCGCCCACCTCCAGCAATGGGTCATCGACTGCGGGTACCACTGCGCCGGCCAGTCCGTCCCCGACCACATCTGCCCTCCCACCGGCGACTCACACGACCACGGCGCCCACGACCACGCCGGCCCCTCAGCCGACGGCGCACAAGAACCGCACGCGAGTCACGACGCGCACGAGGGCCACACGGATGCCACGGGTCACGCCAGCCACGCGGGCCATGAGGGTCACGCAGGCCATCACGACGACCCCGTCCACGATCACGCCGCTGGCCACGACCACACGCACGCCCCGTCGGCGACGGCGGATGCCGGTGAGCACGCCGGTCACACCGCGGCCGCGGGTGGGCACGATCATGGTGCAGCGTCGGGTCACAGTGCGCAGGAGATGATGGGCCACGGTGGGCATCACGGCGGGATGTCGATGGACGCGATGATCCGCGACATGCGCAACCGGTTCCTGGTCGCGCTGATCCTGTCGATCCCGATCACCCTGTGGTCTCCGATCGGGCGGGAGGTGATCGGATTCGAAGTGCCGGCACCGTTCGGGCTGCGCGATGACGTGTTCATGCTGATCCTGTCGCTGCCGGTCATCTTCTACTCCGCGTGGATCTTCTTCGACGGCGCCTACCGGGCGCTGCGCGCGAAGACCCTCGACATGATGGTGCTCGTCGCGGTCGGAGTCGGCGCCGGCTGGCTGTACTCCCTCGCGGTCACCCTCACCGGCGGCGGTGAAGTGTTCTACGAAGCCGCCACGGTGCTTGCCACCTTCGTGCTGCTGGGGCATTGGGTGGAGATGCGCGCCCGCGGCGGCGCGAACGACGCCATCCGCACCCTGCTGGAGCTCGCACCCTCGCAGGCGGTCGTGATCCGTGACGGGCAGGAAGTCGAGATCCCCACCAGCGAGGTCGTCCCGGGGGATCTGATGCTGGTGCGGCCGGGGGCGAAGATCCCCACCGACGGTGTCGTGGAATCCGGAGAGTCCGAGGTGGACGAGTCGATGGTTACCGGCGAATCCATGCCGGTGGACAAAGCGCCCGGGTCGGAGGTGATCGGAGCGACCGTGAACACCGTCGGCACCCTCCGCGTCACAGCCACCAAAGTCGGGTCGGACACGGCGTTGGCCCAGATCGTGAAGCTCGTGCAGGAGGCGCAGAACTCCAAAGCCCCCGGACAGCGCCTCGCCGACCGGGCAGCGTTCTGGCTGGTCCTGGTCGCCCTGATCGGCGGCACCCTCACCTTCCTGGTGTGGCTGCTCGCCGGCGCTGCAATCCCGATGGCGATCCTGTTCGCCATCACCGTCGTCGTCATCACCTGCCCCGACGCCCTCGGATTGGCGACGCCGACGGCGATCATGGTCGGCACCGGGCTCGGCGCGAAACGGGGCGTGTTGTTCAAGAACGCATCCGGGATCGAAATCGCCGCCCGCATCGACACGGTCGTGTTCGACAAGACCGGCACCCTCACCAAGGGGGAGCCGGAGGTCACCGACTACATCCCCGTCGGCGGCGACGACCTCGAGACCCTCTCCCTCGCGGTCGCGTTGGAGCGGGAATCCGAGCATCCTCTGGCGAAAGCGATCGTGAATTACGCCGACGCCCGCGACATCCCCCGTCGCACCGCAACCGCGTTCCGAAACGTCACCGGACAGGGCGCGATCGCCACCGTCGACGGTCGACAGGTCGTCATCGGCAACCCGCGCCTTCTCACCGGGGAGGGGATCGACATCAGCGGGGTGCAGGCCGCTCAGCAGGACCTGGCTGGGTCCGGCCGCACCGCGATCCTGTTCGCCGTGGACGGGCAAGTCGCCGGGATCATCGGTCTCGCCGACGCACCCCGGGACACCGCAAAGACCGCGATCGACGCTCTCCACGAGCAGGGCGTCGAGGTCGCGATGCTCACCGGGGACAACAAGCCCACCGCCGACCGGATCGCCGCTCTCCTCGGCATCGACACCGTGATCGCGGATGTGCTCCCCGAGGACAAGTCCGCGAAGGTCGCCGAGCTGCAGAAGACGGGCAAGAAGGTCGCGATGGTCGGCGACGGCGTCAACGACGCCCCCGCCCTCGCCCAGGCCGACCTCGGCATCGCGATCGGCGCCGGCACCGACGTCGCCATCGAGACCGCCGACGTGGTGCTGATGCGCTCGGACCCGCTCGATGTTGCGATCGCACTCAAGATCGGCAAGGGCACACTGCGAAAGATGCGGCAGAACCTGGGCTGGGCCATCGGATACAACGCCGCCGCCCTCCCCATCGCCGCCGGCGTGTTCTACCCGGCGTTCGGGATCATGCTGTCCCCGGAGATCGCCGCCCTGTCGATGTCCGGTTCCTCCGTGATCGTCGCCGTCAACGCCCTCCTCCTCAAGCGGCTCCGCCTGCCCGCCCAGGCGCCCGCTGCGACGACCATGCAGAAGGAGCCCGAACATGCCTGACCGTCCGCTCTCTCCCACACCGTCCTCCCCGATGCTGCTGACCCGACGAGGTGTGCTCGGACTCGGACTGGGCGCCGTCGCGGCAGCCGTGCTCGCCTCCTGCACCCCCGCGCCGCAATGGGTGACACCCACCGGCGCAGCGGTGTCCGGCACGGAGAAGAACCGCGGCGGCACCGGCCGAGTCACCACCGTCGACCTCACCGCCGCCCCCACCACGCTCGACCTGGCCGGTACCGCCGCCGCCACCTGGGCGTTCGGAGGTATCCCGGCCCCGGTAATCCGGCTCACCGCAGGCGACACGCTGAAAGCGACCGTCCGCAACCAGCTCGACGCGGACACCTCCGTGCACTGGCACGGACTCGCCCTCCGCAACGACATGGATGGGGTCCCTCCGGTCACCCAAGCCCCCATCGCCCCGGGCGGACAGTTCGCATACGAGTTCGTCACCCCGCATCCGGGCACCTACTGGTTCCACCCCCACGTCGGCCCGCAACTGGACCACGGCCTCTACGGTGCGCTCATCATCGACGACCCGGACGAGAAGGTGACGTGGGACGACGAATGGGTGCTGATCCTCGACGACTGGCTCGACGGCGTCACCGCCACCCCGGACCAGGTCCTCACCGACCTCTCGAAGGGCATGGGAGACATGGGCGGGATGGGCGACATGTTCATGCGGATGGGGAACCTGCTGATGGGCGCCACCTCCGACCTGCTCGGCGGCGACGCCGGCGACGTCTACTACCCGCACTACCTCATCAACGGCAAACCCAAAGCCGACCCCGCCCAATTCACCGGCACTCCTGGTGCCCGGGTGCGGATCCGTGTCATCAACGCCGGCAGCGACACCGCGTTCCGGTTCGCGATCGGCGGCCACACCCTGACGATCACCCACACCGACGGGTTCCCGGTGGATCCTGTCGAGGTCGACAGTGTCCTGATCGGGATGGGCGAACGCTACGACCTGCAGGTCACCCTGGACGATGGGGTGTTCCCTGTCGTCGCCGACGCGGAAGGCAAGCAGGATCGCGCGTTCGCGCTCGTTCGCACCGCCGCTGGCACGGCTCCGGCCAGCGACGCCCCCGTCGCCGAGCTCGGCACCGGCAGGGTCGGCACCGCTGCCGGACTGAGCGCGACCGCCTCCGTCACCCTGCACCAGGCATCCCCCGACCGGGTCGTGCACCTCGCGCTGACCGGGGGGATGGAGGCGTACGACTGGGGGATCAATGGGCGCCGGTTCGACATGAACGACCCGTTGCGGGACGCGCACGCGATCAGTATGGGGGAGCGGGTGCAGTTGCGGATCCGCAATGACACCGAGATGTGGCATCCGTTCCACCTGCACGGCCACACCTACCAGCACGCGAACGGCGGCCCCCGGAAGGACACCTCCATCATCCTCCCGGGCCAGACCCTGACAGTCGACTTCGACGCCGACAACCCCGGCCAGTGGGTCGCGCACTGCCACAACATCTACCACGCCGAGACCGGCATGACCACGGTGCTCGGATACCAGTCATGAACCGCGCGTTCATCCCCAGCACGGGAGGATGATCGCGCGGGCGATCGGACGGCGGCGGACGTCAAGTCTAAGTGGACTTCCTACTCTTATGTAGGGATCTGCCATTTCGCGCGGAATCCTGCTGACGAAACTGCTGCCAATTAGCGTGGAATCCCCGAGTTCTCCGCCAACTTGACCGTGTCCATATGGACGTTTCGGCTCTCGAACTCGGACCTCCTCGGAGTGATGCGACGCTGGTGGGAGGCTGCGTTCAGCGTCCCAGAGCTCGGGCCTCTCGCGTCAGTCAGGCGGTCTTCTTGTACGTGGCCCGAAACACTGCATCCTCAAGCCACTTCTTGAAGTCAGCGTTGTCCGAGTACTCCTTGAAGAGCTGAGTCTTGTCACGGACCAGGCTGAGCATCACGCGGCCGAGCGCATCGACCATCGCGATCTTCGCGTTGGCTTTGTCATTGTTCGCGGCGGCGATCTGGCAGGCAGGGTCTTCGGTGACCTTCGCCGGAACTTCTTCGGGAATCCGGTGGCGTATGCGCCAAGGCTTCCTTCGCGCCGTGCTTGCGATGGGGAGAGCGCGGAAGCGGTCTCCAGCGGACACGAGCGCGCTACAGCCGATCCATGAGCAGGTTCGCGACCATCCCCGGCATTCGACGGTTGTGCCTGATGTACTCATCCATCAGGTCTACGGAACCATCATCGAAGGAGAAGCGCCCCTCGGCGGAGACAAGCGCCACCGGGGCGCTACCACGCAGTAGCGCCCAGAAGCGGCACGAAACCGGGCCTGCTGCGATGCAGGCGCTCGGGGAGGGCGACCCAGCGACGCGCGAGCGCCGCCGACGTCACTCGCTGCACGCGGATCATGCGAGAACCGAAAGCATTCGGCGCATGCGATCGTGCCGCTTGCGGAACACTGCAAGCAATTGGCTGCGCAGGATCACGCGGTCGATGGTCGGCCCGAACGGCCCCGCGAAGCGCAGCGTGTCGGTGTAGCGGCTGCCGGTTCCGTCGTCGACCGCCGTGTGGGTGTGGTGGAAGTATCGGAAGAATCCCCGGACCTGCTGGTCGCTGAACTCTCGCCCGGGCTCATGCGAGTCGATGAAGGCAACCCACTCGATCGGGATGACGTGTTTGAGCCACCACCTGAAGTGATAAGTGCCGCCGAGTTCGCCCGTCTCGGTCGAGGACCACAGCACCTGCATCGGTTCCGGCATGATCGCGATGAAGTTCTGGCGCTGCAGGCAGAAGTCGATCACGACGTCCGCGGGTTGCGGCAGCCACGACTCGACCTTCACCTCGATGACGTCGGCCGGGGCATCCAGCAGAGCGAGCCCGCCAATGCGACTTCGCCCGGCATAGGCGCGGGCTGCGATCTTGCGCTCGGTGATGGTCAGTTTGTCGGTGGTCACGTCGGGCCTCCTGGCAAGCACACTCTATCCGCGGCGCGGAGATCGAGGTGTCGATCAGCCACAGCGGCTCGTTCGTTGCCGTTGCCGTCGCCCGCCGCCCGGTGGGAATCGACATCGAGGATGCTGCCGATGTGGTCCTACGCGCGGGCGACCTCTCGATGCTCCTCAGTGACCCTTGATCTACGCGGCCTGACTCGTGAGGTGGAAGCCGTGGCAGGCGTCGCACTCGTAGGTGCGGACTTCGCGTCGCCGCGTGGGCAGGCTCAGGACTTCGGCGTGGCGAGGCAGTATCCCTTTCGCCGCCGGCGTGGCGTCAGCACGGGCGTGACGGCGCGATCGAGATCGCCGCGAACCTTGACTGGGAGCGAACGGGGATCCCGGAGAGGCCACGCAGAGCCGCCGGTATACTCCGAGTATGACCACGACCATCAAGGTGAGTGATGAGCTCCGCGACAGGCTCAAGGCGCAGGCTGCTCGCGATGGGCTCACGCTTGGCGCGCACCTCGCGCACCTCGCCGATGCCGAAGATCGGCGGCGGCGGCTTGAGCAGCTGAAGTCGGTGATCAGCGGCTCGACGGAGGCCGAGACCGAATCGTATGCGCGAGAGACGGCGGACTGGGAGCGCGCCGAGTTGTCCGACGCGTCGTGACGGCGTCGGACCTCGCTCCGGGCGCTGTCGCCTGGGCGGCGCTCGAACCGGTCCGTGGCCGCGAACAAGGCGGGCATCGCCCGGTGCTGATCGTCGCCTCGCAGGGCTACTTGGATGCCGTGACGACCCTCGTCATCGCGCTCCCCATCACGACGGTCGACCGTGGGTGGCCGAACCACGTCCGAGTGGATGGACCCAGCGGACTGGATCGTCCGTCGTGGATCATGACCGAGCAGCCCCGCACCCTCCCACGCGACAGGCTCACCGGAATCGCAGGAGAGGTGACCGATGAGTGCTTGGTCACGGTGCGCACCTGGCTCGGCGACTTCTTCGACCTGTGACGTGCAGCTCGTAAGCTCGACGCATCCGGAAGGAGACGGCTCTACGCCAGTCCCGCTGATGATCTCCGGGCTGATGGACTCTGCGGTCGAGCTCGCAGCGGTCGAGCCGTCCGAGCATGTGACGCGCACGCCAGGCGATGCGTCGGGCTCGGGCGACATGGTCGACACTCGCGTGAACGCGCGGGTGGTCAGGCCCGCCCGCGCGTGGCGATCATCGGGCACTCGAACGGGTCGCGCGCGGCGAGGCCCACGCGGTTGAGGTAGGCGATCACGATGCCGTACGAGCGCCACAGTGTCGTCTCGGTGTACGGCACGCCGAGGGCGCGGCACTGGTCGATCACGATCTCGCGGGCGCGCGCCAGGTGCGGGCGCGGCATGTTCGGGAACAGGTGGTGCTCGATCTGATAGTTGAGCCCGCCCATCAGCCACGTCGCCCACCAGCCGCCGCTGACGTTGCGCGACGTGCGCACCTGCTTGCTGAAGAAGTCGAGCTTGGCGTCTTTGGCGATGATCGCCATGCCCTTGTGGTTCGGTGCGAACGAGGCGCCCATGTACACGCCGAACACCGCCAGCTGTACGCCGAGGAACGCGAACGCCATGCCCAGCGGAAGGAAGATGAACACCGGCGTCCAGATCACCGCGAACCGCAGCGCGATCAGCGCCAGCTCCGTCCAGCGTTCCTTCACCGCTTCGCGACCGAGTAGGTGACGGATCGCCAACACATGCAGGTTCAGGCCTTCGAGCGTCAGCAGCGGAAAGAACAACCAGCCCTGTCGTCGGGTGATGAGCCGGCGGATGCCGCGGGCTTTCGTGGCATCCTCTTCGAGGAACGAGATCGTGTCGACCTCGATGTCGGGATCTTTCGTCACCCGGTTCGGGTTCGCGTGGTGACGGGTGTGCTTCGACGTCCACCACGAGTAGCTCATGCCGACCACGCCGTTCGCGAGCACGCGGGCGAGACGGTCGTTCGCGGGGCCGGACGCGAGAATCTGTCGGTGCGCAGCCTCGTGCCCGAGGAACGCGACCTGCGTGAACAGGATGCCGAGGGCGCCGGCGATCAGCAACTGGAACCAGCTGTTGCCAAGCAGCACGAATCCCGTGATCGCGCCGCCGAATCCGAGCAGTAGCACGAGTCCCACAGCGCCATAGAACCAGGGTGTTCTGCGCAGCAGCCCGCTCTCTTTGACCACCTGCGACACCTCGGTGTACGCCCGCGTCATCGGGGGAAACTCGGTCGTGCCGGCATAGGTCTGACGGACGGGGCCGAGACGGTTCGCGGTGATGGTGGAAGAGATAGTGCACCAGTTTCGATGGGGACCGGTCGGCCGTTTCACAGCCAGAGGCGGGGCGCCCATCGCTGCCACCACGCTACGCGCTCGACCATGAGCGGACCGGCATATCTCCGAACACACCGAGGATGCTCAGGTTGCGGGTGCGTCTGGCTTCGGGTCGCCGCGGGGCCGCGGACGTCCGTGCGTCAGACCGCGCGAGGAAACGCGCCGGCGATGCGTGTGGCGACGGCATCCACGTCGACGTCGGTTTCGGTGGCTGTCGTGAGCCGCTTGACGAGCAACCTTGGCCACAGCACGTGAACGCCATTGACGATGAACGAACCCCCGATCAGCGGCCAGTCCGCTTCGATGAAGCACAGCGCACCGGTTACCGGCACCGTCGGGTCGTTGACCGCGGTGGCTCGAGTGCGGAGCGCCTTCGGCAGGAGATCGCTGCGCTGCTGGACGACGAACTCGTGTCGGAGCGCGCCCGCCGCACCGGTGCCAGGCTGCGTGCGGAACGGCCCGGCGCCGACGTTGCCGCGACCAGGATTCTCGAGGTCGCGGACGCCTCGCGAGGCTGACCGCGACACTGCCGACGCTCAGTGGGGAGGCGGGTCCCCACCCGCCTCCCCACGCACTCACCTACGCACCTGCACCGCGAGCAGGTTGCTCGAGGTGGCGCCGACCGCATTGGCGAACTCGACCCGGTACACGTGCGAACCGACGTGCGCGCCGCGCACGTCGAACGTCGCCCGCTGCGCGCCCGGGGTCGCCGCCGTCAGCGGACCTTCGGCGAGGAGCGTGTCGCCCTCGTAGACGCGGTACGACGTGGCATTGGTGCCCCACCACAGGTTCGCGGTGAGCCTGAAGTCGCCGTCACCGTCCCAGTTGTCGTGGCTGAGCACCGGTCGGGCCGGATTCGCCTGGGTGACGGTGACCGTCACGGTCGAGGTCGCCGTGACGCCCTTGCTGTTGACGAGCTCGCCGGTATACGCATACGTGCCGTTGGCGCGCCCGCTGATCGGCACCGTCGCGCGCTGCGCGCGCTCACCGTCGTGCGTGAGCGGGACGGTCGCCACCAGCTCGCCGTTCTCGAACAACCGGAACGAGCTCGCGTTCTCACCCCACCATAGGTTCATCGTCACCGTGTACGCACCATCGGCCAGCCCGGTGTCCCACCCGTTGTCATGGCTGAGGATGCCGCGAGCAGGGGCAGCTGCCGCACCGTCATCGGGGCTCGACCACATGGTCCCCTCCAACGGCGTGACCGTGATGCGTTCCAGTACGGCTGCACCTCCCTCGGACCAGGCGCTGATCATGTCGGCCCCCTCGGCGGGGAACACCTGGTCGGTGATCGTGACCGTGCCGTCAGCGGCGAACAGTTCCACCGAGGCGCGATCGAGGTACAGCTCGAAGCGCACCGTACCGTCCGCATCGA
The DNA here is from genome assembly GCF_057707225.1 of Microbacterium sp. bgisy189. Classification (NCBI taxonomy): domain Bacteria; kingdom Bacillati; phylum Actinomycetota; class Actinomycetes; order Micrococcales; family Microbacteriaceae; genus Microbacterium; species Microbacterium sp. bgisy189. The sequence continues at coordinate 18,680 of NZ_JBYIPT010000008.1, read as the reverse complement.
GCTCGACAGGGGCATCCTCGATCGAGGCGAACGCCGGGTGGAAATCGACCTCTCCGGACGCACGGCGGTCGACGAACAACCGGCCCCGGTCGCGGTCGTATCCGATACGTGTGCCGGTGTCACCGTCGCCGAACACGGTGATGCCGGCCTGCTCGGCCGACCCGGGACGCAGCACGACCTCGACCTTGGCGACCTCGCCCGACAGACCGAGCTCGCTCTGCCCGTCCACGCTCACCCCGGTACGGGTCGCCGCACCGCCGGTGTCGAGGACGTCGCCGACCTGCGCGACGACCTGCTGTCGCAGCCGCGGGCCGTCAGGGGTCGACACCAGCGTCACCTCCCGCGGGAGGCTCATCGAGCTGCGCCACGTGGAGGTGGGGATGTCGTTGGCGTAGTCCCAGTTGTTCATCCAGCCCTGCATGATGCGCGACCCGTCGGTGGGGGTCCCGAAGTACGACACCGCCGCGTAGTAGTCGCGCCCCCAGTCGAGCCAGTCGTATCCCTCCAGTCGGGGCGCCGCGGGGGTGTCGGCGAACATGATCTGATCGACCAGGATGTGTCCCCAGCCGAACCGGTTGTTGTCGACGATGCGGATGGTGGCATCCTTCCCCGCGAACGCCCGCACATCCCACCCGACCCAGTCCAGCGTCTCGCTGTCGGCACCGGTGGCTGTGCGCACGACCTCACCGTCGACCACGAGGCTCACCGAGGTCTCGTCGCTGCGCACCTGCGCGGACGTGTCGCCGACGACGACGTGGTCGAAGGTGAGATGTCCCCACCCCCCGGTCGCCTCGTCGCGGATGCGCAGCTGCGCGGTGCTGCCGCGGTAGGACGCGACATCCCACGATGCCCAGTTGAGCTGGCCGGCGTCCGACCCGGTCTGGGTGCGGACCACCTCGCCGTCGACGACGAGCTCGGCCTGCAGGGTGCCGTCGGTGCGCTTGCCGCCGCCGATCAGGAACGACACGACGTCACCGTCGAGGGTGAACTCGGGTGAGGTGTAGAGGCCGACGTTGTCGTCACCGTTCGGCCCGCCCTCCCAGGTGTTCACTCGCTTCTGCCCGAGGTAGTAGTCGCCGCCGGCCGTCGACGGGTTGCGGGTCGGTTCGGTCGCGAAGTCCCCGGTGAGCTGCCATCCGGTCTGGGAGAGGTCCTGCCCATCGGGCAGTTCGAAGTCGAACACGGTCGCACCGGCCGGCGGTTCATTGCCCAGCTGTGTGCCGTCGACGTGCGGATGCCGCCCGCCGCCCACCAGCAGATTGATGGCGTCGGACGTGATCGTGAAGGTCGGGGACTCGAGGGTGCCGACCGGCCAGTCGCCGTCGGCGAACCCGTTCACCAGGCCCTCACCGGCGAAGCCCGTCACCGTGTTCTGGCCGGCCATGGTGCCGGTCGCCGGGACGGCGGTCCACGGGCCGTCGAACCGGTTGCCGGGCTCGTTCGAGACCGTCCACCCCTCGTATGTGCCGTCGTCGAACCCGGCGTACACCTCGCCGGCGGGCAGGTCGGACGGACCGTCGGTGCTCTCGCTGGTGAAGGTGGTGCCGTCGAAGTCGCCGACGAAGTACTGGCCACCGCTGCCACCGGCGACCGCGCCGGGGTTGAGGTTGACGACCATGACCCACTTGGTGCGTTCGGGGTCGCCGTCGACAGGCAGCTCGAACAGGTCGGGGCACTCCCAGATGCCGCCGGTGGAATTCGCGGGCCCGAAGTCGGAGAGGTGCTCCCACGACCGCAGATCGTCGCTGCGGTACAGCACGACCTTGTGGTCGAGCGCCTCGACGGCGACCATAACCCAGTACGCGCCGGCCGGGCCGTCGTACCAGAACACCTTCGGGTCGCGGAAGTTCGCCGACCCGCGGTCGAGGACCGGGTTGCCCTCGTACTTCGTCCAGGTCGTTCCGTTGTCGGTGCTGTAGGCGAGGGACTGCGCCTGGATGCCGGCGTGTGTCGGGTGGGCCGGCTCGTACGCGCTGGTGTAGATCGCCACGAGCGGCGCCTGTCCTGCGACGCCGAAACCGGAGGTGTTGTGCTCGTCGACGACGATCGACCCCGAGAAGATGCTCTCGATCGGGCTGCCGGACTCGTCGAAGGTCTGCGGGATCGCGATCGGCTGCTCTTCCCAGTGCAGCAGGTCGTCGGAGGTCGCGTGCCCCCAGCTCATGTTGCCCCAGCGGGTGCCGTCGGGATTGTGCTGGAAGAACAGGTGGTACGTGCCGTCGACGTAGACCATGCCGTTCGGGTCGTTCATCCAGTTCTCGGCGGGGGTGAAGTGCACCTGCGGGCGGAAGCGTTCGTCGCCGGGCAGCTCGTCGGCTGCTGCGGCGGCACCGGTGGCGGCGATCGCGCCGGTGAGCGCGAGCGCGGTCGCGGCTGCGGTGGCCGCGACGCGTTTCGCGATCGAGGGTCGTGTGCGGGCAGGGATCGGATGACTCATTCGCGCTCCTTCGGGCGAGGCCGGGGCGGGTTCCCCAACGTGCTGACATCGATGTCAGCACGTTCCGCAGGAGGCTAGGGAATGTCCGCCGGACAACGCAAGGGATGCTTCAAGAACGATGCTGACACCGTTGTCGCAGCGATGCGGCGGATGCGGGGATGGCGCGCGTGAACACCGGCGATGTCGCAGCTGGCGTCCTGTCAGTCCTGGGCGACGATCTCGCCCGATCCGCGCGGGATCAGCCTGGTCGGCACGATCTCGCGTCCGGCGGGTGAGCGGTCGCCGGCCAGGCGCGCGAAGGCGCGTTCGACCGCTTTGCGACCGATCTGCTGCGGATCCTGGGCAACGACGGTGACGGCGGGATCGACGAGATCTGCCAGTGGCAGGTCGTCGAAGCCCACCAGCGCGATGGTGTGCTGCATCCGCGCGCGTTGCAGTGCGTGCAGTGCGCCCACCGTGATGAGGTTCTGTGCACTGAAGACCGCGGTCGGCGGGTTCGGGCCGGCCAACAGACCCGACAGTGCGCGCTCGGCGGCGTCGGCGTCGTGCAGTTCGGTCACGATCGTCGCCAGCGAGGTGGGGATGCCCGCCTGCCCGAGCGCGTCGAGGAATCCGGCGTGGCGGTCGCGGGCGGTCTGGATGTCCATGCGGTCCGCCAGCAGCGCGATGCGACGGTGCCCGTGGGCGATCAGGTGCGCCGTGGCCGCTGCGGCGCCGTCGCGGTTGTCGCTCACCACCGAATCGACATCGACGCCCGGGTCGCGGTCGATGTACACGACCGGCAGGCCGCGTTCGTTGACCGCGCCGAGGTAGGACTGGCGGCGACCGGCGGTGGTGAGGATGAGCCCGTCGACACGCCGCTGCAGAAAGGCGCGCACTGCGCCGTCCTCCCGATCGGGATCGTCATCGAGGCTCGAGGCGAACACGGCGACGCCCCGCGCGGATGCGACGTCTTCGACGGCGCGGTGGATGGCGCCCGAGAACGGGTTGTCCACGCTGCCGACGAGCAACCCCAGCGTGCGGGTCCGGCCGTCCGATCGACGAAGGCTTCCCGCCTGCAGGTCGACATGGTAATCCAGGGCGCGGACGGCGTCCCACACGCGCGCGGCGGTGGCAGCGGCGACGTTCGGTTCATCGTTGATGACACGCGACACCGTCTTGGTGCCCACGCCCGCGAGGGCGGCGACGTGGCGCATGGTGGCCCGGGGGCGACGGACTTCGGGATGCTGGGGCGCTGACATCGGTGTCAACTTCCTGTAACGACGGTCGGATTCTGTATTGACCATATCGGATCGATGGGCTAGAAAGTCCATTGACATCGTTGTCAAGGGACAGCGTTGGCCCGAGAGGAATTCAATGATGAACCACATGTACCGCCGTCGCAGCGTGGGAGCTGCGACCATCGCCCTGACCGCAGCCGCCGCATTCGCCCTGGCCGGTTGCTCGAGCAGCAGCAGCACACCGGGAGCCACCGGTGACACCGGAGACACCGAGCAGATCGGTGTCTCGCTCATCGTCAAAACCAACTCCAACCCCTTCTTCATCGCGATGCAGGAGGGCGCCCAGGAAGCCGCCGATGCGAACGGCGTGTCGTTGACCCTCGCCGCCGGACGTGAAGACGGCGACGAGGACACGCAGATCCAAGCCATTGAAGCCGCCATCTCCAAGGGCGACGCCGGCATCCTGATCACCCCGAACGGGCCCGCCGTGCTCGACGCGGTGCAGAAGGCGCGCGATGCAGGCCTCTACGTCATCGCCCTCGACACCGTGCCCGACCCGGCAGACGCCGTCGACATCACCTTCGCGACCGACAACTTCCTCGCCGGCCAGTACATCGGGCAGTGGACCGCCGCCGCTCTCGACGGCGAAGACGCGGTGATCGGTCTGATCGATCTGTTCGACGACAAGGCCGTCACCGTGGACTACAACCGCGATCAGGGCTTCCTCGACGGTATGGGCATCGACACCGGCGATGTCACCGTCAACGGTGACGAGGCCGAAACCGGCTCGTACAGCGGCGGCGACTACACGATCGTCGGCAACGAGGCGTCGCAGGGCGCCGAAGACGGTGGTCGCACCGCGATGGAGAACCTGCTCGCGAAGAACCCCGACATCAACGTGGTCTACACGATCAACGAGCCCGCGGCCTACGGCGCGTTCCAGGCGCTCGAAGCAGCGGGCAAGAGCGCCGACGACGTGCTGATCGTCTCGGTGGACGGCGGCTGCACCGGCGTATCGCAGGTCGCCGACGGCACCATCGACGCGACCAGCCAGCAGTACCCGGTCGCCATGGCAGAACTCGGTGTCGAAGCGATCGTCGAACTGGTCGAGAGCGGCACCGCACCCGAGACCAGCGAAGGACTCGACTTCTTCAACACCGGCGTCGCACTGGTCACTGACCAGCCGGCAGACGGCGTCGACTCGATTGACACCACCGAGGCCGCCGGCATCTGCTGGGGCGGCGAGTAAGCACCGAACGGATGCCGCGGCCGCAGCGCCGGCCGCGGCATCCACCCGCTCCGATCGGAAGTGACACAGTGACCCAGTCAGCCCCACCGACCTCGACCCTCGACCTGGCGGCCGAGTTCCTCGACCGGCGCACGCCGCTCGACCGCGTACGCGGACTGCTGCACCGGTACCCCGCGATCAGCCCCGCCGTGGTGCTGATCGTCGCGGTCATCGTGTTCGGCACCATCAATCCGCGCTTCTTCGCCGCCGCCAACCTGTCGCTCGTGCTCGACCAGGTTTCGGTCGTCGGCACCGTGGCGATCGCGCAGACCCTCATCATCCTCACCGCGGGCATCGATCTGTCGGTGGGTGCCGCCATGATCCTCGCCTCGATGGTGATGGCGCAGACCGCGTTCCACAACGGCTTTCCCGCCGCGATCGCACTGCTGGCGGGTCTAGTCGCCGCCCTCGCCGCCGGTGCACTCAACGGGTTCTTGGTGACCCGCGTGAAACTGCCACCGTTCATCGCGACCCTCGGCACCTTCAACGTGTTCGTCGCGCTCACGCTGCTCTACAGCGGCGGACAGACCGTCCGGCGGGCCGAGATGCCCGAGCTACTCACCTGGACGGCCACCCCGCTGCCCATCGGCGACGTCCGGCTGACGGTCGGCGTGCTCATCATGCTCGCGCTGTACGGGCTGGTCGCCTACGTGCTCGGACGCACCGCGTGGGGCCGGCACGTGTACGCGGTCGGCGACGACGCCGAGGCGGCGCGACTGGCGGGCATCTCGACCAGCCGCGTGCTGATGAGCGTCTACGTCGCCGCCGGCGCCGTGCTGGCAGTGGCGGCGTGGATCCAGATCGGTCGATCGGGTGCAGCCAGCCCCAATGCCGGTGCCGACCTGAACCTCGACTCGATCACCGCGGTCGTCATCGGCGGCACATCCCTGTTCGGCGGCCGGGGAGTGATCTGGGGCACCCTGCTGGGCGCCGTGATCGTCGGCGTGTTCCGCAACGGACTGTTCCTCGCCGGCGTCGACGGGCTCTACCAGACCCTCGCCATCGGCATCCTCGTCATCGTCGCGGTCGCCGTCGACCAGTGGATCAGAAAGGTACGCAAATGAGCCTCATCCAAGACGCCGCACCCGTCACGCCGCCCGCACACGGAGTGCCCGTGCTCGAAGCCAAGCGGCTGGTGAAGACCTTCGGGCGCGTGGTCGGCCTCGACGGGGTCAGCCTGCAACTGCACCCCGGCGAAGTGCTCGCTGTGATCGGCGACAACGGCGCCGGCAAGTCCACCCTCATCAAGTGCCTCACGGGCGCGTACATCCCCGACGAAGGGCAGTTGCTGCTCGACGGCAAGCCGGTGCACTTCAAGCGTCCCCAGGACGCGCGTGCCGCCGGCATCGAGACCGTCTACCAGAACCTCGCCGTCTCGCCTGCCCTCGATGTCGCCGCCAATCTGTTCCTCGGTCGGGAACGGCGAAAGCCAGGGTTCGCCGGATCGGTGCTGCGGCTGCTCGACACCTCTGGCATGCGGCGCGAGGCACGCGAGCAGGTGCACCGGCTGGGTATCTCGACTCTGCAGGACGTGACCGTGGCCGTCGAGAACCTCTCCGGCGGACAGCGCCAGGCGGTTGCTGTCGCGCGGGCGGCGGCGTTCGGATCGAAGGTCGTCATCCTCGATGAGCCGACCGCCGCGCTCGGCGTGCGCGAATCGAACCAGGTGCTCGAGCTGATCGTGCGTCTGCGTGAGCACGGCGTGCCCGTGATCCTCATCTCGCACAACATGCCGCACGTGTTCCAGGTCGCCGACCGCATCCACATCCAACGGCTCGGCAAGCGCGCGGCGACCATCACCCCGCAATCGCACTCGATGACCGACGCGGTCGCGATCATGACCGGTGCGGCGCAGGCATGAGCGAATCGGTCGTGTTGTACGCCGAATTCACCGCCACACCGGATGCCGGCGAACACGTCGATCGGTTGATCTCGGATTACGCTCAACTCGTGCGCGCGGAACCTGGCAACGAGGTGTTCGAGGTGTATCGACGCGAGGAGGCCCCGGACCGGTTCTTCGTCTTCGAGCGGTACCGTGACCGGGCGGCCTTCGAGGCGCACCTTGGCGCGGAATCCGGACGCGCGTTCAACGACGCGCTCGGTCCGCTGATCGTCGAATCGGGAAGCACGCTCAGCTTCCTGCGCGAAACGGCGCGGGTCTGATGGGCAGGCAGGCCGACGGCACCGGAGAGGTGGCGGAAGGTCTCGTCCACGCACGGGTGCTCGTCATCGGTGAAGCACTGGTCGACATCGTGCAGCGCGACGGGATCGGCGCGCAGGAGAGCCCGGGAGGGAGCAGCGCCAACGTCGCGCTGACGCTGGGAAGACTGGGCCGGCCCAGCATCCTGCTCACCGCGTTGGGCGACGACGAGCGCGGTGACCGCATCCGTGCCTGGCTCGATGCGTCGGGCGTGCGCGTGCTCGCCGGACCGTTGGAGCGGACCTCGACCGCGTCGGCCGTGCTATCCGCTGACGGGTCGGCCAGTTACGAATTCGATCTGCACTGGCGCCTCGACGCCGTCCACCCGCCGCGTGCCGGCATCGTGCACAGCGGGTCGTTGGCGGCGTTGCTCGAACCCGGTGCGAGCCAGGTCCGCGGGATCGTCACGGCGATGAGGCCCGAAGCGCTGGTCACCTACGACCCGAACATCCGCCCCGCGCTGCTGCCGGATCCCCAAGCGGCCCGCCAGGCAGTGCTCGCCGCCGTCGCCTCGGCCGACCTCGTCAAAGCGAGCGACGAAGACATGTCGTGGCTGCATCCCGGTGAGGACCCGGTCGAAGTAGCGCGCCGATGGCTCGCCACTGGACCTGCGGTGGTGGTCATCACCCGCGGTGCGCAGGGAGCCGTTGCCGTCTCGAGGTCGGGCGAGGTGCGTGTCGCGGCACCGACGACAGCCGTTGTCGACACCGTCGGTGCCGGCGACAGCTTCATGGGCGCACTGATCGACGGACTCATCGACACAGGTCTGGCCGACGCATCCGCGCGTGAGGCGCTGCACGGCGTGGATGGGGCGACGCTCGAGGCGCTGCTGCAGTTCGCGGTCGCCACGGCTGCGGTCACGGTGTCCCGTCCTGGGGCCGATCCACCGCGGCGCGCCGAGATCATGGCGCTGTGACCGTTCAGTCGTGACGCGGGCCGACCCTTGCCGGTTCCGCCATCGCCGGTTCGTCGCTCGACGGTGTGTCCGTGCCGGCGTCCGCAGCATCCTGCGCCCGCGCGGCAGCGACGGCAGCCGCGATCTGGGCTCGTACCTTCGCGGCGTTGCGCTTGCGTTGGCGGCGCATCAGGAGCGTCTGGCATCGGGTCGCCGCGGGGCCGCGGACGTCCGTGCGTCAGGCCGCGCGAGGAAACGCGCCGGCGAGGCGTGTGGCGACGGAATCCACGTCGACGTCGGTTTCGGTGGCTGTCGTGAGCCGCTTGACGAGCAACCTTGGCCACAGCACGTGAACGCCATTGACGATGAACGAACCCCCGATCAGCGGCCAGTCCGCGTCGATGAAGCAGAGCGCACCGGTCACCGGCACCGTCGGGTCGTTGACCGCGGTGGCGACGCGTTCGACCTGGGTCTGCACGCCGGCGACAAGCTTCGTCTTGTCGCGACCCGCGACGCGGAGCGACTCGACGCGCGGGCGGAAGATGCCGCCGTCGACCTGCAGGGCGGGTCGACCCTTGTAGCGCTTCGCATCGACGACCCACACCCCGCTGGGAGCGACGATGATGTGGTCGATGTTGGCTCGCGTTCCGGGAATGCGGCGGTCATGGAGCACCTGTGTGGTCTCGGGCAGGTCCTTCATTCGTGCGGCGAGCAGTTCCTCGCCGATCGCTCCCTGTTCCCAGGCGCGGGTGCTCTGCGGATCGTCGGAGAGCGCAAGGATCAGCCCGCCAAGCTTCGGGTGCTTGGTGCGGATGCGATCTTCGCGAGCCTGTTTGCGACGCTCGTACTCGCGTCGAGCCGATCCGCCTGCCACATCCGGCCTCGATTCGACAGGCTCCGCTGCACATTGCACGCAACGGACGGTCTTCGACGCTCGCTCGTACACCGCCTCCTGCTTCACCGCGAGCGCCAAGCCGCACAGCCGACAGATTCCCGCATAGCGCAGCCGCATGACCTTGTCGCCCTGTTCCAGCTCCGCGTCCACGGCCCGACCGTAGCAGCGGCCGAGACACTGACTGTGCCACCTGGCATCAGCGAGGTTCACTGTGCGGCGCCCGACGTGACGCCGACACCGGTCACGGCGTGGGGGCTCGCCCCTACTCGTCGGCCGGGTTCGGGACGACAATGGCGGCATGGCAGAGGAGATCACGGTGCTCCTCGCGGACGACCATCCCGTCGTGCGCGGGGGTCTGCGCGCGCTCTTCGACACCTTGGACGGCATTCGGGTGGTCGCGGAAGCAGCCGATGGCGCCGGGGCGATCCGTGAAGCATTGCTGAATCGTCCCGACGTGATCCTGCTCGACGTGCGGATGCCGGGGATGGGTGGGATCGATGCGGCACGACGGATCGCGATCGACGTGCCGGAGGCGGGCATCATCATGCTGACGATGGTCGACGACGACGTGCTGGTCACCGACGCCCTGCAAGCCGGCGCGCGCGGCTACCTGCTGAAGGGAGCCGAATCCGATGAGATCGAACGCGCCGTGCGCAGCGTCGCGGCAGGCGACGCCGTCTTCTCGTCGGCCATCGTGCCCGGGGTAGTGGGCCGGATGCGGGGTCCCGCCTCGACGCCCGCGATCGGCTCGCTGACGGCGAGAGAGCGACAACTCCTCGACCTCATCGCGCGCGGCCTCTCGAACACCGCGATCGCCGAGCGCATGGGCATCGCCCCGAAGACCGTCGGCAACCACATTTCGTCGGTTTTCCTCAAACTGCGGGTCGCGACACGTGCCGAGGCGATCGTCCTGGCACGCGACGCCGGGTTCGGCCGATGAAGCGCCGTCGGATCGGTCTCGCACTGGCCGCGTTCCTCGTCATCGCCAACCTCGCGCCGGCACTGGATATCCGACCCGACCCGGCGACGGGCGAGGTCGGATGGCTCCCGGTCACCGCTGCTGCCATCGGTCTCGTCCTCGCGGTCGCGACCGTTGTCCTTCTCGTCCCAGCGTGGCGTGGTCGCCAGTGGGCGGTGCGCGCCGTCGCGCTGATCCAGTTGCTGGGGATGCTGCAGGCGACCCCGATCTTCTTCGTCCCCGCCGAGGTCGTCCCTGCAGGCGCGGTCGTCTTCGCGGCACTGGGTGCACTTGCGAGTCTGGTCGCGATCACGCTGATGCTGTACGACTCGTCATCCGTGCTGCTTGCCTCGGCGGCAGTCGTCGTCACGGTGGCCATCTACGCGGGCCTCGTCGCCGCTGTGTCGGTGCTCTTGCCTGCCGCGGCGGAGCGCAGCATCCAGACCGCGAGCGCCATCGTCGTGGCGCTGCTGTTCGCGCCGATCCTGGCGCTCATGCGTCGCACCGTCGCGCGGTCGATCTACGGCGGGAGGGTCGATCCTGCCGGAACGGCCATCTCCGTCAATCAGCAGCGCGGGATCGGTGAGGGTGCGGTGCAGACGGCCGTCGAAGAGACCCGTCGAGCGTTGCGTCTGCCGCGGCTTGAACTCATGGAGGGCGGACGCACGCTCGCCGCCGCGGGTGCGCGGCATGCGACGGCCGCCCGCGAGACACTTCCCGTCGGGAACGAATCAGGCCTCGTGCTCGTCGTCACGTTGCGACCCGGCGAGACGCGCTTGCATCGCGACGATCGTGCTGCGCTCGAGCTCGTCGCCGCGCCGTTCGCGCTGCTGCTGCGCGAGTCGGCGTTGATCGCCGAGCTCCGTGTCGCTCGAGCTGATGCCGCACGTGCGCGAGAGGCCGAACGCGCCACCATTCACCGCGAACTGCACGACGGACTGGGCCCGCTGCTCACTGGCGCGTCGTACCGCCTGGACGCGGTACGCAACCAACTCGATGCGGCGCCGCAGGGGGTGGATGCCGACCTGGCCACCATCGGCGCGGACCTCCGTACCGCAATCGACGAGGTGCGTCGCGTCGTCTATGGACTGCGCCCGGCTGAGCTCGAGCAGGGGACGATCTGGTCGGCCGTCAGACGGCACGCGGGGGCTGTCGGCGCCGACCTGAGCCTTCCGGATCCGCCCCCGGCGCTGTCGCCGGCCGTCGAGCTCGCCACCTTCCGTATCGTGACCGAGGGGATCGCGAACATCGAGCGGCATGCGCCCGGTTCGCAGGTCACCTTGGCGATCGAGTGCGACGGAGACGCGATGCGCATCGGCTTGGGCAACGCCGGCGTGTTCGAGCCACCCTCGGCTGCCGGCGTGGGGACGACCTCCATGCGCGATCGCGCCGAGGAACTCGGTGGGCGCTTTCACGCCGGACCGGTGGCGCAGGGCTGGCTCGTGAGCGCCGAACTGCCCCTCCATTGAGACGGTCGCCCCGCGACACTGGGGGCGGACCCCCATACGTCTCCCGGCCAGGTGGGTGCTTCCCCTCATGATCGCATCGCGTCGCGCAGGGAGCATCGAGTGAGCGTCCGCTCCGGGCGTCGCCGCAACCACAGGGGGTTCACATCATGTCCGCTTCATCCATTCCATCCGCCGTCACCGAGACGAGGCCACGTCGTCTCGGCATGCTTCGCACGGGCCTCGTGATCGGGGCGATCTTCGGCCTGCTCGGCGTACTGCCGTCGCTCGACATGGGGTTCGACGGCTCTGGCTGGGACGTCGTGCTCATCGTCTTCGCGATCCTGTCCGTGCTGGTCGCGATCGCCGCCATCATCTGCGCCGTGGTGGGCTGGCACGGGCGGCGCGGCGCGGCCATCACCGCGTGCATCGTGCAGGTGATCTCGCTCATCCCGTCGCTGCCCGCCTTCTTCCTGCCGCACCACGAGACGACTGCGGAGGGCCCGGGCCCGACACTTGCGATCGTCGGCATCGTGCTCACCGCCGGCGTCATCGCGCTCATCCTGATCGGGTTGCGTCGAGCGCACGCACACCCGTGAGTGCGCCGGTCGATCATCGGTCGCCCGCGCGTCAGCCCTTCGGCAGCATCGTCAAGAGCATCTTCGACGGCTCGAGCGCGCGCACCGCGTGCGGCACACGCGCGTCGAGGTGCAGCATCCCGCCCGGTCGCAGTTCGACAGTCTCCTCGTCGGTCGAGAACTCGAGGTGTCCGGTGAGCCCCTGGACGAGGATCGGGCCCGGTGCGGAATGCTCGGTCAGTTCGGCACCCGCATCGAAGGCGAACACCAGCACTCTCGCGGCATCCCCCGACAGCGCGAGCTTCGACGCGCGCTTGCCCGCCTCGATTTCGACGACGTCCAGCAGGTTCTCGACGAAGGTGAGCGTCATGCCCCCATTCTCGTGTCGGCATCGTACCGAGACAAGGGCCGGGTCGGGTCGCGCGTTGACGATGTCGGACCCAGGCGGCAAACTGACCTGCACCGACGCGGGGAGGATGCCATGGCCGACACCGACCAGACGAGCGACGACACCGGCGCCACGAGACACGTCATCAAGCCGCTCACGCCCGAGACCTTTCCGGGCTGGCTCGCGCTCGCCGACAAGCACAACGGCGTGTGGGGCGGATGCTATTGCTCCTACTTCCACGGCGACACCGAGCACACCGCCAAGGCCGACTTCGACAACAACCGTGGCGCGTACAAGAAGCGTCTCGTCGAGGAGGGCGTCGCGCACGCGGCGCTCGTGTTCGACGGCGATCAGGCGATCGCGTGGTGCGAGTACGGCACCCCGGCAGAACTCCCCGGCATCTATCACCGCAAAGAGTACGACGCCGGTGAGCAGAACCCGGCGCCGTGGCGCATCACCTGCTTCTTCGTCGACCGCGACCACCGACGTTCCGGGGTCGCCCGTGAAGCACTCGACGGCGCACTCGACCTGATCGCGAAGGCCGGCGGCGGCGAAGTCGTCTCGTTTCCGAACGTTCCGGTCGAAGGCAAGAAGACCTCGGCATCCTTTCTGCACAACGGCACGCGCCGCATGTTCGAGAAGGCGGGCTTCACGTTCGAGCGCGACCTCGGCAAACGCAAGACGGTCATGCGGATCACCGTGCCTCCGGCCGCGTGATGGGTCGGCGCCCCGACCCGCTGACGTGCCCGACCTGCGGTGACCCGCTGCGGTTCGAAATCCTCGACGACGAACGGTTTCTCGTCGCGTGGTCGTGCGTCAACTGCGGGCTCATCCGCACGACCGAACCGGTGTGAGTCAGCCCTGCGCTGACGACCTGACGACTCTCGGCACGAGCCGTACGAACACGACCATCGCGACCAGTTCGACGAGCGTCTGGGTGACCACGACGAGCGGTGCGAGGTCGAACGCGGCCGGCAGCGCGAGCACGAGCGGCAGCACCACGAGCGAGTTGCGGGTCGCGCCGCTGAAGACGATCGCGCGACGCCCGGGCACGTCGATCCGCCCGATGCGACCGGCAGCCGCGCCGAGCGGCACCATGACCGCGGCGAACAGCACGTATACCGGAACCGCGAGCGCGAGCGACGGCAATTCGCCGGCGACCCCTGAGATCTGCGACGCCACGACGACGGTGAGGGTCAGCATCATGAGGGGCACCATCGCGCCGAGCACGGCATCCTGCACGCGCGCGCCCACCCGTGTCCGCGCCGCGAACTGGGTGAGTGCGGCGGCGAGCAGCGGCAGCACGATCAGCAGCACGAACGCCTCGACGAACGGCGCAAGGTCGACGGCCCCGACGAACTCGGCCCCGACGAACAGCCACAGGTACACGGGCAGCAGCAGCATCTGCGCGAGCATGAGCAGCGGCGCCGCGGCCAGCAGGCGGTCCTTCGCGCCACCGGCGAGGCCCGTGAACACGATCACGTAGTCGACGCACGGCGTGAGCAGTACGAACAGCACACCGATCAGCAGCGCCTGCTCGTGCGCGACGATGCGCGACAGCACCCACACTACGACCGGCACGACGACGAAGTTCAGCGCGAGCACCGTCGCGAGAAACCGCACGTCACGGATCGCTTGCCCGATCTTCGCGAACGGCACGCCGAGGAACGTCGCGTACAGCAGCACCCCCAGCACCGGGTTGATCGCCAGTTCGGCGGGGTGCGCGACCGCCGGGATGCCGAGACCGAGCGCCGCGCCCACCGCCAGCGCAAGAAGGTACAGCGCGACCTGATGCTTCTCCATCCAGTCGGCGCTCGCTCGCACGCTCCCCATCATGCCCGTACGCCACCGCTCCGCAGTCAGTTGCGCGGCATCCAGTGAGGATGGACCCGACGCAATTGACTGCGGAGCGGTGGGTGGTGCCCGGCGGTCAGACCGAGGCGGTCTCGCGCTCACGGTCGACGTCGTGCCCGGCGACGGTGACGGGCGCGGCGACGGTGGGGGTGGCTTCGCGGCGGCTGCGCTTCGGCTCACGGATGCGGCGCGGCGAGCTCGGGCGGCCGTACGTGTAGTAGAGCGGCAGGCCGACGAAGGCGAGGCCACCGACGAGGTTGCCGAGCACGGTGGGCAGCTCGTTCCAGATGAGGTAGTCCATGACCGTGAAGTCGCCGCCCAGCAGCAGGCCCGACGGGAACAGGAACATGTTCACGATCGAGTGCTCGAAGCCCATGAAGAAGAACAGCATGATCGGCATCCACATCGCGAAGATCTTGCCGATGACGCTCTTCGACACCATCGCCATGACCACGCCGGTCGCGACCATCCAGTTGCACAGCACGGCCCGCACGAACAGGGTCAGCATGCCGGCCGCCCCGTGCTCGGCGTAGCCGACGGTGCGGCCTTCGCCGATGTGGCCGATCGCCTCGCCGACTTCGTTCGGCGGTGTCGAGAATCCGTAGGTGACGACGATCGCCATGAGCACTGCGACGGTGAAAGCGCCGATGAAGTTGCCGAGGAATACGAGGCCCCAGTTGCGCAGGATGCCGCCGAGCGTCACGCCCGGCCGCTTGTCGAGCCACGCGAGCGGCGCCAGCACGAACACGCCGGTGAGCAGGTCGTAGCCGAGCAGGTACAGCATGATGAACCCGACCGGGAACAGCACGGCGCCGAGGATGGGGCTGCCGGTGGTCACCGAGACGGTGACGGCGAACGCGGCCGCGATGGTGAGCACGGCGCCGCCCATGATGGCGCGGATGATCGTGTCGCGGGTGGAGTACATCACCTTCGACGCGCCGGCGTCGATGACGTCGCGGACGAGTTCGGTGGGCTTGACGTAAGACATCGCAGATCTCCAGGGGACGGGGAGCAAGACGAGGGGTCGAGCGGTATGGTCACCGAACCTACGACCGCCCCGTTACCCCCGAAGTGCCCACGACGGCACAGTCGTGTTACCGCTTCCTCTCAACGGGGATGCCGGCCATGTGAGGGTGCCGTCAGCCGGCGGCGTCGTCGAACTCGCGCTGCAGGTACTTCGGAGCCTGCGCGCGCCACGCCTCGGTGACGAGTTCGGCGAGGTGATCCGGCTCGATGCCAGCCATACGGAACGCGACTTTCGGCTCGCCCCACGCGGTCGTCGCGGGCAGAAAGACGTCGGGCAGCATCTCGCGCAGCGCGAGGGCGTCGACCCGGTCGGCGATCTTCACACCGACGACGAGTTCAGTCGCGACGATCTCACGGACGTCGGCGGGAATGCTCGGCCACGGGTGGCACTCCCACGCGAACGGCTTGCGGCGCACGAACCACGCCACACCACCCGTCGTCGCGCGCTCCTCACTACCCGGAAGCCCGGCCGCGATCGCGCGCACATCATCGAGGGTCGCCACGGACCGAGCCTATGCGGCAGTCCCGACAGTGTCAGTCGTGCCGACCGCTGTGATCCGCGACATCCGGTTCGGCGCGAAGCTCGTCGGCGATCTCTTCCTCCGGTCGTGGCGCGATCGTCTCGTCGTCCTCGAGCTCGGGGATCGTCGTCTCGCCCGGGCGAGGCACGTGCGGCTCGACATGATGCTCGGTGTGCTCGGTCACGGCGGCTCCTCCGTTCGTGCCCCACAGCGTACGCCCGTCGCGGCGTGAACGCGTCGAGACGATCCGCCCGGGGCAGACACTTCCCGGTCATGAGGAGCAGACCCGAGTGCGCCGCTGTCGCTGCCGCCGCGATCTCGGTGAGCCTGCTGGTCGGCTGCGCGGGTAGCGAGAATCGAGCGGATGCCGGGCTCGTCCGTGCCGACGTCGCCGCGCGCACCGTCTCGACCGCCGACGCGGCAGCACTGCCAGATGTCGTCGCAGCGTCGCGCGAGGCGGGTATGGCACTGCTCTCCGCGGCCGCCGACGACGCGAACACCGTCGTCTCACCGTCGAGTCTGCAAGTCGCGCTGTCGATGCTCAGTGAGGGCGCACGCGGCGACTCCCTCGCGCAGCTCGAAACGGCCCTCGGTGCCAGCGGCGACGATCGCCGCGACGCGTTCGCCGCACTGCGCGGGGCGCTTGCGCCACTCGACGGAGATCCCAGGGATGCCACGGGCGACGACCTGCCGGACGAGCCGATCGTGCACCTGGCCGATCAGGTGGTCGTCGATGAGGGATTCGAGGTCAGCAACGACTACCTCGCGACGATCGCCGAGGTGTACGACGCCGGCATCCATCACATCGACCTCGACGGCGCCGCGGCGAAGGACGCACTCGACGCGTGGGCCGATCACCACACCGGTGGACTGATCCCCGAGAGCGCGATCTCGCCGAATCCCGACCTGCGCCTCGTGTTGCAGGACGCGATTCTGCTGGCGGCGCAGTGGCAGACCCCGTTCGGAACAGCGGCCACGTTTCCGCAGCCGTTCATGTTGCCCGGCGGCGACAGGGTCGACGTCGACATGATGCACAGCATCGAACCATTCGCCTACGTCGAAGTCGATGGCTGGCGTGCCGCCCGGCTGCCGTACAACGATGCGCTGCACGCCGACGTCGTGCTGCCGCCGACCGGCATCGATCCCGCCGCGGCCTCCGCCGACCTGCTCGCGGACCTCGACGCCGCACTCGACGTCGCGTCGCCGGAGCCGCTCGATCTCGCACTCCCCAAGGTCGACACCGCAGGCACGCTCGACCTCCTGCCGTCGCTGGCGGCACTCGGCGTCGCATCGATCGGCTGTACGGGCGACGCGGATTTGTCGGGCATCGGCGGGGTGCCTGGTGAGCTGTGCGTCGCCCAGGCATCGCAGCAGACCGTTCTGCGGATCGACGAGGAGGGGACCGTCGCCGCAGCGCTCACCGAGATCGGTGCGGAAGCGAGCGCCGCCCCCGCGGCGCCAGACCGGCAACTGCACCTCGACAGGCCGTTCCTGTTCCAGATCGCCCACACCGACACGGACTGGCTGCTGTTCGCCGCAGCCATCCGCGACCCGCGCAGCTGATCCACCGACTCCGCGAGACTTCACGAATGTCACGATTTCGTGCGTGAAGCGTGACATTCGTGAAGTCTCGCGCGGCAGACTGACCGCATGAAACTGTTGCTCACGTCGGGTGGGATCACGAACGACAGCATCCGCAACGCGCTCGAAAGAATGCTCGGCAAGCCGATCGGCGAGGCGAACGCCCTCTTCGTGCCGACCGCGCAGTGGGGGCAGCCGGCGTGCAGCCCCACGACCGCGTTCAACTCGACCGCCGACACGTGGCCGAGTCACACCTCGATGACGGGCCTCGGCTGGAAGTCGGTCGGCCTCCTCGAACTCACCGCACTCCCGAGCATCGGCGCAGAGCGCTGGCGGCCGTGGGTGCTCGCCGCCGACGTGCTGCTGGTCGACGGCGGCGAGGCGGTCTACCTCGCCGAATGGATGCGGCGGTCCGGCCTTGCCGCAGTCCTGCCCGAACTCGATGACACCGTGTGGGTCGGCGTGAGCGCCGGCAGCATGGTGATGACCCCCCGCATCGGGCCCGAGTTCGTCGACCGCGACCCCGACGGCGGCGACGAAACGCTCGGCCTCGTCGACTTCGCGATCTTTCCGCACCTCGACTACCCCGGCTGGGATGAGAACACCCTCGAATGCGCTCGCGAGTGGGCGGCGCGCATCGGCATCCCGTCGTATGCGATCGACGATCAGACCGCGATCAGCGTGGTCGACGGCGTCGTCGAAGTCATCTCCGAGGGGCACTGGGAGCAGTTTCCTGCAGCCTGACTGCAGGGCGACGGTGACGAGACCGACCGCGACGAGCGGCAGAGCGATGACCGCGGCGAACACGGTGCCGGAGATCACGGCATACCCGTGCGGGTCTGCGGCGCAGGTCGGCACCTCGAGCACCAAGCGTCGGGGAAGACTCGGTCGCCGGGTGTCACGTGTCCGATGGATACCACACGGAAAACGAGGCCATCCCCGGTGCGAACGCCGATGAACTCGAAGCCGCCCTCGCGACGACCCTGGGTGCCCACCCGCTCCCGCCGCAGCTCGCCCTCGAGGAAGGAGTCAGCGTCGACGACGATTTTGGCCGGTGCCTCGGGAGGTGCCTCGGGCGAGCTGTACAGCTGCCCACCGTCGCCGATCACGAGGTAGCGGAAGTCGATGCCGTGCTCGAGGATCTCTTCGTCCGCGTCGTCTGGGCGGGCCGGTCGAGCCAATACCGACTTGGCGATCGCGGCCGTGCTGCCGGCGATCGTGTCGTACGGCCAGCGCCGTCGCCGCGGGCAGGAGGCGATCGAGTCGCGGGACGACTGATGGGCGCCGGGTTCTTGGCGCTCGCGTTCACGCACGATCTTCCCCAGGCCGCGATGTGGTTCGCGATGTTCGCCGCGGTGCTCGGAGTCGGCAACGGCCTGTCCAGCGGCATCCTC